>NZ_CP031223.1:987750-1317000 GCF_008973485.1 Psychrobacillus glaciei
AATATTTCGTCCAAAGCACTCTAGAACCGGTGATGACAAAATGCACTAAAAGGACTTTTGCTTTTTTCTCAAAAATATCTGCATTTTAAATAGTAATTATTCAACTTCTACATAAGTATGCATTTTGGATCAAACAAAAATCTCGAATAGTATTAGACGTTTTATGTAATAGTTTTGTTACACAACTGTAAAGCCACTGTGTTTCGGTTCGTGTTAGTATGGGTATAGAGAAATTTTCAAACACAATTTGTTGGAACGTTTTTCAAAAAACAGCTTTTGGAGGAACATGAGATTTGACTTCTTTGTTTAAAAAAATCATTACTATCTTTAGTTTAACTGTAATTTTAGCCGCGGGAACATTTGCAGGAAATACAGAGGCAGCAAGCTCTGTAGCATCGACTCAAATCGTATCAAGTGCGAAAAGTCTAGTAGGAATTAAATATCGTACTGGTGGAACAACGAAGACAGGATTTGACTGTTCAGGATTCGTCGGGTATGTTTACAAGCAACACGGAGTTTATTTACCAAGAACAGCAGCAGGAATGTACAGCACTGGAACATCCGTGAAAAAGTCTAATTTAGCCGTGGGAGACTTAGTTTTCTTTAACACTACAGGTAAAGGTGTATCCCATGTTGGTATGTACATAGGTAGTGGGAAATTTATTCATGCTTCGACATCAAAAGGTGTTCGAGTGGATAAAATAAATGACCCGTATTACTGGGGTTCAAAATACGTTGGAGCTAAAAAAGTAGCGAAGGTAGCAGTTGCAAGAAAATAATAAAAAAGATACAACCGTTTCGGCTAATATGCTGAAACGGTTTTTAAATTCTTTTTATTTTGGAGTATAGCACCACAAAGCAATTTGTAAGACGATGGCATCTTGGAAAACAGATGGATTGTAGCCGGTTAACTCACAAATTTTCTTCAGTCGATACGTCAGTGTATGTCGGTGAATATCCAAGGTCTCCGCACATATTGCAAGTTGTTGGTTACAATTAAAAAATTCTTGTAAAGTTTGAAGTAGTTTCTCGTTTAATTCTTTTAAAACACGATTTGCAAAGTGTTGTGCTTCTTTTGAATTGCGGTTTTTAAATAAAGCATACAGTTCAATCTCTTCGAAATAGGTGATGCTTTTATTTGAAGTTCCCTCTTCTAAAGCAATTTTAGCTGTTTGATAGGCATAATGAACTTCCTCAAGCGAGTGGACGACTTGACCAACTCCAATTGGTAGGGAGCTATATTTCTTTAAATTCGAAACCAGCAAGGAAATTTTATGTTTAAATAATTTTTCGTGTAGACCAGCAATTAGAATGAAATGCTCATTTAATTGATAATGTCCTACTAAGATAGAGTCACCCTGAAAAAAGTATTCAATTCCTTGCAAGATGGACTGATATGATTTAGATTCGGGATTAATTTCTAGCATAATGGCATAAAAAGGCGCTTTATTTAAAAATCCTATTTTATTTATTCGCTCATAGATGACTTTTTGAAGTGGTTGACCACTCATTAATTCTTCAAATACCATTTCTTGCATTTTTCTTTTCCATTCTCTTTCCGATACGATTAGAGCTTGATGAACCATCATTTCGGTTGTGAGTTGAACCAGTGTAGCTATTTCTTCCATTTCATCCGGATCTCCTGTAATTCCTATGATACCGACTAATTCGTTTTGAAAAAATATAGGCAAATTAATACCAGGCTTTGTCCTTGGAAATAAGTGTCTATTTTTTTCCGTAATCCATAAAGGCTTTTTCGTTTCTGCAACGACAACGGCTCCTTCATGTATACTATCTACTCGCAATTCATCTCCGGAGGCAAGTATCATCCCATTTGTTTGAATAACATTAATATTTCGATGCAGTCGTAGCATTGTTTGGTCGACAATTTGTTTGGCAATCTGTTTTGTAATCATATAACCTCCCGAAAGTATAAAAATAGCGGGATTATAATCCAATATTTTTATACTTTAAGTATAATGTAAATCTTCTAAATAGTCACTATACTTCAATGTAAGCGCTTAAGTGAAGGAGGTGTTTACGTGAAAATCATTGTTAGTCCTGATTCTTTTAAAGGTTCGTTAACAGCAACAGAAGCTGCTCAAGAAATTTCTGCAGGAATAAAAGAAATTGACCCCATGATTGAAACTGTCCTATTACCTATAGCTGATGGCGGAGAAGGTACTCTTGAACCACTTATCAATGCTACGAATGGACAAACAGTTTATGTAGCAGTGCATGATCCGATCGGTCGTCCTATTTATGTCGAATATGGCATCCTAGGAGATGGAGAAACATGTGTTATTGAGATGGCGAAAGCATCTGGCTTAACACTACTAAAGGAGCACGAAAAAAATCCGCTCATTGCATCTACGTATGGAACAGGTGAATTAATCCGCCATGCATTGGATAACGGCTATCGAAAGTTTGTCGTTGGTATCGGCGGAAGTGCAACAAATGATGGTGGAACAGGTATGCTTCAAGCTTTGGGAATGAAGTTTCGAAATGGATTAGGTGAGGACATTGCACAAGGAGCAGATGCATTAATTGATTTAGTTGAGATTGACGCACTGAATTTTGATCATCGAATACAGGAATCACACTTTATCATTGCTTGTGATGTGGACAATCCATTTATCGGACCAACTGGAGCTACTGCTATTTTCGGTCCCCAAAAAGGAGTCACTCCAGATTTAGTAGAAAAGTTAGATCGAAATCTATTAAACTTGGCAAATAAAGTGGAAAGCCTAACTGGTATCTCACTTCATGGTCAACCTGGAGCAGGCGCAGCAGGGGGGCTTGGCGGTGCTTTTCTAGCATTTTTTCCAGTTGAATTAAAACCAGGCATAGAAGTAGTCATGAAGGCAATTGACTTTCACCGACAAATAGAAGATGCAGATTTCATATTTACAGGGGAAGGGAAATCAGATCTTCAAACACTTTCTGGTAAGGCGCCAATTGGAATCGCAAACGCTGCAAAAAAGCAGGGCATACCAGTTGTATTAATATCAGGTTTTATTGAACAAGAAAGTATTTCGCAATTATATCCATATTTTTATAGGCTAGCGAGCATTACTGATAGTACTATTTCACAAGAAGTGTCCATGGGGAACGCTGCACATTATTTGCGCTTGAAAACGAAGGAAATGATGAAGTCTATTTTAAAAAAATAAAAAGGGGTGTAACAAATGTTATTTTTTGTGATTTTTCTTGGTGTAGTTTTAGTTGTCGTGGCAACCGCTGTGTTCAAGCTTCATCCATTTTTAGCTTTACTAATTAGTGCGTTCTTTGTTGGTATTGCTTCTGGAATGCCATTACTAACTGTTGTAGAAAATGTAAATACCGGTTTTGGCGGACTCATGACGAATATCGGTCTAGTGATTGTTGCAGGTACAATTATTGGGGTTATATTAGAGAAATCAGGTGCTGCTTATCGTATGGCAGAAGTGGTGCTTCGTGTTCTAGGGGAGAAGCGACCACAGCTTGCGATGTCCATTATCGGATATATCGTTTCCATACCAGTATTTTGTGATTCAGGTTTTATTATTCTATCAAGCTTGAAAAAATCTTTAGCAAAACGTGCAAAAGTGAAAGTCGCTTCCATGACGATTGCTTTATCAACAGGTTTATTTGCAACACATACGCTTGTTCCACCAACTCCAGGTCCGATTGCGGCTGCAGGAAATATTGGAGCATCTGATTATTTAGGAACAATCATCTTAGTAGGATTATTTGTAGCAATTCCAGCAGTTATTGTAGGATATCTTTGGGCAATAAAAGTTGGCACAAAAATTGATGTGGAAGCAGATCATGAAGAAGCACTGGATTATGATGAAGTAATCAAATCTTTCGGTAAAATGCCTTCTACTTTTAAATCGTTTCTTCCAATTATTTTGCCAATCTTGTTAATCGGAATTGGATCTGTAGCTGCACTAACTGGCGATGAATCAGGGTTTACTAATTTTTTGAGATTCCTTGGAGCACCAACTGTAGCCCTGTTATTTGGAGTATTAGCAGCATTTTTATTATTACCTGAAATTAGTGAAAAAACATTGTCTGGATGGATTGGGGAAAGTTTGAAAGAAGCAGCTCCTATTCTGTTAATCACAGGTGCTGGTGGATCATTTGGTACTGTAATTAAAAATTCAGGTGTCGCTGATCAATTGCAACAAATGGACTTAGGAGCACTTGCAAACGGTGCATTATTCTTACTTGTACCATTCCTAATTGCAGCAGCATTAAAAACTGCACAAGGTTCTTCCACAGCAGCACTTGTAATTACATCTTCCTTAATTGCACCAATGTTACCTACTTTAGGTATTGACGGCGCGATGCCACTTGCCCTAGTTGTTATGGCGATTGGAGCAGGTGCGATGACAGTGAGTCACGTAAATGATAGCTATTTCTGGGTCGTTACACAATTCAGCGGAATGAAAGTAACCGATGCATACAAAGCACAAACAATGGCAACCTTACTGCAAGGTGTCACAACAATCATAGTTACCATGATCCTTTGGTTAATATTCGTATAATTACAAATGTGTTACGGGTGCCAGGCACCTGTAACACATTTGTAATATAAAAATCACCTCTGATACTTTTAGGGTATCGGAGGTGATTTTGTTTGTTAGTTAAAGTATAGCATGTCATCACGGTAGTTTTGTTTTAAATCGGATTCAAGGAAGTTTAAGTAACGTACAAGAAGTTGTGATGCTTTTCCTCTAGTTAATACTTCATTTGCGTTAATACGATTTTTCTTGTCTGGCTCAATAAGTCCAAGCTGACTTGCAACGTAAATACTGTCTTTTGCTTCTTTTGGAATTTTATTATCATCGATAAAGTGTGTTTTATACCCAGGACTTGGGGCACGACCTTCCAGTCCTAAAGAGCGAACGATAATGATTGCTGCCTGCGCTCTTGTGATAGAATCCTTTGCACCAAATTTCTTTGCATTAACTGGGCTGACAATGCCTTTATTTAATGCACTTTCGATATATCCATAGTTAGGATCTTTTGGATCTAGGTCTTCAAATAACGCTTTTTTCACGGTATTCTTCTTTGCTGGTTTTTCCTCTAGAACACGTAAATCAACTGCTTTTGCAACACTTATCGTAAATTGATCTTTTTTCATGGCAGCGTCAGGTGAAAAGAAGTTGCTAGATTCATCGAAAATACCAATTGAATATAGTTTTTCAATATTAGGTCTTGACCAGTGATTTGCAATGTCGCGGAATTTTGGAACAATAAGACGCTCTATTTTTGGTGTTTTTTCTTTATTTAAATAAAAGTTACCAATAGTCGGACCAGAATCATGGAGATTACGGAAAGGAATATTGTATGTATATTCAGAAACCATATTGGAGGAGCTAATCACGGCATGACCACCAACAAAACTTGAAAGAGTTGGCGTATGCGGTTCATATTCCAACACTCTAGATTTACTATCAGAAACTTTGCTTGTTACAAATGCAGTACCTTCAGGAGTTTCTATTTCATAGTCTACAAACTGAGTGTCCGTTGAACCCCAGAAGTTTTTATAACCAACATCTCGACCGGTCATATAAACAGTAATTTTGTCATTTAATGTTGTCTTACCGACTTTGAAGCTTTTTAGATAAATTTTTCGAGCAATTACATTTCCTGAATAGTAATCAGTAGCAGGTCGATTATCAATGACCGAGCTTTGTGAAAATTGATAGTCATCCAGTGTATATGTGCTTTTATCAGCCATTGCTATTTTTTCTGTATAACTCTTTACTACTGTATTGGAAGTTGTTTGTCCTTTTGTTTCATAGTTTTTTAAGTCCGAAACGTACACAACGTTGCGTGTTAATTTATCTCCATGTTCACTTGTTAATGTAAATTTATAGGTAGATGTCAATTGGTTTTTACTTTCTTTTTCTGTGAGGGTTGCTTTTCCAGTAAATTTAAGTGGGTAGCCAGCTAAGAAAAATACTTCTTCGTACATATATTCGTCTAGAATTCCCCCGTTAAAATCAGGAACTTTCGCAAATGCGGTTGGAACTGCTAGAGTAATTACTAATAAAATTGGTGCTATTAAAATAGAAAGTCTCTTCATCTGGTGTTTAAATGGAATATTCATTTAGATAGTTCATACCTCTTTCCAGTTTTGATTATCATAATGAAAGGCATGTAAACAAACGATTCACATGCCCACATTTTAACATTAATCGACTAATATAATACGAGCTTTTGAATAGGTTTCATGAATGATAAATAATCGATCATTCTCGTTTACCAGATCTATAGAAATAACTTTACCTTCTTTAATAAAAGTAGTTTGGCTGATATCTAAATTATTAATTGGATTAATAGTTGTCCAATTTCCGTTCTTCCATTGGCTTACATCTTTCAAATCAACATAGGAGTATGATTTAGATTGCAATCGTCCAACTGATACGAAAGGAGCAGGACTACCACTTCCAATTATGTGAGCGGCTACCACATGGTTATCCTTCACATAGAAATAAGCATATTGGTTCGTGCTATACGTAAAGTTCTTAGTGGAACTATTATAATCCTCTACGACAACAGTATCATTACTAATATTCAAATTTGCATAAGAAGTAGCGTACCAAGAATTATTTAAAAGCTTGCTGGCATTCGTTAGTAGTAATCGGTTATAACCAACGTTGCTAATTTGTCCAAAGTACACTTCATGGTTTGACAAGCTTGGACTTTGGAAACCATCGTTTGTAATTTGAATAATATTTGCGTATTGAGATGAACTTCCACCGTTTGTGATTACATATGCATCGCCACTTTCTGATAGTGCACTAGGATCAACTAAACGTCCGTTCCGAATAATGATAGTACCTTTATGATAATAAATACTTCCGGTACTAGAAAGTCTAATCTTTTGTGCAGAAGTATCAACCGAATTCAACTTCTCATGGAGGGTTCGTTCGTTTGATTGCTTAATAATAATTTTTTGAATAACTTCTTTACCTAGTTGATTGATCGTTACATAGTAAACTTCATTATTTACATAGGAACGTAATTGAGATGGATCGATTGTTTTATTTCCTACGTAAATGGGTGTCTTCGCTGTGAATGGTTTCGAAGTAATTCCTTTTGATGCTGAATTGACTAATTGCCAGTCCCAGTTTTGAAAAACTTTCTCATCTTTAACTAGAAGCTTCTTTTGGTTTGCATCTATCTGTTGGATTGTTCCTTTGTATAAATGTTCCACTTGAATCCCTTCGACAATTACTTCAATGGATGCAAGTGTATTAGAATCGAAGTCTGTAAGGTTAAGCTTAACGCGATCACCCTCGAATAAAACACTTAAATCTACCAGTTTCGACTCTTTAAAAACTTGTGTGTCCAGATCCAAATAAAATCTTTTCGATTGCTTATTCTTTAAATTAATCGCGATAAACTTACCATTTTTATCAATTTCATTCACTGTGCCGGTTATATATTCGCCTATTGCATTAGAATTTCCTTGAGGAATATCCGCGAAGCCGCGAAGTTCTGTAACTTTTCCTAAATCTACCGATGCCTGAATCCACATTCCTTCTTTAAATGCATCTATTGTTGTAGAAGTCGAATTAATAAAAAGTGGCGTATATTTATCAATTTTTAATGTAATGGTTTTACCGTTATCATTAATCAATGTAATTTTCGTTAATTTTTTTTCTTTTGTTTTGTCACTTAACACAACTTCTTCATATGTAGCATCCACGAACATTCCATCTACTAGCGTAGACGCATTCGCAGAAAAGGGGATGGAGAAGGTTGTGAACAATAAAATAATAAAAGTGAGTATGTATGTAAAAAACTTCAACAAATTAAAATGCCTCCTGTCTGATGGTATTTTTCTATATACATGTTATATCGGAAGGATATCGGCAATTGTTATATAAATAGGAGAATTCCTTTATTAAATAAATGGTGTCTGCCACCATAAATATAAATGAACGAGATTTTTGAAAAATAATTTTAAAAAGGTATTTCTAATTAATAAAAAAGTAGTATAATTGCATGTAATATATTGCACATAAATATAGTTGCAATAATAACTTTTATTGATAGGGGAAAAGTAAGTCATGAGTAATCTAAAAATTCAAATTACTAGAAACGAAAACAAAAAAGAAAAAGTGCCGGCCGATCAACTGATTTTCGGTAGAACCTTTACGGATCATATGTTTATAGCAGATTATACGGAAGGTATAGGCTGGCATGACCACAGAATTATCCCTTATCAACCAGTTACTTTAGATCCTTCTGCGACTATTTTTCACTATGGGCAAACTGTTTTTGAAGGTATGAAAGCTTATTTGTCAGATGATGGTATTGTTCGTTTATTCCGTCCAGAAGAAAATATGAAACGTATGAATAATTCCTGTGACCGCATGAGCATGGCAAAAATAGATGAAGAACATGCACTTGAGGCACTTAAGCAATTAATAGAGGTTGATAAAGAATGGATTCCTTCTGAACCAGGGACATCCTTATATATTCGTCCATTTATGATTGCAACTGAGTCACATTTAGGCGTTTCAGCTTCTCTTACTTATAGTTTCATCATCATTATGTCTCCTGTTGGTTCTTATTATAAAGAGGGTATTCACCCAGTGAAAATTCTTGTGGAAAGCGAGTATGTTCGTGCTGTTGCAGGAGGTACTGGTACTGCAAAAACTGCGGGAAATTATGCGTCATGCTTAAAAGCACAAGAAGTAGCGGATCTCGGTGGGTATGCACAAGTTCTTTGGTTAGATGGTATTGAACGTAAATATATAGAAGAAGTAGGGAGCATGAATGTGTTCTTCAAAATTGGTGGGGAAGTTGTAACTCCTGCTTTAAATGGTAGTATTTTAGATGGGATAACGCGAAAATCGATTATTCAATTGTTGAAACATTGGGATGTTCCAGTCACGGAGCGTAAAGTTTCAATGGAGGAAATTCGTGAAGCCTACCGAACAGGTAAGTTAGATGAAGCATTTGGAACTGGAACAGCAGCGGTCATTTCTCCAATAGGAGAACTTCGTTGGAAGGGTGAATTATTTTACGTGAATAATGGAGAAACAGGGGAGCTTTCGAAAAAGCTATATGATACATTAACTGGCATTCAAAAGGGGACTGTACAAGATCCATTTGGTTGGGTAGTTGAACTATAAGCATTTGTTTTTTTGGGGCACATATTTTTCATGCGACGAGTAACCGCAGGAGCACAAGTTTGAAGGTGAACAAATATACGCAGAAGCAATTACAAATAGGCATAGTTAATTTGATAGGTTTGTATGCTTCTGATATTCAAGGCCATTTAGAATAGAAAACTTAGGATGTAAACAACTTGGTGATTTTGGGGGAATGGAAAATGAAACCACTTATTGGTATTTGCGCAAACTATTTATCAGATGATGCTATTGGTGTGGAGGTAGGAATTGGAGCTGTCCAGCAAGAATGGCAATTACTTGCAGATGACTATATAGTTGCAATAGAACGTGCTGGAGGGGTGCCAGTAATCCTACCGATAACAAAGGATTTGGAGACGTTAACACCACTTTTGCAAAAGTTAGATGGCATTTTATTCTCGGGAGGATCGGATATCGATCCAAATTATTACGGGGAATACCCTCGATTTGGTTTAGGATTAATTGAGCCAAGACGTGATGATCATGAAGTAAAGCTGGCTCAAAAGATTTTATTTGAAACGCCATTGCCGGTTCTTGGAATATGCCGAGGCATGCAGCTTTTAAACGTGGCAACGGGTGGAACGCTTTATCAAGATTTGGAGTCCCAAAAACCTGAAGGAATGAATCATTCCGTATCTAAAGCGTTAAGACATCACCCATTTCATCCGGTGAAAATTGAGAAAGGGTCTACCCTCTATACTATTTACGAAACAGAGGAAATTGGGGTAAACAGCTTTCACCATCAAGCAGTGAAAGAATTGGGTAAAGGATTTAAAGCTTCAATGACTGCTCCGGACGGAATCGTAGAAGGCATTGAATGGGATCAAGATCGATTTGTTGTAGCGGTACAGTGGCATCCGGAAATGATGGAAGGTCCATTGGCATCAATACGTCCGATTTTCAATGCTTTTGTGCAAGAATGTAAAGTTGCAGCAAATCAAATTCACATTAAAGCTGATACTGCCGAAATTATTGCTTAATATTACGGTCCTCTCTTATGTCAAAACTCCTTGACTTTGAGTGGACTTTTCTTCTTCCATAGGGAGACGGAAGTTTTCACAATAGCTACAGTAATCGCTATCTTTAATTTCAGGATAAGTTGCTATGATAGAAGGAAGTAATTTTGTATTCAAAAATGGATACGGTGATTCTTTTTCCTGTACGTAATACTTATATGAGCTATAACAATAATTCTCCATTTTATCGGCTATGATACCTTTCGTATTAATTGGATTTTGGTGAATATAGCTGCTCACATTCAATAGACTAATTGGGTCTGACACCATGCTAGCAAAATAGCGAGTTTCATATAGTTGTCCATTAAAATTATATTTTCTTTTAAAACACTCCGAATACCTTTTATTCACTATTGACATGATATTTGATAATGGAACTTCTGGAGAACGAATCAGCAGATGATAATGATTATTCATCACGCAATACGCAATAATCGTAAAAGGATATTTTGAATTCGCTTTATAAAGTGCACGGAAAAACAATGCAAAATCCCCATCATTTAAGAATATATTTTGCCGATTATTTCCTCTCATCGTTACATGATAATAAATTTCTGGCTGCCAAATCCTTCTCATTCTTCCCATTCAAACTACACCTCCAACGTATTTCATTCACCATATAACAAAACTATAATTAGCACAATTGTCACATTTTGCTTTTTTCTGCGACAATTTATTTTTGCTAAGTAAAACCGCTCAAAAATACAATTTTCATCATTAAAAACCCTCCAAAATAAAATTTCTAACTTTTCGTCATTTGTCCTAATACGTCGAAATAAGTTCATTCTAAACGCTAGTGAAATTACCGTAAAATGGAACTATCATTACAAGAGTGTTACTGGTGCCTGGCACCAGTAACACTCTTGTAATGATTCAAACCTGGCGTTTGTGTTGTGTGATAGAATAAGGGGAAAAGAGGGGGATTCGGATGAAGGAGCAGGTTTTAATAATTGAGGACGAGGAGAACATTGCACGCGTTTTACAATTGGAGCTGGAGTTCGAAGGATACGAGGTAGAAATCGCGTACACCGGAACAGATGGGCTGATTAAATATAGAGAGAAGATGTGGGATTTAATACTATTGGATTTGATGTTGCCTGGTTTGAATGGACTGGATGTTCTAAGAAGAATAAGAGCGACAGAATCTGATACACCCGTTATTTTATTGACAGCTAAAAGTGGTATAGAAGATAAGGTGGCTGGTCTCGATCTTGGGGCAAATGATTATGTGACGAAACCATTTGAGATTGAAGAGCTGCTTGCGCGTGTTCGTTCCTCCATTCGATTTTCTAAATCCACCTTAACCCCTTTGATAAAGGACAAGAATGTGCATATATTTGAATCGCTCATGTTAAACGAGCAAACCCGTGAGATATGTAGAGATGGCCAATCGATTAATTTGACACCCCGTGAGTATGATTTATTGCTTTATTTGATGAAACATCCTCATCAGGTATTAACGAGAGAACAGCTTTTAGATGCAGTATGGGGTTTTGATTATTACGGAGATACAAATGTTGTGGATGTTTACATACGATATGTTCGAAAAAAAATTGAAGAAAATCAGAAGTCTTCCCTTATTCAAACTATCCGTGGAGTTGGTTATGTTTTGAAGGAGCAAAAGAATGAGGCTTAAAACGAAAATCCACCTATTTTCAACATTTCTTACCCTTTTTATTTTAAGTATGATGAATATAGGGGTTTATTTTATTTTTGAAAAAATGGCTTATGATACAGAATATAACCAACTTAATGCGGAAACTGATGAATTGATCAAGGCATTAAGTAAAATGGAAGTGGAGGAAGATGCCGCCACCATTTTACGGACTTTCATTCCTTCCAAAGGTGCTGTTCGTGTGAATAATAGGAAAGGAGAAACGAAATTGTTCGTTCAAACGGTGGATGATGTGAATAATTATCAACCTAAGTTTGAGGTTGGCGAGCGATATTCAATTGGCATTTTCCAAGGAATACCGATTTTATCTATTAGCAAGCCGGTTATATGGGTGGACGGGGAAGTTAACGAAGTTCAGACAATGAAACTACTAGTAGAAGTAAATAAAAATCTAGATTTTTTGCGGCTTATATTAATTGGAGTTACATTAGCAGGTATGCTAATTATGGCAATTTCCAGTATTATGCTGGGTAAAATAATAACTGGTCCAATTAAAAAGTTAATAAATACGATGTCTCAAAGTCGAGTGTCCGGGAAATATAAAAAAATCTCGGTTCCAGCAAACGGAAAAGATGAAATGGCACAAATGGGGATCGCATTTAATGAAATGATGGAGCAACTGGAACAAAACTATAACAAGCAAGAACAATTTGTTTCAGATGCTTCCCACGAATTAAAAACACCATTAACTGTTATCGAAAGCTATGCAAAATTACTAGCACGGCACGGCTTTCGTAATACGGAGATAGCAAAAGAATCTGTTCAAGCAATTATTAGTGAAACAAGTAGGATGAAAGAAATGATTTCACAAATGCTTTTATTAGCTAAGAGTAATGAGCAATTAGTTCGTTCTATTGAAGTGGTAGATGTTTTTGAACTCGTCGAAACTACGTTACAATCGATGCACACTGCGTATAATAGAAAGTTTTTATTAACAGGGGAAGGTCCCATTTATGCGAACACAGATTTGGAACAATTAAGACAATTGCTTTTTATCCTATTAGATAATGCTCGAAAGTATAGTGAAAAAGAAATTAAAACAACTCTATTAGAAAATGAGTTGGGAACAAAAATTTCTATAATGGATTATGGAAATGGCATTCCCAAAAAAGATTTGGAACATATTTATAACCGTTTTTACCGAGTAGATGAAGACAGAAATAGGAAAACTGGTGGGACTGGCCTTGGTATGGCAATTGCTAAAGACATAGCAACTCGAATTTCTGTAGAACTTACCATTGAAAGTGTAGTAGGTTTTGGTACAACTGTTCACATTTTTATTCCGAAAGATCAAATTCTCAGCAATTTTTAATGTTGGTGAAGTAAGATGTTTTGGAGGGGGGAAAGCGTGAGTGAAATTTTTCAAAAGAAAAGGATTTCTATTCGTTTTTATTGCGATAATAGTGGCTTTTGGGATAGGAATTCTACTGAATATCACACATAATACACAGTCGATATCTGAAAATGAAATCCGCTCCCAACTCGAGCAAATGTACGATGCAGAAGTTGCCGGTGTAACGATGAAACAAGATGTGTACCATGCTGTTATTACAAAAAGCGGGACTTTTTATTTGGTAGAAATGAATGCAGTCACTGGTGATGTATATTCCCTTGAAAAAACGAATGAATTTGACATTGATCAACAAAGCGATGTAAGTAAAGATTCGGCTGAGGGGGTGGAGGAAAACACACTGGAAATTCTAGAACAACCTCTACTGGAAAGCAGCGATGAAACCAACTCCACGGCAAAGGTAGAAACAGTAAAGCTTCCTACGAAAATTGTTATCACCAAAAAATACCAAAATGAAATTATGAAATCAGAAATAAGCCAACCACAAAAATCAGTTGTAATGATTGCTCCAAAAGGTTTAAAATCTATACAGACAAAAGTGGAAGAAAAAGCAACTGAAGAAAAGCAGTTTAAAGAAGAAAAACCAATTAAAGCAGTAATAAAAGATGTTTTAAAGTCAGAGTCATCTAAAACAGACGAAGCAAAAGTAGAAAAAGATGACGTGTCAAACGTGGAACAAATAAAAACAGAAGTTGCTAAAACGGAAATAGTGAAGGAAGAATCCGCACTATTAGAAACTTCCAAAACAGAGGACGCAAAGGCAGAAGAACAACAAACATTACCTATCAAATCTTTAATGATTCAATCGGATGCAAAGAAACCAGATGCGGACTCGAAAAAACCAGATACTGATTCGAAGAATGATAAGGCGCCAACCGTTCTAATCTCAGAAGAACAAGCGATTAAAACTGCTCAACAACAGATTAAAGGTACCGTTGAAAGTAATTCATTTGTTAAAACAAATGAAGGTGGTTACTATTTAATTGTAATGAAAGTGTCCCTATCGGATAGTGATTCAAAAGAAGGCTCAAAAACAAAACAAAGTAAAGCGACTATTCAAGTACATGCTATTTCGGGCAAAATACTTTCTGTTACGTGGGAATAAAAAACTCTCATCAAATTCTAATAAAACTCTATCTGTATTCTCATTAAAGTGGTTTATTATTATATTTACAAGTAAATAGTTTATAAAGTTGATGAACGAGCTTAGAAGGAAGCAAGTTCAGAAAACATTTGAATAATAATAGGGGAATTAATCAACGGCGATTAAAGCGATAACCACAAAGCGAAGTAGACGATAGATTATTACGGCGAAGTAAATAAAACCACCCCTTGAGCGATAACAAGGAAGTGAAGTATAAAACACCTTATTCTACCATTCCCCGTAGAATAAGGTGTTTTTTTATAGATCTTATTATTACAAATTTGTTACGGGTGCCAGGCACTTGTAACAAATTTGTAATAATAAAAAACACTGCGCTGCCATTAATGATTAATGGCCGTGCAGTGTTTCTGTTTTATCGTTTATTTTTACTTCTTTTTGTTATTCTACCAAGTGCGAATGCGCCAGCAGCGATTCCGAGTAGGGTATTTGTGTTTTTATTGAATACTTGTTTAACGACAAGATTTAAGTTTTGTGGACGCTCTGCAAGACGGCGCATGAAGTAACCGTACCAATCTTTACCAAATGGTACGTACGTACAGAAGTTATAGCCTTCTTTTGCAAGTTGTAGTTGCATGTCTGTACGGAATCCGTAAAGCATTTGGAATTCAAATTTATCGTTTGGAATATTGTTATCTTTAATAAATTGTTTAATATGGTTAATCACATTATGATCATGTGTCGCGATAGAAGTAAATTTACCATTTAGTAAATGCCATTCGATTAATTCTACATAGTTTTTGTCGATTTCCTCTTTCGTTTGGTACGCATATTCTAAAGGTTCTTTGTAAGCGCCTTTTACGATACGTAGACGGAAGTTTTTATACTTTTGAATATCTTCTTCTGCACGATAGAAATAAGCTTGGATTACGGTTCCAACATTATCGTAATCTTTGGAAAGCTCGTCCAAAATATCAAAAGAAGGTTGTAAGTGTTTGTTTGATTCCATATCAATATTGATGAATGTACCATATTTATGTGCAATAGCTACGATTTCTTTTAAGTTTTCTAATGCAAAATCATAATCAATATCTAGACCAAGTTGGGATGGCTTCAACGAAATATGAGCATCTACTTGGTTTTCTTCAATTGCTTCGATTACAGCGATGATTTGATTTTTTGCTTCTAAAGCTTCTTCTTTTTCGAAAACAAATTCCCCTAAATTATCAACTGTACATGAGATACCTACAGCATTTAACTTCTTAATACTTTCGATTGTTTCTTTAATATCAGTTCCAGCTACTACATGTTGTGCACCCATTTTTAAACCATATCTTTTTGCTGCACTATTTAATAGTTGGTTTTCGGATAATGTCATAAAAATATCTTTTAACATTGTGATGCTCCCATCTCTTTTTTGAATACCTTATTATATCATAAAAATACCGAGGTAATCATTTGTTAACATTGAAAATGTCATATAAAACTAGCTTATGGATGAAAAGAAACGTTCCTGTCTAAAGCTGTCTTAAAATCTTTATTATCTAAATGTGCACTTCTAAAAGCCCCTACCCGGATGCTACCTGCGCCAAAAGTGCTGACAAGAGCTCCGGGAAAACTACTTGAAGCTTCAGGCTAGTAAATCGATAAAAACCCACCTTGTTAGGTACTTACCAGTCATTCAGATTTAAAATGAAATTGCTCCACTGTATAGCGATCCATGGCTTCTATATTTGGCTCATATCCAATGCCATATGCTTTTGGAACGGTAATATAGCCATCTTCCGCAACTACTTCTGGTGAAATCACGTCTTCTTCCCAATAACGTGAAGAACTTGCAGTATCTCCTGGTAGAATGAAGTTAGGTAAAGTTGTAAGTGCTACATTATGGGCACGTCCAATTCCAGATTCTAGCATTCCTCCACACCAAACAGGAATGCCGTTTGCCATACAAAAGTCATGAATTTTTTTCGATTCAGTTAAACCGCCAACACGTCCAATTTTAATATTAATAATTTTGGTGCTACCAAGTTCAAATGCTTTTCGGGTATCCTCTAATGAAAGAATGCTTTCATCTAAGCAAATTGGTGTTTTCAATTCTTTTTGCAGTTTTGCATGATCAATAATATCGTCCGAAGCAAGCGGTTGCTCAATCATTGTTAAATTAAACTCATCCAGCTGTTTTAACAATTTAATATCATTTAATGTATACGCAGAATTCGCATCTGCCATAAGCGGAACATCTGGAAAGACCTCACGCAGTGCACGAAGTACTTCCACATCATGTCCAGGTTTAATTTTTACTTTCATTCGTTTATAGCCTTCTGCTACATAGCCATGTACTAAGTTTATTAACTCAGCAGCACTTTTTTGGATACCTATACTAATTCCAACTTCAATTTTTTCAGCGGTGCCACCAAGTGCTTCTGCAAGTGTTAGCTTATTTCGTTTCGCATACAAATCCCAAATAGCACCTTCGACTGCTGCTTTTGCCATATTATTTTTGCGAAGAGGAGCAAATAGTTCGCTCACTTCATCTGGATGGTTAAAACCTTTGTCCAATACGAGTGGGATTAAAAAGTCTCTAATTATATGTAAGTTCGTTTCTAGTGTTTCTTCGCTGTACCATGGAGATTGGAATGCAGTTGATTCGCCCCACCCCGTATTTCCTAATTCGTCTGTTGCTTCTAATAATAGGAATTCTTTTACTTGGAAAGTACCGAAGCTTGTAGAGAAGGGGGATTTCATTGTCATGTTCATTTTGCGTATATTCATTTCTTTGATTAACATGAGACTACTCCTTTAATGGAATGGTATTGTGGACTTTTTAACAAACTGATAATAGTTAACTGGTTCGACTGTTTTTCGTACAGATACTAACGTATAGCCTGCTGTAAATAGTTTTTGCATAATTTTTCTTGTTTGCAAGCGCCAGTTTAACGCTAGTTCAGGATCCACCGTCTTTATTTCTTGAATGTTGTGAGGGATTGGTAATTCATACCCTTCTTGTGTAGGTTCGAATAAAAGGGGTTCGACTAACACTGGAAGATTATGCTTCGAAACTTTGATTTGAAAAGGCTGTTCATAAATTAGATTCACTGGCATCCATTTATCTTCCACACGTTCACTCGTAATTCGCCATTCTATTTGTAAACGGTCTGTAGGTAAGCCTGCATTAAGGCCACCCTCCATTTCACCATAACAGTTTTCAATATACGTGTCGACAATACCATATAGTTTCGAAACATTTAAATACGCATTCCTACTCTCTAACGGATCAAAGGTCCAAGTGATAAGCTTGTATCCCATCTCTTTCGCGATTATAAGTTGCGTATCTTTTAACTTTTTACCAATACCGCGCAGCTGATAATCTGGATGAACACCTAACATATGCGAGCATAGATAAACTTCATCATTTTTAAAACCAGCGAAACCATAGGAGAAACCAACTAATTTTTTCATGTCAAATGCACCAATTATAAGTCCGCCATTTTTTACGGCAGTAAGTGTTTGATGTACTGGAATGGATCCCATACCCCAAACTGTCTCCTCTAATTGTTGGACAATACGCATTTCTTCCACTGATTTTAATACTCGAATAGTAATGGTATCACTCAACAGATTCATCTCCTTGAAAAGTAACCATTACGGTACGGGTAAGAATTTCAATACCAGTTAATATACTCTCATGTTTAAATGTCATATTTGGATGATGCAACCCCGGTGTTAAATCGCAACCTAGTCCGAGCATGGTTGCTTTAATAGCAGGTCTTTTTAAAGTGTAAAAATGAAAATCTTCTCCGCCTGGGGTAATAATAGGAGGAATGTAATAGTCTATTCCAATTGTCTCAATTATTGCTTCTTTCATGAATTTCACTGCTCTTTGATGGACTTGCGCAGCAACTATTTCCGTTTCAATATGAAAATCAATTGTAATATTATTTAGAATCGCAACAGATTGAATGGCATGTTCTACTTTACCCATCAACTCATTCATGGCAGCATTCGATTGCGCTCGAATGTCGATACTAAACTCCGCATTTCCAGGTATAATATTTGCGGATTCTCCACCAGCAAGAAATCTTGTTAGTTTTGCCGAATAAGACATCATTGGATCCAAATAAATTGCTTGAATTGCTTGCACTAATTGTGCGCCAACCTCTATAGCATTTACGCCAAGATGTGGCCTTGCACCATGTGCCTCTACACCGTGAATCTTACCACTCACTAGTTTTCCTGCTCCATGTATAATTGCAGGGGAGCAATAGCCATTTCTTAATTCTTGAATCGGCCGGAGATGAACACCATACAAATAGTCCATATCATCTACTAAGCCTTTTTCCACGTAAGAAAGTGCCCCTTGTCCTTTTTCTTCCGCGGGTTGAAATAAAACTTTCAAAGTCCCTTTTTGAGGAACACCCAGTTGCTTCAATAAAAGAAGAGTGCCTATTGCCATTGTCATATGTGCATCATGTCCACAAGAGTGGTTCGCTTTAAATTCACCATCCACTTCTTGCCAAAGTGCATCCATATCCGTTCGAAGACCTACACAAGGCTTCCCACTTCCAATCGTAACGACTAACCCAGTAGTATCATCGAAAGTTTGCACATCAAACCCTTCACTAGCTAACAATTCTTTCAAGTACTTTGTTGTTTCAACTTCTTCCCAGCTTATTTCGGGATAACTATGAAGATGCTCAAAAACTGCTTCCACAATAGGTTTTATTTCTGTTAATGCATCTTTCATCTTCTTTCTTCTTCCTCCTCCAATTGTAAATTACTTGAATTACTTAAATATAATGCTTACTTTTTTGTTGGTATCCTATTTTTTGTTAAGTAATAACGAACATCTCAATTTATCATAATATTCGGCGGAATACAATGAGAGGGGAAAAGCTAAGGTCTATTATTCCATAAAAAAACCCACAAAAGTGGGGTTACTGAGAAGTAGGAGGAACATTTTCTGATTCAATAGAAACTTCCTTTACTTCCTCCTCTTCTAGAATTGGTGCAGGACCTCCCTCTCCAATCATATTAAGGGAAGCGATTAAATCTAAATTCTTTCTCATGGCCATTTCTTCTGGATCAACAGGATTTAAATGCACAAAATCATCTCCTTAACTATTCATCTATAAAAAGCTATTTATGGAAGCACTGGAATGCGAAAATAAAATTTTGGGTATATAAAGTGCCCTAAAAGTGAATTATTGACAACAAATGCGCTGCAAAATGCTATTATGCTAATTTACGATGAATTCTGACAGTTGAGTTAACTTAGGAACTATTTACAATAGTATTTATAAATGAATGGAGGAATGAAGTATGAAACTAAAGTATTTTGTAGAAGTAATGGGTCAAAGTATACAAAAAGTAGAGGAATCTGTAGAACATATGGAGATGCATACGATTGTAACCAAAACGGAACAACATCAAATCATGCAAGCATTACTCGAATTAAGTGAACGAATAAAATGGATTGAAGCATATATGGTGAATAGGCACTATTAAGTGCCTATTCAAGTTGAAATGATAACATCAACATAGTATATGCAATGCCGCGACTGTTGATTATCATATTTTTTCCAACCAATACATTTAGGTTGATATACGAATAGTTTTCCGTCTCACTGTTTATATAATGCGTCTTAGTGACCGCCAGGATTTCCGCTCTAGGTGGACGCTTTCCGAGGGGGGAGCGATGAGCCAGCACCGTCGCATGTGCGCCGTTTGTGCTGTCTCATCTGTCTCCCTGATCCCTTCGGAGTCGCCACCTGCCGCTGCAATCCAGCATATTTGCTAACTATTCCGTGTTACTATTCACTTATTAATCTAAAATTTATTATCTAAAATAAAATCCAATAAATGGTTGGACGAGTCAAACCACGGGGAGAATGCCACTACTTTCTCTTAATAAAGCCTTAACTTTGCATTAAATTATATGTCTCCATTGAAAATATTCCGTATGTTGCGCATTATATATTGGGTGATAATATCCGGATTAGTAGAGTGGATAACTTTGCGCAATACTACTGAATAGTTAATATGTTTCTTCTGGATTGGAGCGAAAGGGCGGCGATTCCTACCGGAGGCCAACAGGATGTTGGTCACGAAGGTGTTGCCACACGATGTGGCGCTTCTAACCTTCGACCCTCTGTGGGCAAATGAGACTTCACAACGTACGCGTAGCGGCGGTGAAGGCTCATCGCTCACCCGGCGGAAAGCGTCCGCCATGCAGCGGAAATCCCTGCGGCAACTTTCTTACGACGTAAAATATCTAAAAAGCGAACTGAAACATATAACTGTAAGCCAGTATTATGTTTTATAAAGTGGAATAATTTAGATAACTAACAAGCTTGATGCAATGTCTAATATTAAGATAACTCTTTAATAATTTGTACCAAGTCAATCTCTGTTACGCAGTTGTCAGCTTTGCCTTCCTTCTTACTTCCATTCTATTATTAAAACCTTTGACATTCGCATGAAAATGATGTAAATTATCCAAGGACGAACATTTAGTTGAACTTTAGTTTTAATATTCGTATTTAGGAGTGTTAATGATGGAAAATGCATTTGATTATGAAGATATTCAATTAATACCGGCGAAATGTATCGTAAATAGCCGATCAGAATGTGATACAACTACAACTTTAGGTGGACATACATTTAAGTTACCTGTAGTACCTGCAAATATGCAGACAATTATAGATGATAAAATTGCTAATTATTTAGCTGAAAATGGATATTTTTATATTATGCATCGTTTTGAACCGGAGAAGCGAGTATCTTTTATTAAAGATATGCAATCTCGTGGATTAATCGCATCCATTAGTGTTGGGGTTAAAGAAGAGGAATATACATTTATTCAGCAATTAGCTGAAGAACAACTTATACCTGAATTCATTACTATTGATATAGCACATGGTCATTCAAATGCAGTAATCGAAATGATTAAACATATTAAGAACCACTTACCTCAAAGTTTTGTGATTGCTGGAAATGTAGGAACTCCAGAAGCAGTGAGAGAGCTAGAAAATGCTGGTGCCGATGCAACAAAAGTTGGTATTGGACCAGGTAAAGTGTGTATCACGAAGATTAAAACAGGATTTGGTACAGGTGGATGGCAATTAGCAGCATTACGTTGGTGTGCAAAGGCAGCTAGTAAACCAATTATTGCTGACGGAGGTATTCGTACGCATGGTGATATAGCTAAATCAGTGCGATTTGGTGCATCAATGGTCATGATTGGTTCTTTATTCGCAGGTCATGAAGAATCACCAGGCGTAACAATAGAAAAAGATGGAAAACTATTTAAAGAATACTTCGGTTCCGCTTCTGAATTCCAAAAAGGTGAAAAGAAAAATGTAGAAGGTAAAAAAATGTTTGTCGAGTACAAAGGCCCTCTAGAAGATACTTTAAGAGAGATGGAACAAGATCTTCAATCTTCTATTTCTTACGCAGGTGGCAACAAACTAGAAGCAATACGCAATGTAGATTATGTTGTCGTAAAGAATTCAATCTTTAACGGCGATAAAGTATACTAAAAAAGTTTTATGGAGCTTTCCCATCAAGTTGACTTGTGGGAAAAGCTCCATTTTTTTGTTGGAAAATAAATTGGTTTAGAAGTGCCATTAACTGTAAAAAAATGATTAAATAGAAATGCATAAAAGTCCGTTATATTTTAAGTGTAAAATGGTACAATGTGTATGGCATTCATTATTGAATGAATAATTCGACAAAAAGAGGAGTGTATCAAATGGCAGTGGATGTATATCTTAATTTTAACGGGAATTGCCGCGATGCTGCAGAGTTTTACGCAGAGGTTTTTAAGACCGAAAAACCACAAATTATGACTTTTGGTGAAGCGCCACCAAGTCCAGATTACACATTACCTGAGGAAGCAAAAGATTTAGTTATGCACACTCGACTTAACATTGGTGGAAGCAACATAATGTTTTCAGATGTTTTTCCAGGATCTCCTTTTATTGAAGGTAATAATGTTAGCTTGGCATTCGTTAGTGCAGATGAAAATGAAGTTAGATCTGCTTTTGAAGCACTTAAAGTAGGCGGAAAAGTAGGTGCAGATCTTCAAGAAACTTTTTTTAGCAAATGCTATGGCAATCTAAAAGATAGATTTGGTATTGAATGGCAAGTAAGTCTAGAAACTGACCAAATGTAACAATAAAAAATGGCTATACAACATTTAACTTTGTTGTATAGCTATTATTTTTTTATTATTCTAACAATTATTATTTACAAGCCAATCTCTGTTATATATCATGAACGTAGGCAGTATATTATCCATTGAAAGCATTATATATTAATAGAGGAAGAAGGATGACTTGAAATGTCTCTAGATTTGAATCCAAGAGCTAAAGTGTTAAAAGTACCTGGCATAAGACAGTTTTCTAATCAGTTAGTTCATTTTCCGAATGCGATTAATTTAACCATTGGACAGCCGGATTTTCCGACGCCTAAAGCAGTGAAAAATGCTGGCATTCAAGCAATAGAACAAAACTTAACGGGGTACTCACATAATGCGGGATTGCTTGAACTAAGAGATGCTGTTAATACCTTCTTCACGAATAAATATGGCTTTTCCTATGATCCACAAAATGAAATTGTCATTACAAATGGGGCAAGTGAAGCAATTGATACTGTCTTTCGCACAATATTAAAAGAAGGGGACGAGGTCATATTACCTGCTCCTTGCTACTCGGGATATGAACCAATTATTCACTTTTGCGGGGCTAAGATTGTTTATTTAGATACGACGGAAACAAATTTTCAACCTTCAGCAGAAAAACTGGCAGAGCTTATAACTGAAAAGACAAAGGCTGTATTCTTTAATTATCCATCCAATCCAACAGGTGTCGTGTTGAGGAAAGAAACTGTGAATCAACTAGTGGATCTATTAATCGAAAAAGATATTTATATTTTAACGGATGAAATTTATAGTGAAAACACTTTTTCAGGGACACATACTTCATTTGCAGCTTATCCAGCATTAAGAAATAAATTATTTTATATTCACGGCTTATCCAAATCACATTCGATGACAGGATGGCGCATAGGATTTTTAATGGGACCAGCAGAAGTAATGGAGCAAGTCGTTAAAGTGCATGCATTTAATACGATTTGTGCCTCTGTACCAGGTCAATATGCAGCTATTGAGGCGTTAATCAATTCAAAAGATACACCAAGTGAGATGAATATTGAGTATATAAAAAGACGTGACTATGTTTTCAATCGTTTAATGGCAATAGGACTACCTGTGGAAAAGCCGAATGGGGCATTTTATATTTTTCCTTCCATTGAAAGACTTGGCATGACTTCGTTTGATTTTGCAACGAAACTATTGCATGAAGGTGGGGTTGCAGTAGTTCCAGGTAGTGTATTTACACCTTTTGGAGAAGGATATATTCGCATTTCGTATGCCTACTCAATGGAGGTACTTGAAAAGGGATTAGATCGAATAGAGGAGTTTATCCTAAATTTAAAAGGTTAGTTGTGCGTTTCATCTATATAGTATAAATTTATTCATATTCACTTGAAGGACATTTTTCCAAATGCGCTTTATTCTATTTTTGAAGCCTTTGTTAACCAGATTGGGGTGCAGCGGATGAGGTAGTATATGACAAAGTGTTAGAAAGCAGTGTAGAATCTCAATATCTTTTTAATTTTGAAATAATAGATTTCCTAAAAATAGCCCAACAGAAACTTTACGAAAATATCGAATACGTCCAATAATTTTACAAACGGAGGCGAAATGATGAAAAAACTACTGTTAACAGGATTCGAACCTTTTTTACATTACACTGTGAATCCTACAATGAAAATTGTTGAGGAATTAGATGGTTTAATCATTGGAGATTATCAAATTATAGGGAATATAATGTCGGTAGATTTTAAATCTTCAGGTAAACAATTGCTAAAATCTTTGGAAGAAATACAACCAGATGTTCATATTTCGCTTGGATTAGCTGCAGGAAGATATAAAATAACGCCGGAACGTATTGCGATTAACTTTAAAGATGGCGATGTAGATAATGAGGGGAATAAACCAGTAGATGAATTAATTCAAGAAGTTGGTGAACCAGGATATTTATCTACATTACCAATTCGTAAAATGGTGAATAAGCTTATCGACAACGGACTACCTGCAGAGATTTCCAATAGTGCTGGTACTTATTTATGTAACAATGTGATGTATGAAGGTCTGCATCATGCAAAAATAATGAATAGTAAAATGCTTTCTGGTTTTATTCATATTCCTGCTTCTCACGAACTTGCTATTCAACATGGTAATATTCCGAGCTGGTCGCACGAGGACTTGAAGAAAAGTATTATAACGTGTATTGAAGTTTTAGAAGAACATGAAAAATAATATGCCTGAAGTGTGGAGAACAGGTGAGAGAACACTTCGATTTAGTTTTGGAGAAGTGATTAGTTTGGAAGTTTACCAATCTGTTCACTCATTCTCTGATTTTTTAATTTCCGAGTGGAATCATTACTTGGAAGAAGTAGTCCCTAGCTATCATACTGTTACAGCATTTTTTAAAAAGTCATCCATCTTAGATACAATAAGAATCGAAGAGGTTCTTGAAAAATGGAAAAGTTATAAAAGAGATAGTACTCATTCCATAACTAGAAAGATTACTATTCCAGTGTGTTATGAGGAGCCATATAGTGAAGACCTGGAAAGAATCGAGCAATTAATCGGTCGCTCAAAAGAGGAAATCATCCATTTACATTCAGAGAAAATATATACAGTTTATATGATTGGTTTTTTACCCGGGTTTCCATACTTAGGTGATTTAAATCCTAAATTGTTTGTCCCTAGACTCAATAAACCGAGAGTCAAAGTTCCCAGGGGTGCGGTTGGTATTGGTGGAAGTCAAACTGGTATTTATCCAATAGAATCACCTGGTGGATGGAATATTATTGGGAGAACCCCTTTAGAAATATTTTCATTAAAACGGGAAAATCCCTTTTTCTTAAAAGCTGGTGATTTATTACAATTCTCTCCAGTTAGTAATGAGGAATATCAAAGCATCGAGTGGGAAATGAAAAATGATTCGAGTGCAAATCATCGATTCATAAAGGAAGTGGATATATGAGAATAGATTTAAATGCAGATGTTGGAGAAAGCTTTGGTCACTACATTCTTGGAGATGATCAAGCGCTTTTTAAAGTAATTACTTCAGCAAATATTGCTTGCGGATTTCATGCAGGTGATTTTACAGTAATGAATAAAACAGTAAAGGCTGCAAAAGATAATCACCTTTCCGTAGGTGCTCATCCTGGCTTTCCCGATATACAAGGATTCGGAAGAAGAAATATAAGTATGAGCGAAACAGAAGTGTATGAAATGGTTGTATATCAAATAGGTGCATTACAAGCATTTTGTCATATTCATCATGTGGCACTTACACATGTAAAACCACATGGCGCACTGTATAATATAGCTGCTGATGATGCAACTATTGCAAGTGCAATTGCCCAAGCAGTATTTGATATTGCGCCGAACGCTATTCTTTTCGGCCTTTGTAATAGTCAATTGCTAGTAGCAGGAAATAATATCGGCCTAAAAACTGCTGGAGAGGCATTTGCTGATCGAAAATATGATGATACAGGTCGTCTAGTTCATCGAAGTCACCCAAATGCAGTACTTACACATTTTGAAGATATAGAGAAACAAGTGGAAAACATCGTGATGAAAAAACAAGTAGAGACTAGTAGTGGAAAAATGATTGAAATAAAAGCGGATACACTTTGCTTTCATGGTGATGGAAAAAATGTAGTGGAAATTGTCCGAAAAACTCGAAAAATACTAGAAGCAAAAAATGTTAAGGTTGCTCCTTTGGAGATGGTTTAATGAAGGAATTATTTCGCGTGTGTAAAGAAGCTGTTTATGCTTCTTTGCAAGATGAAGGTAGAATAGGATATCGTGCATTTGGAATACCTACTGCAGGTCCTATGGATGCCCAAGCTTTCCGTTTAGGAAATAAAATCATCGGAAATTTACCAGATGCTGCAGCGATTGAATTGTTTTTAGGAGGACTTTCTCTAGAAGTATTAGCGACACATACAATTGCAATTGGTGGAGCAGATCTCCATGCAGAAATAGACGGTATGAAAGCTCCTTTATGGAAGACTATTACTGTTACTAAAGGTCAGATACTTTCCTTCACCAAACCAATGCATGGAAGTATAGCATATATTTTCGCGGTAGGTGGATTCGATTCTGTAACAACGTTGGGAAGTAAATCAGCATACCCTAAAGCTAATATTGGTGTCACTATAAAAAAAGGATTGGTTTTGTTCGTACCTAACTTATCACTGCCAAAGTTACAACGTGGGTTAGTTGCATCAGAAATACCTACATATAATCAAGAAGTGGAAGTTGAAGTTTGGCAAAGTCCACATCTGTCCCTAGTCGAAAAAGAAAGCGTCCATACTTTTTTTAATTCGGAGTATACATACAAAGGTGGAGACCGGATGGGCTATTATATTAATGGACCGAAGCTTCATTTTATGAATAAGAGTGATATTCTTTCTGAGGCTACTCAGTTTGGAACAATTCAAGTTCCTTCAAATGGTCAACCTGTCGTATTAATGGCAGATGCTCAGACGGTGGGAGGTTATGCAACGTTAGGCAAAGTTGCTGATAAAGATTTGTGGAAAATAGCACAATTAAGAAATGGTGGAAAGATAAAATTTAAAGAAATCTAAATAAAAAGGGTAGCCCTCTAAATGTAAAATAGAAAGGCTATCCTTTGCTTTGCATTATTTAATCATTAAAGAAAAATTACTCGTAAAATCTTTATATTTAAGTAATAGTTCTTATCACTCCAACCCCAAATGATCCCTCAATTCTTTTGTTACATTCTCTAATTCTTCATGATCCATTATATAATACCAAATACCATTGATTCTCTGACCTTTTCCTTTTTGGAATGCTAAGGTTTCCATATTATTTATTGAGTTTTTATAACCTTTTTGTATATCGATCATCTGTCCAAACGTCATATTTGTTCGAATATTCTGCTGTATGGATGATAAGAAATCTTTGTATTTCCACAAGCTATTGAGGGAAGCACCTTCTTTTAAAATGGCTTGAAGTACTTGTTTCTGCCTTACCTGTCTTCCGAAATCTCCGAGTGGATCATCCATTCGCATTCGAACATAGTTCAATGCCTGCTCTCCGTCCAAATGGATGGTCCCTTTATCAAATGGGTAACCATTCACTTCAAAAAAAGTTGCATTATCAACAGTAACCCCTCCGACAATATCAACAATTTCTAAAAAACTTTCCATATTTACTTGAATTATATAGTCAATCGGGATATTCAGTAGATTCTCTACCGTATTTAAAGCCATATCGTTACCGCCAAAAGCATAGGCGTGATTTATTTTATCTAACTTGTCTCTTCCAATAATTTCGGTATACGTATCTCTTGGAATACTAACCATTTTGGTTGAATCAGTCGATGGGTTAACCGTTAAAATGATAATTGTATCAGACCGTCCTTTGTCATGCTCTCGTTCATCTACACCAAGAAGGAGTAAAGAGAAAGGTTCCTTCTTCACTAGTTCTACTTCGGTAGTTCTTAACTCGGAAACCTTCCGAATTTCAGGTTCATGTATTGTTTCTATAGTAGTAGAAACATCATTATATAAACTGCCTGCATAGACGGCACCACCAATAAAAAAACACGAAATAAGTGTAATCCAGATAATTTTCTTTGACATGAGGAACCTCGTTTCTTTTGTGGACCAATGTATTGTTATTAGTATGAAAAAAATGATGAAATTATTAATAAGCAGTATTGTCAGTATGCATTTCATCCAATTTATTAAGCATTCATTAGGAAATGGAAAAGAGGCTTTTACACCGCAGTATTATTTCAAAGACAGTGTTCTTTAAAAGTATTGTATGATTAATATCAAACTCTATCTATTCTCGAAGTATTTGATAAAATTGGATATGGTATACATATAATGATGGATAACGGAGGATGTTATGAAGACGATTGGACAAAATATTTTACGTATAGGACTATTAATCATGTTTTTAATTGCTGCTTCGAAAGTTTCAGCAGCAACAAATGGAAACCTAGCAAAGGGAGATTTAGAAAAGATTGGCCCCTCTTTTGTTCGAACTGTAGCGATGAGTGGGGTAGCGGCTAATATAAATGGTAAATCTTATCAATATGTAATTCTTCAAGGAGATCCAGCGGTTCTTGCAGTCTATAAGCTACCCACAAAAGAATTGGTAGATCAAGTTAAATTACCGAAATCAACTGCTGCTTGGGCAATTACCGCAGATGCAGGTGGACAAGCTTGGATTGGTGGAACGCCAACCGCTGCTTTATATAGTTATAATCCTACTACGAAGAAATTAACGAACCATGGAACTCCTGATAAAAGTCATACATCTATTTTAGACTTAGAAGTAGTAGGTAATGCGATTTATGGAAGCACTGCTCCTAATGGGAAAGTGTTTAAATTTGAAAACGGAAAATTTACAACGCTTGGAGAAGTTACCGGGGTTCAAAAAAATGCACGTAGCCTTGCTTTTCAAAATGGAAGTGACCGATTATTTGTTGGATCGGGTTCCAAAGCTTCTTTAATCGTTTGGGATTTAAAAACAAATAAAAAAATGGAAATTTTACCTGCAGCATATAAAAATGAAAACGATGTGTATGATCTAGATTATGCGCAAGGACTTATTTTCGCGAAGGTTAGTCCAAGTAAAAAAGTATTAGTATTTGAAGCTAATACGAATAAATTTATAAAAGAATTACCAGCAGGATCTCGAGGGGTTTCCTCTGCTTCTCCGTTGGATGGAAGTGTTTATTATTCGTACATGAAAAATTCATCTACTAGTTTGTATCGCTTTAATCCAAAAACAAGAATTGCAGAAGATATGAAAGTTAATTTGGCAGGAACAGAGGCAGTTTCCCTAGACTTTGTTAAAATACCTTCGGGAGAAACAATATTAACAGGATTGTTAGGCAATACGGGGACGCATCTTCTATATAATGTATCCAATAATAATGTAGAAATTGCAAAATTAAATTTGCCTGAACAAAGTGTTCCTATTCATACTATTGGTTCGGACAATACCGGGAGTATATTCACTAGCGGTTATGTTTCTGGACAAATATCTATTTTTAGTCCAATCACTACAGATAAAACATTAATTACAGGTATCGGGCAAGTAGAGGGAATGATTGCATACAATGGAGGAATGTATTTAGGCGTTTATCCAGCAGGTGAAGTAATGTATTATCATCCCGTTACTAATCCGTACGGAACTTCTATTTTTTCGGTTGCGCAAATGGGACAAAATAGACCTATTTCATTAGCGGTGGCTCCTAATGAAAAGGTACTCGCGGTGGGTTCGCACCCAAAACAAGGGACTGTATCCGGAAGCCTAAGTTATTATAATCTAGACACGAAAAAAGTGTCTCATAGGAAAGCGTTATTTCCAAATCAAAGTATTGTTTCATTAACCTATTCTAATGGATTCTTTTATGGAGGTACTTCCACATTCGCCAATAGTAAGTCAGAAGGTATAGGAACAGCGAAATTTTTTAGAATATCAGCTAAAAATATTAATGCGCAACCTGAAGAATTATCTTCCCCAATTGCGAAGCCAAGACTTATCTCAGCAATGGTAGCAGGTCCTGCTTCTACTATTTGGGGAGTAGCTGATGGAACTGTATTCGTTTACAATTCAAAGACAAAAAAATCTCAATCTATATTAGTCGTAAGCCGAACAAGTGGACAAATTCGAAATGGATCCCTTGTGGATGGAAAAGATGGATATATGTATGGAACAATTGAGAATAAATTATTTCGTATTCATATGACATCTTATAAACTTGAAATGTTAGGGAGCCAACTTGCAAATGGAGTAGCATTAGGTGCGGATGGAAATATCTATTTCACAAATGGTGGTGACATTTGGCGATATATAAAATAAAACGCATGTTGATTTGGTCAAATGAGACAGTAATTTACGAGACGCTGAAAAAGTGAAATTCAAATAAATTTGCCGCCGCGCTAAATACTCTTAACGCAATCATTTCCTGATTAATCTTAGATTCAATTCAACTTATTATTTCAGTAGTTTTTACTTTTATTGTAAAAAAATATGATGCAATAGGCATACTATAATAATTGGTGAAACTAAAGAAAAAATAAGTAGAAACAATCGATAAAGAAGCACTAAGCGGACGAAATTGACTCTTTGTCCGCTTTTGAAAGAGTAGGACAGGATATTATTTTTAATTATCCAAACTTTATGCACTATGTTTCTACACAAATCATTATGGAGACGGATAAACATCTGCCACAAGATTACAGAAAAAAGTGGATCATGAAGTGACGAAGTCACTTCATGATCCACAAAAATTCTAACGGTAATAGTGTAGCAAATGTTTCGTCCAAAGAACTCTAGAAATAGAGAAGACAAAATGCACTTAAAGGACGCTAGCGTTTTTCTTACAAGATAAGAAAGTATATGGTTAATCGTACTGTGAAACCAGTGTTCATAGTGCTTTAAAGAATTATATAATACCGCGGATTTTCGTTTCAGGTGGACGCGTTCCGCGGGGGCGCCGCATTCGCGTCGTTTGCGATGGCACATCTGTCTCCGAGGAACGAAGGCTAAGAGCGCCACATCGTGTGGCAATGCCTTCGTGACCAACATCCTGTTGGCCTCCGTCTGGAGTCGCCACCTTTCACTACAATCCATTAAGCGAGTAGTACCTAACAAGAAGATTTTGCTCAGCTATCGCTAAGAATCCAGTATTAGTAAGGAATCATAGTATAATTTCAAGGGTTAGATACTTTAGTTTTTTTTAGTTTTACCGTACACAGTATACACGAATCAGTGGGTGTATCATTAGAGTAGGTGTTACTAGAGAAAAATAGATAGCATCCATTATTTAAAGAAGCGCTGAGCGGATGAAATTGCATCTTCGTCCGCTTTTAAAAGAATAGGAAAGGATTTATTCTCTCATTAACCAAAACAAATGCATTATGTCTTTACATTTTTCAAGATGGCGACGGACAAACAACCGCCACCAGATTACCCAAAAAAGTGGATGGAGAAGTGACGCAGTCACTTCTCCATCCACAAAAATTCCCGAGGTAATAGTCTAGCAAATGTTTCGTCCAAAGCACTCTAGAAATAGAGAAGACCAGGTGCACATAAAGACGCTTACGTTTTTCTTATTGGTTTTTCGTTGCATTCAGTTGTAGGTAATAGCGAATGATATCTCTATAGAAAGTATGGAGCATTTCATTGAACAAATGAAGTGCATCGTAAGAATATAGGCGATATGGATCTTCTTGCCCGTATCCACGTATGCTGATACCTTCTCTTAAATGATGAAGATTACCTAAATGAGTAATCCAAAGTCTGTCTAATATTTCCATGTAATTAGTCTGGATATCACGCCAGATTTCATCTTCTATACATGCATTATTTGAGATTTGTAACGATTCACTATAAACACTTTCTAATGACTTTTTCAGCTGATCTTTGTTCTCGATATTAAGAGATGCATATTTATTTTCCTCATTAGAGGTTAGTAAAGAGATAATTTTAATTTCGTCAATTATTTCATTTAAGTTAATAGAGTGGCTAGCATTGTCTACATTTAGTTCAGAAAGTTCATCGACAAGCGTGTTATGGCGTTCATGCATGGCATCGATGATGAGTGCTTGCATATTTTCAACTTTTAAAGCCTTTTCACGGTAATTATACATGACTTTTTGTTGATCGTTATTGATATCATCTAGTTTCAATAGATGAGAACGACTGGAGAAATGCATGCCTTCAATTACATTTTGTACATTGTATACGAACTTTGTAGGGTTAGGTGATAGGACTAAACCGGTGTTATCCGCTTTTACTTTACCTTTATATTTAGCAAATTCATCTTCATCATAATAATGGAATAGTTCGTCTTCCAATGAAACGATAAAATGAGTACTACCTGGATCACCTTGACGCCCACCACGCCCACGAAGCTGCATATCAATACGAGCACTACTATGGAGCTCAGTACCAATGATATGTAGACCACCAAGTTCTGCAACGCCTTCTCCTAAAATGATATCCGTTCCTCGACCAGCCATATTTGTAGCAAGCATAATTTTGTTTAATTGTCCTGCATTCGAAATCAATTCTGCTTCGTCTTCTACTGTTTTTGCATTTAAAATAGAGTGTTTAATGCCAAGTTCATGTAAATGAGTAGAATATTTTTCGGATTGTTCAATAGAAGTAGTTCCGATTAAAACAGGTTGTCCATTATTATGGTGTTTTTGTGTTTCTTCTACAATCTTTTTCATTTTATCTTCAGCCGTTAAATATACTAGCGTTTCCATGTCCACTCGCATATTTGGTTTATTTGTAGGAATTTCAGTTACTCTTAAGTTGTATGTTTCCCAAAACTCTTCACGTGATGGAACTGCGCTTCCAGTCATACCGGAAACATGTTTATATAATCTAAAATAATGCTGAATCATTACGGAAGCTTGGGTATTATTTTCTTCTTTAATCGTTACTTTTTCTTTTGCTTCTATTGCTTGATGAAGTCCATCGCTAAATGTGCGCCCTTCCATAATACGGCCGGTATATGGGTCCACAATCATGATTTTATCTTCTTTTACAATATAATCTACATCTTTACGCATAACTACTTTAGCACGAAGTGTTTGCATCGCGATATGCATAAATTCACGGTGCTCACTATCGTATACATTATCAATGCCAAAAGCAGATTCTAGACGATCTGCGCCACTATCCAATAATACAATTTGCTTTGTTTCTGGATAATAATTATAGTCCTCATTATCTTTGAAAGAGTCGATGACAAGGTGCATGATTGGAAATAAATTCAAGCTTGCATTTGATTTACCAGCAAGGATTAATGGTGTTCTTGCCTCATCAATTAATATACTATCGACCTCATCAATCAAGGCATAAAAAAGAGGTCGCTGTACAAGGTCTTCAACACTTCGCACCATATGATCTCTTAAATAATCAAAGCCAAACTCTGTTCCTGTACCATACGTAATATCGCACTTATATGCTGATTGTTTTTCATAGCTTTCAATTCCAGAAATATTCAAACCAACTGTTAATCCTAAAAATTCAAACAAAGGTTTCATCTGTTCGAAATCTCGACTTGCCAAATACTCATTTGCCGTAATGATATGTGTTCCTTTTCTATATAACGCCATTACATATGCAGGTAGAGTAGCAACTAAAGTTTTTCCTTCTCCAGTTTGCATTTGAGCAATTTGAGATTGGGTTAGAACTGCGCCACCCATAAGTTGGGAGTCATAATGACGCATTCCTAGTACTCGTTTAGATGCTTCACGAACTACAGCGAATGCCTCCACGATTAATTCTTCTGGAGAAACTCCATTACTTAACTGTTCACTGAATTTATCTGTGTAAGATTTTAACTCAGCATCGGTTTTATTTGCAAATGAATCTTCTAAAGCATTTATTTTGTAAACTATTTTTTTTAGCTGTTTTAGTTCAATTACTTCACCAGAAATCATTTTTTTAATAGAATGTAGCATGTTCATTCTCCCTACTTTTAAATTCCAAACTTCATTATATCATGAAACAAACTAACTAGCATTTACAAGATAAGTTGCTAATATTTCAATTATATTACAAGAATAAGTTTTAAATGTTTCCAAATGATGTTAATGTTAAAATAGAATTGAAGGAGGTTTTATTGTGAAGAAGGTTTATATTCCAGTAATAGTAGCAATGCTATTAACACCAATAGGAAGTATTGCAAATGCTGAAGAATTGGTGTTGCCAAAAAATGAAAATAGTAATAGTGAAGAAATTGTGGAAGTTGATAGAAATATCGAAGAATGGTTAGAGGATGTAGTAGAGGCTGAACCAGAAGAAAAAGTAAATTTGGAAGGCCATGAAAACCTAGGTCCAGTAATTTTTAAAACTTCCGCCATTACATCTAAAATAGCTGCGAATATCAAGGGCGATTACTTTATTTATTACATCATGCATGGTTCTCCAACAGCTTTAGTTGTAGTAGATTATCAAACAAAGGAAATTGTACATAGTTTTACTTTAGAAGATTCTAAAAGTGCTTGGGGATTAGATGTAGATAAAAACGGAAAGCTTTGGGTTGGGGGTTCAGTTTCAAGTGTTCTTTATAGTTATGATCCAAACACCGAAGTTTTTGAAAAACATGGAGCCATTTTTTCAAATAAAAGTGATACATCTATTCAAGATCTAATAGTAGAAGGAAATAAAGTATATGTTGGTTCTGCTTATGGTGGATCACTTGCGTCATATGACACAATAACAAAAAAGATTGAAGAGTTTGGACAAATACGTAAAAGAAGAGAGTTTGTAAAAGCGATAGCAGCCGATGAAAAAACAGATGAAATTTTTGTGTCCATTGGCTCTCCAATGGATTTGTTAGTAAAAAAACCTAAAACAAAAAATTTCACTTCCTTTTTGCCGGCAAAATATATGTCTGAAAAATATGCTCAGGACTTAATATTAACAGATAAATATCTCGTTGCGCGATTACATCCTTCTAATAAAGCGGTAGTTTTTGATAGAAAGACGCTAAAAATAGTAGATGAATTTGATTTAAATTCCAAAACGCTTTCTAAATTATCACCTGATGGGAAATCTTTGTATTATACAAAAGAACAACAATTAATAAAATATGATTTCAGTACAAAAGAGCATACAGAACTGGGATTGTTTTTACCAAAAGGAACAGAAGCTATTAACTTAGACTTTGTTATGAAAAATACAAAAGCGATAGAAGAAGGTAAAAAAGACAAAGAAGAGTTAAAAGAAAATACTTCGGTTGTTACACACAATGATAAGAGCATTCTGGATATAGTAAACTCACCACTGCACCATTCAACAATTCCAATCCTTGAAGAATCTAAGGAAGAAGAATCGAAAGAATGGGTATTATCTGGAATGGTAGATAATTTAGGGCAATTATTTGAGTACAATCCTCAAACGCAAGAAATGAATTATCTTAAATTTGATTTACCAGAGCAACCAGTAGAACTATATACATTAGCTTCTAGCTCAGATGGCACAAAAATCTTTGCAAATGGCTATATGTCGGGGGGACTTGCGACATACGACGTTGCAACTGGAAATAGAGAGTTATATCGAAATGTTAGTCAAATCGAAACGATGTTTGACATTAATAACAAACTTTATATTGGAGCATATCCGCTTGCTAGATTGTTAGTTTATGATCGTTCACTTCCTTGGAATACTGATAATCCAAATGAAGTTATTCGAATGAGCCAATATGGGCAAGAACGAACAACTGCTGTAACACCTTTTAATGACGGGAAAGAAATTATTTTTGGAACTTTACCAGATGCAAGTGTTGGTGGTGGGGATCTAGCATTTTATGATACCATCACAAAGAAAATTGACGTATATGAAGATTATATTTACAACCAAAGTATCGTTTCTTTGGTAAGTAGAGGATCTCAAGTATTTGGTGGAACGTCTATTCATGCAAATCAACAAGTAAATCCAAGAGGGGCAAGATTCTTCTATTTCAATAGAAGAAATCCAGAGGATAAAACATACATTAATCTACCTTTTGACTCTAGTATGATTACAAGTTTAATAGTAGATAGTAATAAAAAAATATGGGGTATGGCAGATGGAAAACTATTCGTTTATACAGATGAAGGGACAGAAGTTAGATCCGTTGAGCTATTGCCTTTAATCTCAGGTAGATTCCGTAATGCACAAATTGTAGATAGTGACGATGGGTATATTTTCGGAAGTGTCGAAGGGAAGCTTTTTAGAGTAAGTAAAGATAACTTAACTGTAGAGTGGTTGAAAGACAAAGGGGTTTATGGTCTTGCGAAAGATGTGAACGGAGACCTTTACTATAATGATGGCGGAAGTAATCTATGGAAATATACAATTGAAAAAAACCGAAAGAAAAAGCAATAATAACAATGAGATAAATGGAAAACGAAATATAGAAGAAACGAAAGTGATGGTACATGAGGAGATAATTCCATAGATATTACTTAAATAGTTATTTGACCCCGAACGAGAACTGCTCTTGGGCAAATTCGCCGCAGAAGAACGTTGCTTGTCGGGGCAGACATAGGCGCTTGCGCATTACTTAAAAAAGGAGAATATTAATTTAATGAAACAAAAATTGCTTTACCTTTTTATCGTTTTTGCAATTGTCACGGGTGCACTATTCCAACCAAATCAGGCGGAAGCACAAACAACAAATGTTTATTGGGACGGTATTTTAATGGTTCCTGGTCAAGTAGGTAAAATTAAAGTAATAAAACCAATTAATCTATGGAAACGTACTCCTAGCGGATTAGTCTTTGAAAGAGTCTTAAAAGTTGGCGAACAATATCGAGTATACCGCTATGATAATTTATACGGTGGTCAATATGGACTTGGCGGAAATATGTATATTACTAAAATTGCTGGATATGTAGAGTACAAAACGCCGTCCAAAGCGAAATTACAAGAACTTGCAGTAGCGCAAGGAACTCCGAGTACAGGACCGGGTAATTCAACTTCATTATTCCCAACAGAACCTACACCTACTCTAACTGGTGGGAAAGTATTGAGTCAATCCGTTACTCAAATTGCTCCAGGTATACGGAAGAAATACTTTGATATAGATGGAGAAATTGGTAAACAAAACCTTTTTGTTGTCGATTTTGATGGAAAAACTGCTAATATCGAATTAAAAACAGAGCTTGCAAAAGACCAACTCATTGGTCTGGAAACAACCTCATCACAAGCGAACAGTGTAAAACAAAATGATTCTTATCACGTTGTTGCTGGAGTTAATGCGGATTATTTTGATAGCCAAGGACAACCGATTGATTTAATGATGATGGAAGGATCCATTGTGTCAACACCACAAACTGCGCTGAATGAATTAGCTGTTTTAGGTATTAAAGCAGATGGAAAAGCAGTTATAGGAGCTCCTCAAGTATTGATGAATGTTTCCGTAAATGGACAACAATCATATGCGATTAATTCGGTTAATAGAAAAAGATTGGCAAACCAATTAGTCGTTTATACGAGAGATTTTGCCGCAACAACAAATACGAACGAGCTTGGTACGGAAGTAAGAGTTAAAGTGGAGTCTGGTAAGTTAAATGGAAAAGAAATTTTAACTGGTACAGTTATTGAAAATGTCACAGGTGTTGGAAATGCTTCATTAAATAGAAATGAAATCATCTTATCTGGACATAACTTCGCAAGTCAGTTCTTACAAACTATACAAGTTGGGGACAAAATTGAGATAAATACAAGCTTTACTCCTGCAGAATGGAATGATGTGAGAGAAGCGGTAAGCGGACGATATCATTTAGTGAAAAATGGAACACTTCAAACAATCCAAGTAGCAGGCGTTGCTCCCCGAACTGCAGTAGGTATTCGGAGCGATGGAAGTATCTTCACGGCTGTTATTGATGGCAGAACAAGCAATAGTAAAGGGTTAACTTTACAGAACACTGCTAAACTCATGAAAGATTTAGGTGCAAACTATGCCATGACATTTGACGGTGGAGGATCTTCTACTGTAGTTACTAGAGAACTAGGGAATGACAAAGTAACGGTAGTAAATAAACCGTCAGATGGGTATGAACGTTCGGTTTCAAACACTTTATTATTTATTAGTAAATATAAAACAAGTACATTAAATACAATTGCTCCAACTTCGAATGTATTAGAAGTATTCCAGGGTGCTGCATATACAGATTTGTCTGTCCCAGTTAAAGGAATCGACCAATATATGAATCCAGTAGCAGTGTCAGGAAGTGGAAAGGTAACTTCTTCTGCTTTGACTACAAGTGGTGGCAAACAAGTCGTTTCAGCTAGCCCGGGAACATATGATGGAGTTGTAACGTATGATGGGAAATCAACAACTATCAAACTAGTAGTAACGAATACTTTAGATAGTATTGTTGCTTCGAATAGTTATTTACAAGTACAAAAAGGACAGGCTATTCAACTTTCTGCAAAAGGAATGAAAAATGGACAAGCAGTCTTAACAGAAGCTTCTGCATTTAATTGGACAGCAACAGGTGGAACTGTTCTAGCAAATGGCAAGTTTACTGCACAAAATAAAGACGGAATTGGTACGATTACCATAAAATATGGTTCGAAATCTATTACAATACCGGTTATAGTAGGAGAAGTAGCGCCTACTATATTAGAATCTTTTAATAAAGGTATTTTAAATTACGAAGCAACTGGAGATCGAGTGAAATCTGTTTCTGTTCAAGAGGTAGTGAATGACCGAGACGGTACAAAAGCGTTAAAACTCGTATATGACTTTACAGGTACTTCTGGTACGTCTGGCGCATATGTGAAAGCAAAAACGAATTTAACGATTAGTACTCCTCCGAAAAAAATTGGTATGTGGGTAAAAGGTGATGGAAAAGGAAATTGGTTAAGAGCTCAGTTAGTTGATGCAACTGGTAAAGTAATTCAGCTAGATCTAGACAAAAATGTCAATTGGACAGACTGGAAATTTGTCGAGGCAAGTGTTCCAACTGGTTTAACCTACCCACTGAAAATGGATTTACCAATTCGATATATGCAAACGGAAAATGCTAATAAATCGAATGGGGAAATCATTATTGATGATATCCAAGCCATCTATAAAGATTGATCATAGAGTTAATTTCATAAATAGCATTTCATTATTGATACACGAACAAGGATTATCTTATTGATTGGAGCGACAGATGAGACATCGCAAACGACACGAATGCGGCGGGGATGACTCATCGCTCAACCCGTCGATAGCGGAAATTATGCTGATTTATGAAGAGTATATTAGACATAATCTCACATTTCACTTTAATTTTGTTCGTGTTTTATGCTCTAACTTTGAATTATGAAACTGACTCCATAAGCAAAAGGATCTAGTTATTGCAGTGACTTTAGATATGTGTTAACGTAATTGGTAAGGATTTAGAGCTAACTGTGGAGGGAAATACATGACTTCGGAAGAAAAAAATATGGGGAATATTAATTCGCCTAGTTCTATAGCAGATGAGCAAGCCCTAAAGGTTATTGGCTATTATAAACGTCAAGCTTGGGCTTTAAAAGTTTTTGATAAAATTGATCAAGACAATGTAATTGCGGATGGTACTAATGTAGTACTTGCTTCTTCTATTATCCAATCTACAAACAATTTGTATTTTCCTGCTTACATGCGAATAAGTACGATAGAAGAAGGAAAAGTGGTTGGAGCTTATTTAATCATAGAAGAAGATGATAGTTTTCAATTATTGCCTCTAGAAAGAGCTTTAGAAGAATTACAAATGAATGAATTGTTACCATTCAAGTATCGAACACTAGGTCAAATTGACGGTGATACGTATCAAGTTAACTGGCCTGATTTTTCATAAAAAAACGAGCGTTTACACAAGTATTAATATCAAAAGAAATGCGATATTTATTATGGCGTGAGAAAGACTGATTTTCGCTAATAACGATGCGAAAAGTCAGTCTTTTCTTTCTTTATATTAAACTTGGTTACAACTCTATTTTTATAGTATAATCATTAATTGAAGAAACTTTAATATTGCTAACACGTCTATTAATGAAGAACATACTAATTACTACTATTAAATAAAAAGACAAGGATGATATTTTTGGATATAAAATTACTTCTTGCTTTTATCGTATCACTGGTAACCGCAATTGCTGTTACACCACTTGTTATTAAATTGGCACATAAAATAGGAGCTGTAGATAAACCTTCGGAACGAAAGGTTCATCAAAATGTGATGCCTAGATTAGGTGGTCTTGCAATATTTATTGCAGTAACTGTTGGATATTTTGTGGCAGGATTATATGAAGCAAAGATTAATGGAATAATTGTTGGTGCATTGATCATCATTGTTTTGGGAATAATAGATGATAAATATGAAATTTCTGCGAAAGTTAAATTAGCAGGCCAAATACTTGCTGCCTGTGCAGTAATGGGTAGTGGTTTGACAATTCAAGTACTAAATATTCCATTTTTAGGTGTATTTGATCTAGGGATTTTTTCATATGTAGTTACTTTACTATGGATTTTAGCCATAACAAATGCGATTAACTTAATTGATGGATTAGATGGATTATCTGCTGGTATTTCTTCCATTGTATTTGCAAGTATTGCTTTTCTAGCATTTTCTGCAGATAAAATGTTGATATTAACACTCTCTTTAGTTTTATTAGGAAGTACACTTGGGTTTTTATTCCACAACTTTTATCCAGCAAAGATTTTTATGGGAGATACTGGATCCATGTTTTTAGGATACTCTATTGCTATATTATCCTTACTAGGATTGTTTAAAAGTGTGACATTGTTTAGCTTTGTTGTACCAGTTATGATTTTAGGTGTACCAATATTTGATACTTCGTTTGCGATAATTCGTAGACTTGTAAATAGAAAGCCCATATCCGTTGCGGATAAATCACATTTACATCATCGATTGTTAGCGCTCGGACTATCACATCGAGATACTGTGTTAGTAATATATGGTTTTGGTTTGATATTTAGTATCTCGGCGATTACATTTGAAACATTAACGTTAAGATGGGCTATTTTCATTGTTGTTTTTATTTTAATCGCATTTGAAATTGTTGCAGAAAAAATTGGTCTCGTAAATGACGAGTATCGACCAATAATAGCTGTTTTCCGTAAGGTTGTTGGGTATAAGCGCAACTAGCTTTTAGACTGATGACAAGCGTTTTCAAGTCAGTCAGAGATATCCACTAATTATTTTAGAGCATTCTAGAACTTAGGGATTTTGCGCTTTTCACATAATAATATTTATTAAATAATTCATTGAATGGTTGGTGTAAACGAGATGAAAGTACCAATGTTAGATTTATCCGAGCAGTATTCATATTTAAAAAGTGAAGTATTAGAAGCACTAGATAGTGTTATGAGTAGTTCACAATTTATTTTAGGTAATAACGTGAAGAAACTGGAAGCGGATATCGCTAAGTATAGTCATGTTGCTCATGGTATCGGTTGTGGAAATGGTAGTGATGCAATTCATATTGCTCTACAAGCAGCGGGGGTTGGTGCTGGAGATGAAGTAATTACGACACCATTTACATTTTTTGCAACAGGTGGAGCAATTGTAAGAGCTGGAGCAACTCCAGTTTATGCGGACATTGACCCAGTATCCTTTAATCTAGATCCAAACGAAATTGAAAAACATATTACAGATAAAACAAAAGCGATTATTCCGGTTCATTTATATGGTCAAATGGCGGATATGGTAAGTATTCGTAAAATCGCTGATAAACATAATTTAGTTGTTATTGAAGATGCAGCACAAGCAATTGGTTCAAAACAAGGAGAATTTTCAGTTGGAGAACTAGGCGATGCAGCTACTTATAGTTTTTTCCCAACTAAGAATCTTGGTGCCTATGGCGACGCTGGAATGGTCGTTACGAATAATGATGATATTGCTGAAAAGAGTAAAGTAATAAGAGTACATGGCAGTAAACCGAAATATTACCATCATGTGCTTGGATATAATAGTCGCTTAGATGAAATGCAGGCAGCAATATTAAATGTTAAGTTCCCGCATTTAGATAAATGGGGTGAGCAACGTAGAAAACATGCAGACTTTTACACAAATTTACTAAATGAAAGAGTGTCTGAGTATGTGCAAACACCTGTAAAAGTAAAAGGTTTCTATCATGTGTTCCATCAATACACGATATTGACAGACCGCCGTGATGAATTACAAGCTTATTTAAATGAAAATGGCGTTTCTACGATGATTTATTATCCACTACCATTGCATCTTCAGCCTGTTTTTGAAAACTTAGGATATAAAACAGGGGATTTCCCTAAAGCAGAAAAAGCGGCAAATGAAGCTCTTTCTTTACCGATGTTTCCTGAGTTGAAAGAAGAACAACAAAAATACGTAGTTGAAAAAATTGCGGAGTTTTTTGCAAAAAAATAATGAAATGGTGAATTGGTAGAGGGAGACGTGTATACGTTTCCCTCTACCTGCCTGTATTGAAGGAGAAGTGTAATGACTGAAAATAAGAGTTACCGATTATATGATTCATTAGAATTCTTTTGGAATAAGAAGATTTGGTTTATTATTATTCCAATAGTTGTGGCTTTACTAGGATTTGTAGGTTCAATGTTAATACCTAAAGATGGTGACTATGTTGGAAAAAGCATCGTATTCACAGGATCTGTAAAAATAGAGGCGTTAACAAATCCAGAACATATTATGACTATGTACGGAAAGCATTTTACAGGAAATACAGATGTATTTGTTCCAACTAGAAGTTATATTAAAACAGAAACTTATGGGAATAATAAAGAAGAAGTAACAAAAGAACTTAATCAGTTCAATGATCAATTGTTTGGTGCTCTAATGGATCAATATAATAAAATTATTGCAGGAACTGAAAATTACGCAAAAATTCAAGCGGAGCGTATAGAAACATTAAAAACTGCGGTTGAAGCTTATAAAGGTGCTTTGGCAAGCACTGATAATGTAACGGTAAACAATAATTACGCGATGTTGTTAAGTGCAGCTGAAATGGATTTAACGAATGCATTAGCGACCGAACAACGTGTAAAAAATGATATTCTAGTATATGAAAAACCTAATATTGCTAAAGCTACTACTGTTGTGAAAACAAAATCATATGGCTTAGAAGGTACAATTGCTGGATTTATTTTTGGGATTTTAATAACTATATTTGTTTTATCTTTATGGAAATACATTTTAGAAGCTAGAGGGAGTAAAAGAGCATGATTCAATTTGCAATTGTAGGTATGGGTTTCATCGCAGATAAACATATAGCTGCTATTCGCAATACAGAAGGTGCAAACCTATTTGCCATTTGTGATAATAACCCGGATCGTTTAACTATAGACGATGAGAATGTCTTAAAATATACGGACTTAGAAAAAATGCTTTCGGACAACCCTCAAATTGATGTTGTGAATATTTGTGTACCGTCCGGTCTTCACGCAACTTTGACGAAGGTTGTTGCTAAATATAAGAAACATATTATTACGGAAAAACCTATGGCACTAAATTCGGCGGATGCAAAAGAAATGATGGAAGTAGCAGAAAAAGAAGGCGTAAAACTAGCTATCGTACATCCGAATCGTTATCGTCCGGCAATTATGGAAGTTCGTAAATTAATGGATGCAGAAAAGTTTGGTAAGTTAAGTCATGCAAATGCAACAGTTCGATGGAATAGAGGTCAAGAATATTACGACCAAGCTCCATGGAGAGGTACGAAGAAGTTTGATGGTGGCGTGTTGATGAATCAGGCAATACATAATTTAGACTTACTTCTTTGGTTTATGGGTCCAGTAAAATCTGTTCAAGGGATGGTAGCGACTAGATTCCGCGATATAGAAACAGAAGATGTTGCAACTGGGCTAGTCGAATTTGAAAGTGGTGCACTTGGTGTTGTAGAAGCAGCAACGACAATTTATCCTCAAAATTTAGAAGAATCTCTTTCCATTTTTGGTGAAACTGCTAGCGTGAAAGTTAGTGGGAAAAATGCTTTATTCATCGAAACATGGGATGTTGAAGGAGTTAAAGAAGAGGAAGTCGAAGCACTTAAAGCCAATATACAAAATGAGCCTTGGGGCAAAAAAGGTCATGACTGTATTATCGAAGATATGGTAGCTGCGATCAAAGAAAACAGAGAGCCTGCAGTGAGTGGGGTAGACGGTTATAACCCAGTTCGTTTAATCGAAGCAATTATTGAATCATCTGAAACAGGGAAACGTATCACATTCTCGTAAACAGAAAAATGGTAGTAGTCTGGAAATTACTTAAAATTTATATAATCTGATTGACAATTAAAGGAGAGACAATAATGTCTACATATTATGAGGAATTATTAGCAAAAATTGAAAATCGTACTGCGGTAATTGGTGTAGTTGGATTAGGCTATGTTGGATTACCACTTTCAGTTGAAAAAGCAAAAGCTGGATACACTGTTATTGGTTTTGACGTACAAGAATCTAAAGTAGAACAAGTAAATGAAGGCATTAACTATATTGGTGACGTAGTAGATCATGATTTGAAAGATATGGTGGATTCAGGACACTTAAGAGCTTCTTCCGATTACGGTTCTATTACTGCAGTGGATGCAGTTGCTATCTGTGTACCAACTCCATTAGATATTTATCAACAACCAGATACTTCATACGTTGAAAGTTCTGTGCATGAAATTGCAAAATATGCAAAAAAAGGAACTTTAGTAGTTCTTGAATCAACAACATACCCAGGTACTACAGAAGAAATTATCCGCAAAGCATTAGAAGACCAAGGATTTACAGTAGGAGAAGATATTTTCATCGCGTATTCTCCTGAGAGAATAGATCCAGGTAACAAGAGCTTTAATACAAAAAATACACCAAAAGTAGTTGGTGGTATTACGGAAAAATGTACGAATGTAGCAGCTGCGCTTTATAGCAGTGTACTAGATGGGGATGTGCATAAAGTTTCAAGTCCAGCTATTGCTGAAATGGAAAAGATTTTTGAAAACACATTCCGTCATATTAATATTGCACTTGCAAATGAGATGGCTATTCTTTGTGAAAAAATGGGAATTGATGTTTGGGAAGTTATTGATGCAGCAAAAACAAAACCATACGGCTTTATGGCGTTTTATCCAGGCCCAGGTTTAGGAGGACACTGTATTCCAATCGATCCATTCTATTTAACTTGGAAAGCTAGGGAATATAACTACCATACAAAACTAATCGAATTAGCTGGTGAAATTAATAACTCGATGCCAGATTATGTTATTACACGTACAATGCAAATATTAAACGATGAAGGTAAAGCACTTCGTAATGCGAATGTTCTTTTACTTGGAGTTGCTTATAAAAAAGACATCGATGATATGCGTGAATCTCCATCATTAAAATTAATCGAATTACTTATTAAACAAGGCGCTGATTTCAAATCAATCGATCCTCATATAGGACAATTTAGAGTAAATGGTGAAACTCTAGAAACTTCTGAGTTAACAGATGAGATGCTCGAGGCAGCTGATATTGTCATTTTAGCAACAGATCATAGTTCATTTGACTATGCTAATATCGCCAAAAAATCAAAAGTAATTTTTGATACGCGTAATGCATTCAAAGGAATCGAAACTCCAAATCGTTATATCAAGCTATAAGGGGGCTACGAAAATGAACTTTATACATGAAACTGCTGAATTAGGTGAAAATACGACAGTTGGTCATTTCTCAGTAATTGAAGAAGGCGCGAAAATTGGTAACAATGTTCGCGTCGGTAATCGTGTAACCATTCATGCAGATTCTATTATTGGTGATGGTACTACGATCGATGATGGTGCAGTAGTCGGTAAACAACCAAAGCCTGCAAAAACAAGTACAATGCAAATTACGAAAAAAATTCCTCCACTTCAGCTAGGAAAAGAATGTACAATTGGTGCAAATACGATTGTCTATAGAGGAGCAATAGTAGGAGAAAGTACATTAATTGCAGACCTGGCAACAGTTCGTGAAGATGTGGAAATTGGTTCTTTTGTGATCATTGGACGTAATGTGACGGTCGAAAACTTTGTCACAATTGGTGACCGTACGAAAATTCAATCGAACTCTTATATTACAGCTCATTCTACTTTAGAAGATCATGTCTTCATCGCACCTTGTGTGACAACGACAAATGATAACTTTATGGGTAGAACGGAAGCACGTTTTGATAAAATTCGTGGAGCAATTGTAAAACGTGGGGCTCGTGTTGGTGGTGCTTCTATTATTCTTCCTGGTATTACAATTGCAGAAGAAACTTTTGTAGCAGCAGGTGCTATCGTTACAAAAGATACAGAAGAAAAAACAGTAATTAAAGGGTTCCCTGCTAAATTCTTGAAAAATGTACCTGAGGAGGAACTACTCTAAGTGTTTTCTCAGCTAAAACGTTTAGGAGCGGATTCGCTCCTTTACGCATTTATGAATGTAGGAACGAAACTAATCGCATTTATATTGTTTCCGCTATATGCTTACTATATCGGTGATACAGCGAAAATAGGTATACTTCAGCTTGTTGATACCAATGTTTCCATGCTAACTTTTTTGGTTATTTTTGGTACAGATTCTGCTTTAGCCTATTATTATTTTGAATATAAAGATAAAGAAACACGTGAAAAATATGTTCGATCTGTGATGACTTTTCGTTTATCAGTTGTTTTCTTGTTAGTTATTGCATTTTTAATAGGTGGAGATTGGCTTTCCTCATTACTTCTAGGCTCTTCTGGATACACTGACTTGTTTTATATTGCACTTGGCACACTTTGCTTAGATACGATAGTTACCTTAGTATTAACGATTTTAAGGTATGAATTTCAAACAAAAAAAGTGGTATTCACAACAGTAGCTAAAATGCTTTTGATTGCTATTGTTTCCGTCCTTTTCTTAATGTTCATTTGGGATTCACTTGATGGGATATTAGTAGCAAGACTGATAAGCGTAGGAATTATAGTCTTAGTATTAATTAAGCCTGTAAAAATATATTTACGACCTTTGTTTGAATGGGGTATCTTAAAAAAAATCTTAGTTTATGCAGCTCCATTAGTTCCCGCTTCTTTAGCATTTTGGGTGATTGCAAATGCAAATAACTATTTTTTAAAAGCATATGGAACCTTATCAGATGTTGGACTATACGGTACAGCAATTAAATTTGCTACTTTCATTACGTTATTAACGAGTGGCATTCAATTAGCGTGGAGACCATTTTCTATGTCTTTAAAAGACAAAGATAGTAGTCCAAAGTTGTTTGCTACTTTATATGCAGCTTTCTTATTGGTAGGGAGTTTAGGAGTTTTGTTGTTAGCTACAGCAATGCCGTGGATAATTTTAGTTATGCCAGAAGAATTTAGAATTGCATTTCAGTACGTAGCACCAATTGCTATTGCAACATTTTTAAATTTTTATTATATGATTGTCTCGACTGGGATATTTTATACGAAACAAACGAAACATATTTCTATAGCTTTTGGAATAGCAGCAGTAATTTCAGTTATATTGAATTTTATTTTTGTGCCAGTCTTCTCGATTTGGGGTACTGTTATCTCGTATATAGTAGCATACTGTGTTGCATTGTTTTTAGTATTCCGCAAAAGTCAAAAGCTGTACTATGTTCCTTTTTCGGGATTTAAAATGGCGTGGACAATCTTTTGGTTAATCGCAGCAACTGTAAGTATTGTTTATATTCAAGTAAAGGATCTAAATAATTGGTCAATTGCAGGAGTTTGGATTGGATTTATTGTCCTGATTCTTCTTGTTCGAATGGACAAATATTTTGTGAAAAGAAAGTAATGGTGATAAGACATGGAGAAAAAATGTATAACTAACCTGAGACATAAAGAATTTTATCCTATAAAAGGTGTGGGGTATGAAGGTTTTTTTAGAGGTTATTTTTACTATAAAAATCAATATGTCACCCATGAAAACTTTGCAAATCTATATAATGATGGGGCAACTCCAGATCCCACGGTTTGGAATGGAGAATTTGCGCTCATTTTACAAATGAGCAATGAGATCGTTTTAGTTACAGATAAAAAGAGATCTATTCCATTGTTTTATACGTTAAATGAATCAAATGATTGGATTGTACAAGATCACCTTGAGCCAAATTCTACTATGTCCTTTCACAAAGTTGCAGAAGAGGAACTTTTATTAGCTGGCTTTGTCGCGGGTGAAAAAACATTATTTCAGAATTGGTACCAGTTGGAAGTTGCTTCTATAGTTCATTTAAAGGAGCGGGCATCCAAGCATTCATATTATTCGTATGTAACAGAAAAAGAAAATGACTCTGTCGACGCTTTTGCTGAGGAGCTAGCTCATATTTTAAATGAAGTATTTGATGACTTAGTAGTAAGATTGGCGGGACGAAAAATTGTTCTTCCCTTAAGTGGTGGATATGATTCTCGTATTATTGCATTATTATTAAAAGATAGAGGGCTCTCTGATTCTATTGTTACCTTTACGTATGGCAGACCTGGTAATGGAGAAGCTACAGTTAGTAAAGAAATTGCCGACCGCCTAGGATTGAAGTGGAAATACTTTGCCTATGACAAAGCAATGTGGGAAGAACTTTATAAATCGAAATTATGGAAAGATTATGTTCTATACGCAAGCAATGGAGCATCGGCTGCACATTTACAAGATTTCCCCAGTACTAAGTTATTGGTGGAAGAAGAGTCCTTACAAAATGCAGTTTTTATGCCTGGTCATTCACTAGATTTTTTAGGTGGAAGCCATTTACCATATGAAGCGATTCTTGATAAAGAGTTTACAACGAAGGAAGTAGTAGATTTTATCGTTCTTAAGCATTTCCGATTATGGCAAAAAACTGGTGGGATAAGTTTTACAAATAGTGATATTTATAATTCAGTTACGAAATATGTATCAGATTACACAAATCTTACAAATGAGCGAGTAACATCGATTATGGATGAATGGAACTGGAAGGAAAGACAAGCAAAGTTTATCATTAACTCTGTTCGAGTGTATGAATACTTTGATCAGGATTGGTCTATGCCATTATGGGATGATCGATTAATCCATTTCTTTAGTAAAATCCCAGTGGATTTAAAATATAAGAAGTATTTATATGATTATACATTGCATAAAATGTATCCTGATTTTTATCCATACCCTCAAAAGCCTGGACCAGAAAATTCATTGAGAAACAAATATGGATTACTTTATCCTTTATTACGCAAAATATATCGAAAGAAAAATCTTTACCGCAAATATTTTGATGAGCCAATGGAATGGTTTGGAATTTATCCTACGTATAAACAATATGTAGATTCCTTAACTTTTAAAAAAGATGGTCAAAAATATAGTAATCCGTATAATATAAATTCGTTTATTGTAAAAGATATGATAGAGATGATGAAGGAGATAACAAAATGAAAGTTCTAACAATATTAGGAGCAAGACCTCAGTTTATAAAAGCAGCTGCAGTTTCACGTGTTATACGTGAAGAAGAAGTAACAGAGCTCATTGTTCATACTGGACAACATTATGATGCAAATATGTCTGATATCTTCTTTGATGAGTTGAATATTCCAAAACCAGACTATCATTTAGGAATTGGTTCTGGAAATCATGGAAAACAGACTGGTGAAATGTTAGCTAAAATTGAAGAAATTATTTTAAAAGAGACTCCGGATTTTGTGCTCGTATACGGGGACACTAATTCTACGCTAGCAGGTGCACTTGCTGCTGCGAAACTGCATATTCCAATAGTACATATCGAAGCAGGTCTAAGAAGCTTTAATATGAAAATGCCGGAAGAAGTAAATCGTATTTTAACGGATCATGTTTCAAGTTTGCTTCTTTGTCCAACAAATACAGCTATCCAAAACTTAACAAACGAAAACATTATGAATGGCGTTTATAATATTGGTGATGTTATGTATGATGCAGTCTTATACAATAAAACACTTGCTAAATCTACCTCTACTATTTTGGAACGGGAAGAATTGCAATCAAAAGACTACTTATTAATAACGATTCACCGTGCAGAAAATACGGATGATGTCGATCGTATGAGATCAATTCTTGATGCATTTAGTCAAATACCAGACAATAAAGTGTGGCCAATTCATCCGCGTACGAAGAAAATATTAGAGGACTATGGGTTCCAGTTGGATCAAATTCCTAATTTAAAAGTAATCGAACCAGTTGGCTATTTAGATATGTTGTCATTAGAAATGAATGCAAAGAAAATTGTCACGGATTCTGGCGGAGTTCAAAAAGAAGCTTATTTTGCTGAAGTGCCTTGTATAACGGTTCGCGATCAAACAGAATGGGTGGAAACGCTAATAGAGGATGCAAATATCCTAACTGGAACGGATACGACTAAAATAGTGGAAGCAGTACAAAAGCAAGTCTCTCCGTCTTATACGCCTGTATTTGGGGACGGAAAAACTGCAGAAAAAGTATTAGCTTTACTGAAGGAATATTCAGCTTAATTAAGCTGCTGCCCCAGGCAGATGCAACAGATTTTTATCGAGCTAGCTTGATAAAAATCTTGGCGTAATTGATGAAAATAAAGTAGGTGTGAGCATTGTTAATTTTTAGCATATGGCTCTTTACTGTGGTGGCTTCCACATACCTTTTCCATAAGGTTTCTGGAAGCCTTTCCCTTGTAAAGCCAAATATGATTTCTATAATATATTATTATTCTTTCCTTATCTCCAGTTATATTGGCGGATTATTAATTGCCTTAGGAATAGATGATTATTATATGATCAAAAGAATGGATCATGAAGAATATCGGATTATTGGATTTATTTTATTGACAATATTAATGATTTTGTTTCCACTTACGCAATTAGTTGTAGGAAGACTTTTTGGTTTTAATGCACAATTAGAATATGATCGATACCTACATGAACCTGTTCGTACAAGTGTAGATAAGAATAAAACCGTTTTTCGGCTAGCATTTCTTGCTCTTTCAGGCATTTCAGTTTTGGCTATTGCCTACACTTTTCTGAAGACCTCCAACCTTCCAATTTTAGAACTGTTAAAAGGGAATACATCAGAACTAGCGAAAATGCGGATAGATGCATCGAGAGGAATTAGCGGAATTGCTGTATATATACGGAATATATTTGGAATTGCTTTAACACCAATATTATCGATTATTGCGTATGTTTATGCTGCCAAAACGAAAGAGTTGTTTTGGAAGGCTCTTTTCTTTGTATTATTTATATCATCTGTTTTAATTTCTACATATGATTTAGCTAAATCTCCAATCTTCTTTTATCTCATCATGTTAATACTAGCGATGGTCTATTCTAATAACTTAACGCTTAATTGGAAGAAAATAAGTGGCTATTTGATAGCTGGGATTGTCCTTTTAGTCATCATGTATATTGCTATTCAAGGTGTTACTCAAGTGGAAAGCTTTTTAGCTTATAATACAGGTCCAATAGGAAGAATAATATTAGCGCAAATTGCACCTTTTTTCTTGCATTTGGATACTTTTTCTCACTCCCTTCCTTTACTAGAGGCAAGAGGTTTACCTTCCTTTATCATTGGCTTTTTTGACTTGGAACAAGTTCGTTCTGCTCGAATGGTAATGGAAAATGTTTTCCCAGAGAATGTGGATAAAGGTACTGGTGGTGTATTAAATACAATTTTCTTAGGTGAAGCTTTTGCTTCCTTTGGATATATGGGTGTAATGGCGGCAATTGTTTACATTGCCACTATCATTCAGCTCCTTTATATAGTTTTGATCCGTTTACGAAAAACACCAGTTGTTATTGCACTATTTGTGTATTTCACGATTAATATTCCAAGGACGCTTGTCGGGGGAGTTTCAGATTTCTACTTTAACCCAATTTGGGTGATAATGACCGTTGTTTTAGCAGGATTATTTATTCTAGAACAATACTTTATGGTAATTTGGAATTTTCTTATAAGCAAAGTGAAGAAGAAAAGAGTGAAAGTATGAAGAATATAATTATTTATTATCCTTTTACAATAGCTTCCAATCCTAAAAGTGGCTCTGCCATACGTCCAGTCGAAATGTTAAAGGCATTTGAAGTGTATGCGGACAAACATGAACTAGAGATTATCGTCATTTCTGGTACTACTAAGGAGAGACGACTGCTATGGAATAAGGTTGTAGCAGAGAAAAAATACGAGCATACGTTGTTTTGTTATTCCGAAAATCAGACAATTCCCTTATGGTTAACAGATCCAGGACATATACCAAAAGACTGGAAAATAGATAAGGATGTTTTTAAAACTCTAAAGAAGCATCATGTGCCAATAGGTATTTTTTACCGAGATGTATATTGGAAGTTTGATGAATTGTATTCGTTAAGAGGACTAAAAAAGTTCGTTATGCAAACTATTTATAAAATGGAAGAAAATTTATATGGAAAATATATGCATACTATATTTTTACCAAGTGATGCGATGGGGAAATATGTAAATATAAACACTGCTAAAATGGCACTTCCTCCTGGCGGTCGATTTACGGAAATCCATACGGATAGTAAAGTTATTCAGCAACCTTTCAAAGGAATTTATGTTGGTGGCATTAATAATGATGATTACGGACTTCCTACATTAGTAGAATCATATGACTTGTTAAATAAAGACAATGTTTTAGGCGAATTAATCATCGTTTGTCGTGAAGAAGAGTTTACTCAGTTAAGCAGTTCGGAAAAGGAAAAACTAAGTAAATCGTATATTACATTAAAGCATGTGAGTGGTGCAGAACTGCAACAAGTGTATGAGGAAGTAGATTTTGCTTTTATTCCAAGAAAAAGATCGATATATAATGATTTTGCTGTGCCGATTAAGTTAGTGGAATACTTAACAGCTGGACTTCCGATTATCGCAACAGACTGTTCTGCACAAGAAGATTTCATCCAGTCAGGTCCATATGGGATTATAACTGGTGATGATGCAGCAAGTCTTGTCCAAGGAATGCACTCGATTGAGCCACATTTTACAGAATTTAAGCGTAATATTCAACAATCATTCTTACAAAAGCATGCATGGAATGAACGTGCCGAACAAGCGGCGCATGCGCTATTAGGAGGCAAACAATGAAAATTGCATTATTAGCTCCAAGTAAATCGATTCATACGCATAAATGGGCATTGTTTTATCAATCTCAAGGAATCGATATTAAAGTGTATACATTTAAAGATCATTATTCCGTGGACAATGCAAAGCAAATACCGACAGAAATTTTACCAAAAGTATTGCCAGGAAAAGCTTCCTATTTAGCAGCTGCACCAGCCTTGAAAAAGATGCTCAAAGAATGGAATCCAGATGTATTACATTCACACTTTGTATCAAGCTATGGTCTATTAGGTGCCATGGTGAACTATAAAAAGTATTTTGTTTCAGTATGGGGGAAAGATATTTTTGTATTTCCTAAAAAAAGCAGGCTTAACAAAAAGTTAATCGAATTTACGTTAAATAAAGCTACTGCTATTTGTTCAACCAGTCATGTTATGGCGAAAGAAACGAATCTGTATACAAAACGTCCGGTAGAAGTAACTCCTTTTGGGGTAGATATCGAACAGTTTTATCCATCATCAACTATTGCGGAAGCTGATGAAAAAATCATTGTGGGAACAGTAAAAGCTTTGGAAGATAAATACGGTATTGCTGATTTAGTAAAAGGGTTTGCTTTGTTTCATAAAGAATTTCCAAATTCAGAGCTTCTCATTACAGGGGACGGTCCACAAAGAGCGGAATACGAAGAACTTGCGAAAAATATGGGAATTGAGAAGGTTACAACATTTACAGGGAAAGTACCGAATACAGAAGTACCTAATGTAATTCGTAAAATGTCCATTTTTGCTGTACCATCTACAGAAGATAGTGAAAGTTTTGGGGTTGCAGCAGTAGAAGCTATGGCTTGTGGAGTCCCTGTCGTAGTATCCAACGTAGGCGGCTTGCCAGAAGTAGTCGTGCAAGATGTAACCGGAATTGTAACTGACAAAAATAGCCCAGAACAACTAGCAACTGCATTTAAAAAGTTGGCTAGAAATAGTGAGCTAAGAGCTACGATGGGCAAAGCTGGAGTAGCGCATGTAAAAGTGCATTACAGTTGGATTGATAATGCACATTATATGCTTTCATTGTATGAAAAATATTAACAGACCGTTGACTGAGCAGTTGCAAAAAAATCCTGCTCATCAAAGACACACGTTTCAAGACAGTCTGTTAAATGAAAAGGTGATTGGACATGATAAAAAAAGCGGTAATTCCTGCAGCAGGTTTTGGGACACGTTTTCTTCCTGCAACCAAAGCTTTGCCAAAAGAAATGTTGCCAATTGTAGATAAACCAAATTTACAATACATTATCGAAGAAGCAATTGCTTCTGGAATTGAAGACATTATCATTGTGACAGGACGCAACAAAAAGTCAATGGAGGATCATTTTGATAAGTCGATCGAATTAGAACTTCTTTTGAAAAAAACGGGTAAACTAGAATTGCTAGAAACGGTCGAAAATATTTCTAACCTAGTGGACATTCATTATATGCGTCAAAAAGAACCGCTTGGATTAGGACATGCTATACTATGTACGAAAAAGTTTATTGGCAATGAACCATTTGCAGTCCTACTTCCAGATGACATTATTGATGCAAAAGTTCCTGCTTTAAAACAGATGATTGATAAGTATGAGGAAGTCCAAAGTAGTATTTTAGGGGTGAATGAAGTTCCGACAGAAGATGTCCATAAATATGGAATTGTGGACTATAGTGAAGCTGAAAATAATCTATTTTCTGTGAAAAGATTAGTTGAAAAACCTTCTATTGAGAATGCTCCATCCAACCAGGCAATTGTGGGACGTTACATTTTAACTCCTGCCATCTTCGAGGAGTTGGAAAAAGTTCAACCAGATGCAAAAGGTGAAATACAGTTAACAGACGCAATTGATTCATTATTAAAGAAAGAATCTATTTACTCTTACATATTTAATGGAAAACGATATGATGTTGGAGATAAATTGGGGTTTTTACAAGCAACTTTTGACTTTGCATTAAAGCGAGACGATTTAAGAGAGCCACTACTTGCATACTTGAAGAACAAATTGAGAGAATAAAGCGGTGATAGCTATGCGTATTGTATATTTATGTCAACATTTTCCACCTGAAACTGGAGCTCCACAAATCCGTGTGTATGAGGTAAGCAAAGAACTATTGGCACAAGGCCATGATATTCAAGTAGTCACTGCTTTCCCACATCATCCACATGGTGTTATTCCGGATGATTATAAAGGAAAGAAATATGAATTTGAAAAGTGGGATGGTATTCCAGTCCATCGCACATGGATTTACCCTTCGAAAAAGGGAACTTTCTATAAACGTTTAGTGTCTTATTTTTCATTTACATTTAGTTCTTTTTATGGGCTAATGAAAGCTGGGAAAGTAGATGTTATTATCGTCAATTCACCTCCCATCTTTTTAGGGTTAACCGGTTTATTAAGTGCCAAACTTAAGGGAGCGAAATTTGTTTTTAACGTAGCGGATGTTTGGCCAGAATCGGCAGTAAAATTAGGGCTTGTAAAAAATAAGTTTTTTATTAAGCTCGCTGAAATTTTGGAGTCTTTCCTTTATAAGCATTCATGGAAAATAGCAACCGCAACAGACGGTATAAAGTCCTATATTATTAATCATTCTCAGCCTGAAGATAAAGTGTTTGTCTTACCAAACGGTGTAAATACGACCTATTTCCAACCGGCTGAAAGAGACGAAGCTTACGTAGAAAAATTTGGTTTACAAAATAAGTTTGTTTTTTCTTATGGTGGAAATCTAGGATATGCACAAGGTTTAGAGTTTATCATATATGCAGCTAAGAAAATGCAAGAAACCTTGCCACAAGTGCATTTTTTGATTGCCGGAGCTGGTCCAGAAGAAGAAAAGCTTCATCAGTTGACGGAAGAATTGGGACTTATGAATGTTTCATTTTTAGGCCATCTTCCTTTAAATGAAATGCCAAAATTATTTTCTGTAACAGATGTTAGTATTGTACCCTTACGTGATTTGAAATTATTTGAAGGTGCACGACCGTCGAAGATTTTTCCAGCAGCATCTTCTGGTGTTCCAGTGCTTTATTGTGGAAAAGGAGAAAGTGCTGAAATTATTTCTAAAAATGGAATTGGTCTAGTTGCGACACCTGAAAACGTAGATTCCATTGCACATACAATGTATGAATTTGTCGAGATGAATGAAGAAGATCGCAAGGAAATGCAAGCAAATGGAAGAAATTTAGCGATAAATGAATACAGTTGGTCATCCATTGTAAAAGATCTATTGCATAACCTTACGAAATAGTAATTGTCTTTTTGATATACATGTCGAAAAAAGTTATGTATAATTTGGTGAGATTATATTTTATAAGTAAAGTAGGTAATTAATATGGCTACTTCGCGTCGTATAAAACGCAAATCCAAGACGAGAAGAAAAATTTTATATACGGTACTAATTGTTTTAATGGTTATGCTTTCAGGTGTTATTGTTTTTGCAACTAATTTATCCCTGCAGACGAAAAATGCAATAACAAAAATGTATGAACCGTTGGACAAGGATATAGATAATAAGAATAATTCTACCAAGAAGTTTAATAGTGCTAAAGCGGAAGACTCTGCTTTTACAATGCTAATAGCCGGAATTGACAATCAAGAAAAGGCAAAGTATGGTCGTTCGGATGTTTTAATGGTAGCAACTGTTAATCCGAAAACGGAAAAAATATCGATGGTAAGTATTCCACGTGACACGAGAGTTTATATACCTGATTTAAGATATGAAGATAAAATCAATCATGCTTATGCATTCGGGGGCATAAACTATACGATTAATACTCTGGAAAAGCTTCTAGATATTCCAATAGATTATTATGTTTCAACGGACTTCCAAGGTTTTGAAGATATTGTCAACACAGTTGGCGGCGTAGATGTAGATGTTCCATTTACGTTTAAAGCACAGCTTACTGGTAGTTTAAAATGGATGACCTATACAAAAGGCCCAATGTACTTAAATGGTAATGAAGCACTTGCTTATGTCCGAATGCGTAAAAAAGATCCTCTAGGAGACTTGGGACGTAATGATCGACAAAGAAAAGTTATTCAAGAAATTATTAATAAAGCTACAAACTTAAGTAATATTACGAAAATCGACGATATGATTAAAGACGTAGGAGATAACGTAAAAACGAACATCCCCTCCTCGGAATACTTTAGCTTGATCAAGATGTACCAAAAAATAAAATCATCCCCAATCGAACAATTACAACTCGAAGGAAATGATGATACAAGAAAAGGTATCTATTACTACATTCTAAAAGATGATTCACTAGAAGAAGTTAAGCGACAACTGAAACTAAATCTAGAAGACTTCGGGCAAAATGCACAAAGTGAAATAAACACAACTAAATCAGTAAATGATTTAACAATCGGCGAGTAAAACGAGTAGGTCGCAATGACCATTCGTTTTACTCTTTTTTTGTGGGAAGTAAACAAATTGTGGTGCCACGAACAGGTTGATTTCCGCTACAGGCGGGAGGGAGGTCCGTGAGCCTACTCGTTTCGCTGTGGGGTTTCATCTGTCTCCGAGGAACGAAGGCTAAGAGCACCACATCGTGTGGCAACGCCTTCGTGAAAAATATCCTGTTGGCCTCCCGTTGGAGCTTCCTCCTTCCGCTACAATCAAAAGTGCAAAAAAGAAAGACAATATGCTTCTGGTACTTTCCTTTGTTTAATAATATAGCAAGCGGAAACAGAGAAAAAAATAAGTAGTATAAGTTCAAAAAGAAGCGCTAAGCGGACGAAATTGTATCTTCGTCCGCTTTTAAAAGAATTGGAAAGTATCTAATCTCTCATTAACCAAACCAAATGCACCATGTCTTTACAAATTCCATGAGTGAGACGGACAAACATTCGCCACAAGAATCATTACTCTAACGTTAATAGTGTAGCTAATATTTCGTCTAAAGCACTCAGGAATTAGTAAAGACTAGATAAACTTAAAGAACTCACATTTTTCTTAAACAGTTTTCCAAATTAGTTACTATACTAGGTGAATTATTCTCGCATATCTTGAATTCAGTCTCTAAGTGCCAAAAAAGCTCACTTCCTGACATAAGATTATGACAAAAAGTTATTTTTTTCTCGGCTATAATTCATAATATTGTTTATTTAATCTTAAAAAACCACTATTTAGGTATTATTTATTACATATATTTATATTACATTCTTGTAACATTGGTTTTAATTACATTCGTTGGATTGTTTTATCTAATTTTGTCTATTAAAATGGAAGAAATACACGTTTCAAGGAGGAACAAATGAAAAAAATAATAGCATCTTCTGTTTTAGCAACTTCTGTCCTTATGCCAATCAATGTTCTAGGGAGCACTCCACTATCTACTTACGCAGCCTCCAGTCAAACGGTTGTAATAGACCAACTTGTCGGGAAAAAAGCTTTACTTACAGCTTCAAACGTCAACGTAAGAAAAGGAGCCGGAACCGAGTTTAATAGTATTTCTAAAGTACATACAGGTCAAATTGTCTCCGTTCTTGCTACTGAAAAAAATAGTAAAGGCGAGATTTGGTACAAAGTTTCCTATAATTCTACAGAAGGTTGGATTATTAGCGATTTTTTGAAAGCAGCAACTACTGCTGTAAAGAGTAGCACTACAACTTCTGGTACTTCTTATGCTGGAACAACTCAAAAAATAGGGAAAAATGCCGCAAATATGAGAAGTGGTGCAACAACTTCTTATAAAGTAGTAGCTACAATCCCAGTAGGCACTTCATTGAAAATAGTTAGTGCATTTACAAATGCCCAAAATGAAGTATGGTTTAACGTAGATTACAAAGGTAAAAAAGGTTGGGTGACATCTGACTTATTTGTGCTGAATGCAACCGCGGGAGAAACAGCAACATTGATGAAAGTAGTCAACCAAACAACGATTCATAAAGGTGCTACTAAAAATTATGACGTCGTTTCTACTGCTAAACCTGGAACAACACTTGTAATCCATCAAGAGTTTACGAATGCCTTGAACGAAAAGTGGGTACAAGTAACCTATGCTACAGGAAAAAAAGGTTGGATGCTTGCGTCAGCTTTTGAAGAAGCGTCAATCGCAAACAAAGTGATTATTAAACAAACTTCTGTCTATTCCGGTGCAACTACGAACTATAAAACGGTTGCAACATTAGCTGTAGGTACAAAACTTTCGATTTTCCAAGAGTTTACAAATGCTTCAAAAGAAAAATGGTATCAAATATCCTATGCGGTTGGTAAAAAAGGTTGGGTTCCTGCAGATTCATTTGAAAGTGTTTCATCAATTCCTGAAAATCCATCAACCGAATTACCCCCTGTAGATGAGAGCAATCATGTGGTAATTGATACGAATATAAAAGTTTCAGTACCAGTTGCCAATATGCGTTCAGGGCCAGGAATTAATTTTGATGTCGTGACACAATCCAAACAAAATGATGAATTTGTATCAACCGAATATGCAACAGATGCAATTCAAGAAAAATGGTACAAAGTGAGCACCAGCAATGGAGATGCATGGATACATCAATCTGTTATTTCCATAGTAGAAAATACGGATGAAATCCCAGATTTTGATGAAACAGGGGTAATTAAACGATTTAATGCATTAATGTATACGGATAGTTCTTTTAATTCTAAAGTAATACTAGGATTACCAAAAAGCACAACCTTTTCTATGATTAATCAAATAATCTCTGATGGCACTTCTTGGATAAATATTCGTACATCTCAAGGCGTTGAAGGTTGGATTCCAGACTTTGAAATAAATGATGATATTCCAACGATGTTTGGGACGAAAACTTCTACTGTTTATAGTGGAGCAAGCGAAACATCTAAAAAAGTAGATACAATTAATTTGAACTCTCCTGTAAGAGTATTACGTACATTAAATAGTTGGGTAAATATTGAAACACAAAGTGGAAAAAGAGGATGGATTCAAGCATCTGTATTATCAAATGGTTCACCAATCCAATTAATAAATGGTAGAACAGAAGTAAGAAATGGGCAAGACTATCTTGTATGGACTAAACCGTCTAAATTTAAGTTGACCTATACAATGCCATCTTCCAATGTATTAAGAGTGTATGGTAATCTATCTCAAATTAACGAGATTAAATCAAAAATTACTGGTGTCGACAATATGAAGATCGAACAAGTAGCTGGTGGTACATCTGTTTTATTAATAACCTTCAATGCTAATTATACGTACACGATTCGAGATTCTGATAAAGAACTGACGATTAAAGTAGTACCAAAAGGCTTAGTAGGAAAGAAAATTATTGTGGACGCGGGGCACGGTGCAAAGGATCCAGGGGCTGTAGGACCTAAGAAGACAAAAGAAAAAGATGTAACGCTTGCGACAGCTAAGGCATTGAAAGCGGAATTAGAGGCTGCAGGGGCAACGGTTGTCCTAACTAGAAGTACAGACGTATTTTTGGAATTAAAAGAGCGTACAGATATTGCTAATAAATCAGATTACGATGCATTTATTAGTATCCATGCAGACTCATTTAATGCAACTTCTAAGGGAACTACTACTTATTACAACGCGACCGTGAACTTTAATGGTCCGAAGAGCTTAACGCTTGCAAAGAGTATTCAATCAGATTTAGTGAAAACAATCGGTACTTACAATAAAGGAGTTAAAGAACAACTTTTTTATGTCAATCGTATGAATGAGCTTCCTTCTGTATTAGTAGAACTAGCGTATATATCCAATCCTACTGAAGAAGCACAATTAGCTTCTGTAGCCTTCCAAAAGAATGCAGCAGCAGGAATTCGAAAAGGTTTAGAAAACTATTTCAATCAATAAGAGGGAGGAAGGTACATGATGAAGAAAAAGTTAATAGGTGCATTTGCTACTATTCTAGGTCTTAGTTTAATAGTTTCTATGTTTATTCCTACATCTACAAAAGCGGATTCCAATTTACTTTTGGCATCTGTTGAATGGGTACAAGCACAGTTAAATCCATTACAAACGAAAGTAAATACCTTAGAAAAACAGCTTGCTGATCAAGATGCAATGATTAAACAATTACAAAAAGCAGTTGCGGAAGGCGGTAATGTGGTTGTAACACCACCAACTACTACAGTACCAGATGGGTCTACGGATTCTCCAAAAGTAGTGTACACATCTGCGAGTAATGTAAAAGTGCATAGTGGTGCATCACGTGATTATAAGGTTTTAGCAACTTTTGGAGCTGATAAAGCCCTAACTGTCATTGATCAATTTAAATCAGCTACTGGATTGTGGTATCGTGTTGAAGTATCTTCTACTGTAAAAGGTTGGGTATTTTCAGGAGATGTTACAACAACTAAACCTACTAGCTATATACCCACAAATGTAATAGCTAAACAAGCTGTCAACGTAAGGAAAGGTGCAACAACAAACTATCAATCACTTGAATTGGTAGCAAAAGGGTCCACCTTAAAATATTTAGGGTCATTCAAAAATGCGAGTGGCGAAACATGGTACAATGTGCAAACCGCAAAAGGAATTAAAGGTTGGGTGCTAAGTACGCTAACTGAGGTGAAATAAATGTTCAAATTAGGACGGACCGTTTTATCTGTAGCGATACTTAGTTTCTTGTCAGCAAATACTGCGTTTGCATATTCACAAGAAAGTTATCCAAAACAAGTATCCGTGGAAGTACATTCCGCATCTTCCACATCACTAAATTTAAATGGCGTATACAAATTAGAAAACTTAACAACAAAAGAAATGTTCTTTGCGCTTCCAAATACACCGGTTACGTTCTCGCAGGTAAATGGGGAAGTATCTATTTATCAAATAGGCGCAACAATGTATTCTGCAAATGGATATGCTTTACATGCTTTAACTGGCAATGAAAAAATGGTCGTGTTCACTGCGGATGTAGATGGTAAAAAAGGTGCTACTGCAGATTATGAAGTAGTAAAAGCATACAAAGCATTTCAAGGTGCATATCTTGTAAATGAATTTACAAATGCAGCTGGTGAACTTTGGTACTCCGTTACGGATGAACAAGGAGTTTCTTCATGGGTACCTGCTTCAAGTGCTACCGTTGGATCCTTTGTAAATCAGCCTCTTGGCAAGACACCATCTGGGACACAGTACCGAGGCAGCTTTAGTGTTGTAAAATCCGGTGCAAATGTACAAATTGCCAACAGACTGGATTTAGAAAACTATTTGAAAGGTGTTATTCCGAACGAATCACCTGCTTCTTGGCATATTGAAGCATTAAAAGCACAAGCAGTAGCTGCACGAAGCTATACGTTAAGTAAATCCGGGATACTAAGTAGTACAACAAAAGACCAAATGTACAAAGGATATTCTTCGGAACAAAAGAGTACAAATTCAGCAGTGGATGCAACAACTGGTTTAGTGATTAAATCTACTGGAAAGCTAGTTCAAGCATATTATTATTCTACTAGTGGTGGCAGAACTGCCAATATTGGCGAAGCATGGGATACAGCCCAAGTGCCATATTTCGTCTCAGTAGATGATTCAATCGAAAAATCTCCCTATAGTAATTGGATCGTCAGCATTCCCGCTTCCAATATTTTAACGAAGTTTGGATTTAATGCATCTACTGATCAATTACTAGATGTGAAGATTACAAAAGGTGGATCTAACGGGGAAGTAACAGCCGTATCGATTGTTACTTCTGCTGGTGAAAAAACAATCAAAGGTAATGAAACAGTCATGCGCGGTGTATTTTTAGATGCCAACAATGCATCTTTAAAATCAAACTGGTTTGATATTAATTTCACAAAACCAACTGGTGCAGCAAACCTTGCTATACAGAAAGTAACTGGCACAACCGCTGTTAATTCTTTAACAAATATGCAAGTTCAAACAGCAACCGGGATCGAGACGATACCAAGTGGAGCGGTCTCCATTCAAACAAATGAAGGAATTGTCTCCACAACAGCATCAACTCCCGGCATCCAATCTATTACCGTCAACGGAAAAGGCTACGGCCATCGAATCGGCATGAGTCAATATGGTGCCAAAGCCCGCGCAGATGCAGGCTGGACATATGACCGCATCCTTAAACACTATTACCAAGGCGTAACAATTGAAAAGTACTAACCAAAAGGTGACCAACTTAACTTGGTCACCTTTTTTGTATAGGTAAAAATTCACATTAAATGGTTAAGGGAGACCTAATACGGGTGAAAGCAACTCAATTAGTATGGAGAGCAACCAATTAATCCATGAGAGTAACCAATTCAAATAAAGAGCAACCAATTCGGCCATGAGAGCAACCAATTTATTCGTAAGCCCGCCAACTGGGCAAATTCAGAGGGTTCAGCATAGAAACAGTGGAATTAATTGTAACTAAATAACGATAAATGGCTGAACGCGACAAAAGCCGTCTCTTAGTCTAAATGCAACTTAAGAGACGGCTTTCTATTTAAGGCTTTATAAAGTTTTCCGTATAGTAGGGAATTGAGCCATATGTCCATTTGGCAAAATGAACACCAACCCCTAGTTGGGTATAATTGGTACTAATAATATTTTTACGGTGGCCAAGCGAGTTCATTAATGCCTCGTGGGCAAAATAAGGATTCGAGTAGCCCATGGCGATATTCTCTCCGGCATTTCGGAAAAGTATTCCTCCATTCTTCAACCGGTCAAAAGGTGATTCACCGCGCAGATTATCGTGGTTGAAATAATCATTTTCTCCCATGTCCAAACTATGTTTGCGAGCAACATTTGAGATGCTAGTAGAATACTGTAAGATGGAAACTCCTTGTGCTTTTCTTTCGGCGTTTGTTAATTCAAATAAAAGTGATTCGTAACTGGATTCTAAGCTGCTTGATTTTGGTGGGTATAGATTTGAATTTCTATTAATTAATTCTTGATCAATTAATAATATTGCAGAGACTTTATTATCATTATGTACATCGATAAAAAAGTTAGCTTCGTAAGTTGGTAATTTATACGTAATAATTTCAATCGGATAGGTGTTACCGGTTGTTTCGTATTGGTTTCCTAATTTACTTTCGATTTGGCTGACGGTGTTAGTAATTGAAATACCATTAAATTGATAGTTTTTATCTTTTGTATAAAGCGAAGCGATTTTATTGTTTAAATAACTAATTGCGTAAAAGTTATTATACTTTTGGTGATAAATAGATGTTGATGCATTAAATTCATTTGTTACGGTTCTTTTTGCCGTTCCTAACTCTGATAAAACAGAAGTAATCGAGTCACCAACAGTAAACGAAGTTCGAGCAGTTCTTACACAATTGAGTTGGCTCATTTTTTCTTTGGATGGTGTTTGGTATAAAATGGTTGAATCGTTTTTTATTACTAACCCTCCACCTAAATGAAAGTAAGCTCCTTTATTTACATACACGCGAAAATTTTCACCGACTATTACCTTTCTATAAACTTCAAAGTTGCCATTCACATTTTTAAAAATGGCCGTCGGTTTTTGAATGATCACTCGACCGATTTGCCCCGATTTTAGTTCGACTCCATCCCAAGAAACGATACTTGGACAATCCGCAGCTGCAAACGAACTAGGTGGACCTATACTTATACTTACAAGGAACACTAATATTACGATAAATTTTTTCATGTATTTACCACCCCTTGTAAAAAGTATAAATCAATTTACTTCAAATTCCAAAAACTCTTTTTCGACAATTTCGATTTTTGCTTGTCCATTTGTTATTTCAGACATCCAATCTAAAAACTTCGCCTCTTCTTTTGCTATTGTATAGACAAAAACTTCGACAGAATCTGCATAGTTTATTTCTTTAAGAGGATAATCAGAGCTTCGTACTTCATTTTCAACTTTTCCTAACCAACTGTAGTCAATGGATACTTTCATCAAGTGATGAAGCTTACGTTCGACAACTTTTGCTACATCAATACCTTGTGTTGTCGCTTTACCATAAGCGCGAATGAGGCCACCCCCCCCAAGTTTTATGCCCCCAAAATATCTAGTCACCACTACGACTGTATCTTTGAGTCCTTGTTTTTTAAGGACTTCTAACATTGGAAATCCTGCAGTGCCACTAGGTTCGCCGTCATCATTCGCTTTTTGGATATGATCATGCTCACCAATTATGTAAGCCGAACAGTTATGATTGGCATCTTTATGCTTTTGTTTGATAAGATGAATAAAACCAAGTGCTTCCTCCTCAGTTTCGGCTCGCTCCACATACGTGAGAAAACGTGATTTTTGGATAATAATCTCACTTTTACCAGAATCTTTGACAGTTAGGTAGTCGTTTCTCATTTATAAATTGTCCTCCTCGAATTAATTGAAATATAGTTGTAAACTAATTTTAATTTATTTTTAGTATATAAGTGCTATAATAGGGTTTGTCAGTAAGAATGAATGTAGTCTCATTTATCCAAACAAAGGAGAAATAGCAGATGACGAAAAAGAACCTTGAAGCACAATCGTTAGATGTTATTTTCGATCGAATGGTAGAAGTCATGGACCATTCGAAAAAGGATATTTTCATTATAAGCGAACAAAGTCGAGAAAACTTCAATGAAATGAAAGTTGAGTTAGAAATAATTCGTGGAGACATTGAAGCAGTCATTATTGAAGCTGATTTGTTAGAATCAAAATCGAAATTAGCTAGAAACCGCTTAGCAGAAGTATCCAAAAACTTTGAAACGTACGATGAACCCCAAATACGAAATGCATACGAAACTGCGAATGAAATTCAAATTAATCTACTCATCAAACGAGCAGAAGAAAGACAACTTAGAAACCGAAGAGACGAATTAGAGCGTAGACTCCAAGGTCTTCTCGAAATGATTGAGAGGGCAGATCAGCTCGTTAATCAAGTAAATATAGTGATCAATTATTTAACTACTGATTTAAAAGAAGTTGGAGAAGCGCTTGAAAATGCAAAAATTAAACAAGATTTCACTTTGAAAATTATTGAGGCTCAAGAGGAAGAACGCAAAAGACTTTCTCGTGAAATACATGACGGTCCCGCCCAAATGCTTGCGAATGTGTTACTAAGAACAGATTTAATCAATCTTACATATCAGCAGCGAGGTGGAGAGGAAGCAATGAAAGAGATTGTCGAACTAAAAGAGATGGTTCGAAATGCACTTTCAGAAGTTCGTCGAATTATTTATGATCTTCGCCCTATGGCCCTTGATGATTTGGGACTTGTGCCCACACTTAGAAAGTATTTATCAACTATAGAAGAATACAATCCAAGAAGTACAATAAATTTTCAATCGTATGGAGTAGAACAAAGATTGCATACTAATTTTGAAATTTCCATTTTCCGTCTAATACAGGAATCTTTAACAAACGGTTTGAAACACGGGAAATTTAAAGAGGCATGGGTTAAAATTGAATGGTTGAAACAAAAAATAAATTTAATCGTCAAAGATAATGGGATAGGTTTTGATCCAAATGTGGCAAAAGATAAATCATTTGGTTTAATCGGTATGCGCGAGCGAGTTGAATTGCTAGAAGGAACGATGAAAATTATTTCATCCCCTGGCAATGGTACAAGCCTTTTGTTTAGTATCCCAATAAATGAGGAATAATAATACAGTAGTTTTTCTAGGAGGAAATGACAATGACCAAAATAATCATTATAGATGACCACCAACTTTTTAGAGAAGGGGTTAAACGAATTTTAGACTTTGAAGATTCATTTGAAGTAATCGCAGAAGGAAACGACGGCAATGATGTCCTTCGTTTATACGAACAATACCTTCCAGAAGTTGTGCTAATGGATATCAATATGCCTACCAAAAATGGTGTGGATGCAACAGCTGAACTAATCGAAAAATACCCAGATGCTAAAGTAATCATGCTTTCCATCCATGACGATGAATCTTACGTAACGCACGCATTAAAAACTGGCGCACTAGGATACATGCTAAAAGAAATGGATGCAAACGCAATCGTCGCAGCTATTAAAGTAGTAGCAAAAGGTGGATCCTACTTACATCCGAAAGTAACACGCAACCTAGTTTCAGAATTCCGTCGCCTAAGCGAACGTGAAAATAAAGGAAACTTCCACCAAACTGAAATTCGACGCCCATTCCATTTATTAACAAAGCGCGAATGCGAAGTACTCCAACTTTTAACCGATGGACAAAGTAACCGCACAATCGGCGAAACCCTATTCATCTCTGAAAAAACAGTTAAAAACCACGTATCCAGCATTCTTCAAAAAATGAACGTAAACGACCGCACCCAAGCAGTCGTAACCGGCATCAAAAATGGCTGGGTCGAAGTACGATAATAGTGAACCCTCTTGCGTGAATGTGCAAGAGGGTTTTTTGTTGATGAGCGAGTGTTTGAGTTTGCGATACGCAAGGTTGAACTTGCGTTATCGAGGCTTTAATTTGCGTTATACCAAGTTGAATTTGCGATAAGCCCACTCCTCCATGGAAAATCCCCTTGAGTTTGCGATACGCAAGGTTGAACTTGCGTTATTGAGGCTTTAATTTGCGTTATGCCAAGTTGAATTTGCGCTAATCACGTTCCTCCATGGAAAATCCCCTTGAGTTTGCGATACGCAAGGTTGAACTTGCGTTATCGAGGCTTTAATTTGCGTTATACCAACTTGAATTTGTGATAAGCCTATTCCTCCATGGAAAATCCCCTAAGTTTGCGATACGCGAGGTTGAACTTGCGTTATCGCAGCTTCAATTTGCGTTATGCCAAGCTGAGTTTGCGTTACTCTCCTTATACCCTAGGAGTCATCAATTCCTTTTAGGAGAATAGTATCGCCAGGCACCGCCTTTGTGCACATTTAAATTCAAACTTTTAAGCATGCGAGATGCTGAGTAAATGGAATCGATTTTACAAAAATGGCGAAACTCTTTGTTTGAAATCTCTTTACTAATTAGCCAAAAGTATTCTTGTACTGTTTGACGATGTGCATTTCGTGCATTTTTCTTACATGATGGGCAATTCCATGTTCGCTCTAGACGCTTCATGCCCAACACCCCACAAAACGGGCATTCAACTCCGGGCATCAAAACTTTAGGTGGGATATGATAGTGTTCACATAATGGGGGATAAGTGAACGGGGTTTGCTCCGTTTGAATCACAAGCTCAATCGTCTGCAACTGCTCAGTAGATAGCGGAAGGGAATTGGAATGGTTGTACATCTGAATCACTTTTTCATTCATACTTTCTAATTTTAAAAAAGGGTAGTGCTTAGGCTTTTGCCGAATTCTACACGACTTGGCTGTCATAATAACAGCACCAGTCACTTGCATGCTCGGGAAACCTGTTCTAAAATAATCCTTTATAAAACGAATATGCTTCATAAGTTGAAAATAAGGATTAGGCAACGAATTCTCTTTTTCATCCTCCGTGACTTTATAAAACTCCTCCGTTTCCAAATCGACAAACAAATCGCCGCTATAATTTTTCGACTCCAAAACGATAAAACAACGATCCGTCACAACAAGACAATCTATTTGTACTTTCCACTCTCCAATAGACAGGCTCACATTCGGGAAAATATTCACTAGTCCCGCTAATCGCAACTCATCAAGCTTTCGAACTAGCCTATTCTCTCCGCGATCACCAGCTTCCATTTTTCTAATTTCATCTTGTATAAAGTCAACGGTTTGCACATCAGATATTCTCTTCAATAATGCATGATGTTCTTTCCTCAAAAATTCACCTCCAATCTACCTACATCATATAATCATTTAATAGAAAATTCTACCTATTTAAAATGGAACTAATTAATTGAGTTTTCGTCTTAGTTATGACAAAATAACCTCAGCAGGAGGAGAATTGAATGAAACTTATACACCTATTAATACTTGCAGCAACTGTATTAGCACTTGCTGCTTGCAATAGCAATGAAGATAAAGCAAAAACTGCAGGATCCGCTAGCGATAATGCGCCTTCCAATGCCCAATCGGTGACAGATCATGGGGCAAAAGATAAATCTCAAGTAGGCTTCCAAATGGCTGGAGGCAATATTGAAGAAGCGATGAATGTCCCGAAAAAAGCAAAAATAGCTATTATTGAGGCTTTCAACGAATACATGGACGCATTTAATGAAGAAAATATTGACCGCTACATGAAGACAATCTCCAAAAAACCAGAAGGCTTCAACTATGAAACGGAAAAAAGCGATGTACAAGCTGCATTCAAGGAATATGACATTACACGTACCGCAGAAAATACGACGATCATTCAATACGATGAAAATAACGCACAAGTATTTGCCAACCTAAATACCAATCTCGTACAACCATCGACGGGTGCAAAACTCGAACGCAATGGACGTCAAGTCACTGTATTCGTCAAAGAAGACGGCAAATGGCTTGTCACAAGCGTCTACTTTATGATGGAAACATCCAAATAACAAAAGCCCCTCGATCATGTCGATGGGGCCTTTTTACTATTACATTTAAACTAAATATTCAGTAAACTAGTAATAGTACAAAAAGTCAGGAGATAGCCCATGGACAAAAAACTACAACAATTTTTAACTGGCCGCATATGGCTTCGCGAACACACCCCATTCCCGCCCGAAGTCATCGACGCCCACATCGACAGCGGTCATATCCACCTCAAACCCGGCATCATCACACACACCCATAACTTTTTCTTTTGGCAATTAAAGAAGAGCTTCTGTAACCGATGCCACAACACAAACCAACACTTATTTCACACATTTGACTGTGCTCGCTGTAACCAAAAATGTACCTATTGCCGCCATTGCATACGGATGGGGCGGGTGAGTAGTTGTTCAGAGTTACTTCTTTGGGACAAGCATCATGCTCGCGGCGCGAACGCACACATCTTCGACTGGAGCGGCCAACTAACACCGCTTCAACAAAAAGCAAGTGAAGAGCTTCTCACAAGTGTCCAACAAAATAAATCCCACCTCCTGCACGCAGTTTGTGGAGCGGGAAAAACAGAGCTACTCTTCCCATCTATTTTCGCATCATTACAAGAAGGAAAACGAGTTTGCGTCGCAGCTCCTAGAACAGATGTCATCCTAGAACTTTTCCCACGGTTCCAAAAAGTATTCCCGAAAACGAACATACACGCACTATACGGAAGTGCTCCAGACCAGGATGGATTTGCCGAACTGGTTCTAGCAACTACGCACCAGCTCTACCGTTTCGAAAACACATTCGATGTCGTATTTGTCGACGAAGCAGATGCCTTCCCGTATTACGCGGACGAAACATTGAGACGAGCTGTCACGAAAGCGACGAAAAAAAATGCTGCCATTCATTACGTAACTGCCACTCCTACCAAATCATTAAAAACAACTAACCAATCTGTACTTTCCCGTAGGTATCATGGACATGACCTACCAGTTCCAACATACAGCGCACTATGGGGGTACACACGTAAATTGAAAAAAGGAAAAATCCCAACTAAACTTCAACAATGGATTGAAGATAAAACAAAAAATAATATCCCATTTCTCGTTTTCTTACCAACAATTGAAATGCTTGAAAACTTCCCTGAAAATTTACCGAGAGTTCATGCAGAACATCCGGATCGAAAAGAGATCGTTATGCAACTTCGTGAAAAGAAAATACCAGGTCTACTTACGACAACCATTTTAGAACGAGGCATTACGATTGAGAATGTCCACGTAGCGGTAGTAGGAGCAGAACAGAAAATATTCACTTCGAGCGCACTCATTCAAATTAGTGGCCGAGTTGGACGCTCATTCAAATACCCGGACGGTGATATCGTCTTCTTCCATCACGGCATTACCCATGAAATGGATAAAGCAAAAGCCGCAATCGAAGGGTGGAACAAAGAATGAACTGCTTAATATGCGGAAGTATCTTTCAATCACCTCCTACTTGGAGAAAGTTATTTATATATGAAATAGAGCCGACAGCCTGTAATCGATGTCTAAGTAAATTCGAGAAAACTTCCCCTGAAATTGATTTCTCGGATTTTCAAGGAACCTATTACGAGGGGGCGGTCGATTCAGTCACAACTTTTTACACCTACAAAGAAGCGATGAAAAGTTATTTACATCAATATAAATTCTTGCAAGATGTAGCACTCGCACAAGTATTTGCAGATGAACTTCGCCATGTATTCCAAGCTAAAGAAGGAATAGTCGTCCCAATTCCAATGCATCCAGAAAAGCTACTGCGCAGAACTTTCGCTCAAGTAGATGAACTGTTAAGTTGCGCGGGAATCCCTTTCAAACAATTACTCGCTAAAACAGAGACAAATGAGCAAGGGAAAAAGACAAAAAAAGAACGGTTAGAAGCAAAATCACTATTTAAAGTAATAGATAAAATAGAAGCACAAAACTATCTTTTATTCGATGATATCTACACAACTGGTACTACTATTCATCATGCTGCAAAAGTATTAAAGGAAGCAGGTGCTAAAAGAGTCGATGCGATTACTTTAATAAAAGGATAGATTGCCGATATATAGGAGGAGATATTGAACCAAGGAGGATCTACCATGGGAGAACTGAAAAATTGCCCTTCCTGCGGCGAATTTTTTAACTATACAGGACTAAGAGAAGTATGTAATAACTGTGCAATGAATGAAGAAAAACTATATGAAGTTGTGTACCGTTTCCTTCGTAAACGTGAAAATCGTGCTGCTACTGTCGAACGAATCGTTGAAGTAACAGGCGTGGAAGAATCCCTTCTACACAAGTGGGTTCGAAAAGGCCGACTACAACCAGCCATGTTCCCAAACCTCGGCTACCCATGCGACAATTGTGGAAAATTAACCATTCAAGGAAAACTATGCAAAGGGTGTACAGAAGAGTTTAAATCCGGCCTCCGTCAATTAGACGCCGCTTTAGAATTCCGAGAAAAAGTGAACACCCACGAAAATACCTATCATAAACAAAAATAACTCCCACCTAATATAGGAGTTTCAGACTGTAGGCAAACTCGATAAAAATTGAGTTTGTCTACAGTCTTTTTCTTATCTTCCCGCTCTAGCGTACCTGTGACAGACTCAATTGTTCCCCAAATTGTGGCTGACACGGGACGCGGGTTTACACATTCCATATATTTCATCTAAATTAATCTAAACACTTCAAAATTCTAACCGAAATAACCTATAGACACTTCTTATAGAAGAAGGGAGGACTAAAAAACATGAAAATTTCAAATATACCTTTAAACCAAGTAAATCCATACAAACGCAACCAGCAACAAACGGAAAAAGCACAAAACACACCAAAACCAACAACCGATCAACTAGAAATTTCATCTGCAGCAAAAAACATGCAAATAAAATCTCCAATTGAAGTAGAACAAGCAGAACGAGTTGCTGCTATAAAAGCAGATATCGATGCAGGAACATACAAAGTAGATGCGAAACAACTAGCATCGAACATCCTCAATTATTACCGTATTTAGAAGGAGCTCAAAAACATGTCCATCGAAAAAATTTTGCAAGCTCTAACGAAACTTGAAAAGCTGCACAAAAGTTTACTAGAAATTGCATACAAAAAAACAGAAGCCATCAAAACCGGGGACATGGACAGTCTAAACCAACTGCTCAAGGACGAGCAGGCACATGTAGCAGGCATTTCTCAACTGGAACATCAGCGTCAATTAGAGGTAACGGATTACCTTCGAGCAAAAGGAATTGCTCCTACTGACAACCCAACTGTTGCACTAGTTTTAGAAAATACCAACACAGACGAAGAAAAGGCTCTGCTTGGGGCAGCACGTAACAAGCTCCTACTTACTCTAGAAACACTAAGACACCAAAACGATCTAAACCAAAAACTAACTCTCCAATCATTACAATTCGTCAACTTAACACTAGAAATGTTACGACCGAAGCCAGATCAAATAAACTACTCAAAAACCGAAGTAAAAGGTCCCTCACAAGACAAAACCTACTTCGACTCACAAGCATAAGGAGGCGAACCCATGGGCTCCACATTTATGGGACTAGAAGCAAGTAAACGCGGACTTACAACACAACAATCCGCACTGTATACAACGGGACATAATATTTCAAACGCAAACACAGTAGGGTTTTCACGCCAACGTGTAAACATGCAAACATCTCTACCTTACCCTGGAATGGGTCTAAATGCAGCAAAAGTTCCTGGATTTATTGGAACGGGCGTCGAAGCACAATCTGTTCAACGTATACGAGATCAATTCATTGACCGCCAATTTCGTCAAGAATCTAACAAACTAGGATACTGGGAAACAAAATCTAATGCGATTTCCCAGATGGAAGATATTCTCTCAGAACCATCTGATTTTGGTTTAAACACATCGTTAGATCAGTTTTGGAAGTCGCTTCAAGATTTAAGTACTAATCCAGAAAATGCTGGTGCACGAAAAGTAGTCGTGCAAAGAGGTATTGCAGTTGCAGAATCATTTAACTATATCAATAAACAATTGACGGATATCCAAGGGAATTTAAAGAATGAAATTCGAGTTTCAACAAATGATGTGAACTCTATATTGAAACAAATTGCATCCATTAACGAGCAAATTCAACAAATTGAACCTAATGGTTATATGCCAAATGATTTATATGATACTCGAGATACTTTGCTGGATGAATTAACTACCTATTTCCCAATTGAATTAGAGTATTCTAAATCAGGCGGAAACGCACTGGCGATTGCAGAAGGCACAGTAAAGGTATCTATTAAAACAAACAGCGGATTAGTTGAGGTAGTAAATGGAAAAGATGCTGTAACTTTAAAGGCGGATGGTTTAAATAATGATAATAGTTTTGAACCTTTTACTCAGTTTACGGTGGAAGGTAAGGGAAATATAAAAGGAGGAACAATTAGTTATAGCGATTTAGACAAAAGTAAAGGTAAATTGCTAGCAACCATTGACTCTTATGGATATACAGATAAAAGTGTTACGACAGGATTTTATCCTGAGATGCTTAAGAACTTAGACGATATGGCTGCTGCTTTCGCTAAAAAGTTTAACGAAATACACGGAGGTGGTACTGATTTAAACGGTGATGTTGGTAAAGACTTTTTTGTTTCTAAAACGGGTAGTCCTATATCAATATCAGCAAGTACTATTTCTGTAGATTCTATTTTTGAAAGCGAGCCGTCTTTATTAGCTGCCTCTTCATCCACTGGAAAAGAAGAGGGGAATGGGGCAAATGCATTATTACTTAGTAAGATGAAATTCGATCCTTTAACGATTGGTTCCGCAACAAATACTACTGTACAATCTTTCTATCAATCTATCATTGGTAAACTTGGAGTTGATGGTGAACAAGCAAATCGATTGGCTTATAATTCAGCTACAATTAAATTAACAGTGGAGAATAATCGTGCTTCAGTCAGTTCTGTTTCTTTAGATGAGGAAATGACGAATATGATCACATTCCAACAAGCTTATAATGCCTCTGCTCGTATGATTACTGTAATAGATGAAACATTAGACAAAATTATCAACGGTATGGGACGAGTAGGACTATAATTAGGAGGTCAATCATATGCGCATAACGCAATCAATGCTTTCGACTAATATGCTTCGTAATTTGTCTAATAGTTATAACAAAATGGCAACATTACAAGAACAGATTAACACGGGAAAAAAAATTACTAGGCCTTCCCAGGATCCGGTAGTAGCTATAAAAGGTATCGGGTACCGTACAGATTTAGGAAAAGTAGAACAATATCAACGTAATCTTGGAGAAGTGAACAACTGGTTAGATAGTTCAGATGATGCGCTTGATAAAGTTGGATTAGCACTAAAACGTGTACAAGAATTAGTAACGGATGCTGCGAACGATACAAAAACTCCTGAAGATCGAGATAAGATAAAAAATGAAATAACTCAAATAAAAGCACAAATTCGTGATTTAGCCAATACGAAAGTTGGAGATAAATATATTTTCTCCGGAACAAAGACATTATCACCACTATACGACAGCAACGGATCTATATTAGGAGAAACTGGGGTCGATGGTGCCGTTAATATTGAAGTTTACGATGGGGTAGAAATCAAAGTAAATACAAATGGTAAAACAATGTTTGAAGATATTGATAAGATGATGGAAAATATTGAATCATCCCTAGATAGTTCAAAAGTTCCGGTAGCAACAGGAGCGGATATCGGAAAATACTTAGAAGATATTAATAAAAATCAAGATTCAGTCTTAGGTGCCCGTGCAGACATCGGAGCACGTCAAAATCGTGTAGAAATGATGGAAGACAGACTAGGCGCACAAGAAATTATTGTAACAAAACAACTTTCCGCTAACGAAGATATCGATTATGAAAAAGCTATCACTGAAATGATCACACAAGAATCAATTCACCGTGCAGCACTCTCAGTGGGTGCCCGAATCATTCAACCAAGCTTAGTAGACTTTTTACGATAATAAATAAAAGCGTTTGGACAACTTGTTCCAAGCGCTTTCTTTAAAGGGGGAGCAAAAATGAATATTCCCAAACTTCAAGTCCAGACCACAAAAGCTCAAATCGGTTTAAACATTCAAAAGGCCGTGCAACAAATTGAACAACCGAAAGCCAATCTAGACTTACAACAGCCAAAAGCAATACAAACGATGGAAACGACACAACCCACGCTTTCCATAGATACCGAACAAGCAAGAGCTGACTTAGATTTAATGAGCTCAAACAGAAGAACTGCAGAAGTTGCAGATTACGGAAGACAAACGGCATTAGAAGGAGTTGCCAGACGAGCACAAGAAGGTAATGAGCTAATGCGAATTGAAAATGGTGGAAATCCCATAGCTAGTCAAGCAATGCAATGGGGAAGACAACCGTATTCATCTTTGTCCATTCAATTCATCCCGTCTCAAGGTAGTGTTAAAGAAAGCTTTCAACCAGGAACCGTCGATATACGAGTAGAACCACAGCAAGTAATTAATAACACAACAACCAACAAACCAATCCATACATACACGCCAGGAAAAGTAACAGTAGAGATGTTACAAAATCCCTCCATAACAATTGATTGGCTAGTATAAAGAATCGTAAGGAGCTAAAACAACATGAAACTGAAAACTGCCTATTTGGGCGAAATAGAAGTCGCAGAATCCAGTATTGTAAATTTTGAGCATGGCATACCAGGATTTGAACAAGAAAAATTCTTCGCGTTACTTCCAGTAGAAGATAACGAAGTTTTTAACGTATTACAATCGACACATACTGAATCATTAGCATTTATCATTACAAATCCATATACAATCTCAAACAACTATACATTTGAATTAGACGAAGCAACGGTTCACACTTTGCAAATAAATGAAGAAAAAGAAGTCGCAGTATTTGCGATTGTTTCATTGAAAGAAACAATTGCAACATCTACCATCAATCTAAAAGCACCAATCGTTTTAAATACAACAAATAAAAAAGCGAAACAAGTTATTTTAAATAACGAAGAACACGACATTCGTCACCTCATTTCAACAGAAAGTATAAAAGGGTGATCACATGCTAGTTCTTTCACGCAAAGCAGGAGAAACAATTTGGATTGGGGAAGACGTGGAAATCGTAATCTCTGAAGTAAAAGGAGAACAAGTAAAAATAGGCATCCGAGCACCAAGGAGCATTGACGTTATCCGTGGGGAATTAAGAGAAGATGTGTCTAATTCGAATACAGAAGCAGTGCTTAAAAACTTGGACATATTTAAACAAAAGTAAAAACAATTCCAATAAATCGACAAAAAGATTCAAAAAAATAGAAAAAGCTATTAAACAATGAAAAAACATTCCGATACTATCTATGTAAGCAAGAAAAACGAGGTCCGGCCGGCTCGGTTCTCTTGTTCAACATACTAAAACACTGCTCACAAGGACGTGAGCAACACATTTCAAGGAGGAACTAATAATGATTATCAATCACAATATTGCAGCACTTAACACACACCGTCAGTTATCAACTGCGACAAACGCACAATCTAAATCGATGGAAAAGCTTGCTTCAGGTCTTCGTATCAATAAAGCTGGAGATGATGCAGCAGGTCTAGCAATCTCTGAAAAAATGCGTGGACAAATCCGTGGGTTGGACCAAGCTTCTAAAAACTCACAAGATGCGATTTCACTTATTCAAACTGGTGAGGGTGCATTAAATGAAACTCACGATATTTTGCAAAGAATGAGAGAATTATCCGTTCAATCAGCAAATGATACAACTACAAACGATGATCGTAAAAAGATACAAGCAGAAGTTGATGAGCTTGCGAAGGAAATTACTCGTGTTTCTAATACTACAGAGTTTAATACACAAAATTTATTAGCAGGCGGATTAGAGAACACTTATCAAATTGGCGCTAATAAAGGTCAAAATATAAGTTTAAGTATTAAAGCAATGGATGCCAAATCTTTAGGTGTTGCTGGTTCTGAAGTTAGTACTACTGTCACAAGTGCAGAACTTGCTAAAACGGGAATTTCCAGTGTTGATACTACATCAGCTGGGGGAGTTAATGGGAAACATGTTGCTATAAAGTATGATGATGCCGCAGTTGCAGTTACAGCAGGTGGTCTAACATCTATGGTAGATGATGCTAGTGCATATACAGGTTCTTCTGATAAAACTTTCACATTAAAAGCTGCTGCTGTAGATGGTGCCGGAAAAGTTACTGATTTGCAATTCTCAACTGATGGAGGGAAAAACTGGAAATCAGCAACTGTTGGTACTAATAATGGAGCTGACTGGATTTTAGAAGACGGCGTTGCAGTGAAAGACATGGCAGTTACAGGTATTGCAAAAGGTGCAACAGGAACAATTTCAGCAACTGCAGAAAAGTTAACTATTTCTTTAGATAACGATGGTGCAGGTGCAGGTAGAATTGGTAAGGAAGTCGTAGTCCATAACAATCAGTCTAGTGCTGTTATTGGATCTGATGCTACTGATCAAGTTGTAACAGTTAACTTTGATTTTGATACAGTAAAAGGAAATTTAACTTCTGGAGCTGGTTATTCAGCTGGAAAATCTACTGCAATAGCTCAAACAGTAACAGAATCTACATCAGCGACTATCGGAGCAAATGGTACTGTCACTAATGAAGCAACAGCAAAAGGCGGTATAAATGTTTCAAGTCAATCTAAGGCAAACTTAGCTATTGAAACAATTAATAATGCTATTACAACTGTCTCGGAAGAGCGTTCTAAACTAGGTGCTGTACAAAATCGTCTAGAACACACAATCAATAACTTAAACACATCTTCTGAAAACCTAACTGCTGCGGAATCTCGTATCCGTGACGTAGACATGGCGAAAGAAATGATGAACCAAACTAAGAACTCAATTCTTTCTCAAGCTGCTCAAGCTATGCTTGCTCAAGCTAACCAACAACCACAAGGCGTGCTTCAATTATTACGTTAATCTGGTTATTAAAACGCGGTCCGAGCAATCGGCCGTGTTTTTTCATAATTGAATTTAATCAGCGAAAAAAATGATAACTTTTCCCAGTGTAAGAAACAATTCTAACAATGGACTACTACTCAGTTTTAATATTAAACATGTGCATGATATGTAGTAGAACATTTTTAGATATCATTTCACTTGCAATTACAATTTAACCGTAAAATTATTATATTAATTTTTCCCCAAGAGAATTCTTCTCTATTTTATTATAAACTAATAATATATTTGTTTATCAGATGACTAAAACCTCCTCCATCTATTATCACCAACTTAATGTAAATCCGTTGTTAATAACATTTGTTCATAACCGATATATAAACTAAGACATGTACTTATCTAGGGGGCAAGATTTTGTATGGTAAATCGTATTACTGACTCTGCTGTTAACATTCCATTTAATATGATAACTAAAACAGCAGAACACGATTCTTTTGTGGAACCTATTGTATCCGTTTCTGCTCAAACTTCCGATTCTAAAGAAAACGCAGAACAAGATTTCTTACCTGCTGAAAAAGCGAAAAAGATGACAGACAGTATGAACAAGTTTTTGGAAACGACAAATACCGAATTGCGTTTTAAATATCATGAAAAGCTGAATATGTATTATGTGACGTTAATAGACTCCAAAACAGATGAAGTAGTTCGAGAAATTCCATCAAAGAAAATGTTGGATATGTACGCAGCAATGCAGGATTTTATGGGACTTTTTGTTGATAAAAAAATATAAAGGGTTGGTGATTTCGTGCGTATTACCGGATTAGCGAGTGGTATGGATACAGAGTCGATGATTAAGGATTTAATGAAGGCTCAGAGAATTCCTTTAGATAAAATAACACAGAAAAAGCAATATACTGAGTGGCAATTAGAAGATTATCGATCGATTAATAGAAAACTAAATGACTTTAGTAATAACCTTTTTGATACGATGATGAAACAATCCACATTTTTAGCTAAAACCGTGAATGTATCATCTCCAGATGCAGTTAGTATAAAAAGCGTAAGTGGAACTTCTGAATTTTCCGGAACGATTTCCGTTTCTCGTTTAGCATCCCAGGCATCTATGCAAAGCAATGATAGTATCGGGAAAAATATTGATACAAAATTGACAATGAGTAAATTAGGTTATATAGGAACAACTGGTTCGGTTACCATTAATGCGATTGATGCGGGGGGGGATTTAAAGGCGGAAAATACGAAAACAATTATTTTTGATCCTTCAACGGATACTCTGGAATCAGTATTGAAAAAGATAAATAGTGAATCTGGAGTGTCAGCTTTTTACGATTCATTTTCGGGTAAAATTGCAATGACGGCTAAAAACTCCGGAAATGTTGTTGGTGACGTTGAGATGCAAGTAAGTGGGGATTTGGCAACATTTTTTAATTTATCAACAAATAACGTTATTGCTGAACAAGATGGAAATGGGAAATCCGGTGTAAATTCAAAGTTTATTTTTAATGGTTTGGAAACAGAAAGATCTAGTAACTCCTTCCAAATTAATGGATTTGAGATATCTTTAAAACAAGTAACTACTGATCCAACGGATTCCTCAAAAACAAATTCGGTATCTTTCAGTTCTGCTCCTGATACGGATAAAATAGTGGATGCAGTTAAGAAGTTTGTTGATAATTACAATAAATTGATCGAAGAGTTAAACGCAAAAGTCCGGGAAGTAAAATATCGCGATTTCCAACCACTATCTACTGAACAAAAAGCAGATATGAAGGAAAAAGAAATTGAACTTTGGGAAGAAAAGGCAAAGAGTGGTACTCTTAAAAATGAATCAATTCTAACGAGTATGCTTCAAAGTATGCGCTCCGCATTAAACAGTGTTGTTGAAGGTACATCTGGTACTCTGCGTTTGAGTGACATCGGTATAACAACTTCTAAAGATTACTTAACGAATGGTAAATTAGAGATTGACGAAACAAAACTGAGAGAAGCGATTAATGCTGATCCAAACAAAGTATATGAAGTTTTTGCAAAACCGGGATCTACGGAAAAGGATACAGGTCTGGCTTCAAAAATTCGTACTAGTATCATTCAGAGTAGAACTAAATTAACTGATAAAGCCGGAATAACTGGTGCCCCTAATTCAACGTTTTCCATAGGGCGTTTACTTAAAGGCTACGATGATCAAATTACTCGATTCGAAGCTCGCCTTAAAACAATAGAAAGTCGTTATTACAAACAATTTTCAGCGATGGAATCGGCCATTCAACGTGCAAATGCGCAGTCTGCTCAGCTTACAAATGCATTTAGTAATAACTAATCAGAAGTTTTAATTATATTGTTATTGAAAAGAGGAGTGTCTTCATGGCTGTGAATAATCCATACAAAGCCTATCAACAAAATAGTGTGACCCAATCTACCCCTGGTGAGTTGACACTCATGTTGTATAATGGCTGTTTGAAATTTTTGAATCAAGCTAAAAAAGGAATAGAAACGAAAGATATTGAACTAAAAAATACGAATATCCAAAAAGCACAAAATATTTTGCGTGAACTGATGATTACGCTCGATATGTCTGTACCTGTTTCTAAATCCATGATTACCTTATATGAATATATGCTTAATCATTTAGTCGAAGCAAATATTCAAAATGATCTAGCAAAAGTGGATGAAGTGATTGGATATACGACGGAATTCCGTGATACTTGGAAGCAAGTCATACAAATCAATCGTCAAAAACAATATGGCTCTACTGGTGAAATATGATTCGCAATAGTCTAATGGCATGGAGAAATGCGACAGAACTTTTAGTACGCATTTTGGATATGCGAGAAGAAGATAAGCGTGATGCCGTGATTGAACAAATGGAGAAGTTGTTAGATGAACGAGATACCTTGCAACCATCCATTCAAGCGCCATTCACAAATGAGGAAGAAGCATTTGGAAAAGAGCTACTCCCATTAGAAGCAGCACTTCAAGAAAAAATGAAATTGTTTATGAATGACATTCGCCTCAATATTACAGAGCAACAAAAGAAAAAAGTGTCCGTCCATGCTTATATGGACCCTTATGCTCAAGTATATCGAGATGGCACATTTTACGATAAGAAAAATTAATACACAAACCGGCATCTAGCATATGCTTTGCAGATTTTTTAGAGGGAGTCAACAACATGTCAACTTTCATTGAAGAACATTTACAACTAGTCCATCAATATCGTGAAATGCTAGAATCTATCGAGGAAGGCTTTCAATATGTATTGGCTAGTTTTCAAGATTACTCTAAAACAGAAGGTGACTTGGTACTCAGTGATATCTTTACAGCCTTTGTACGAATTGTCCAGGTTAATCAAGATTTATCCGTCCTATTTCAAGATAATGCCTCCATTGTTGAAGCGATAAATTCGTTTGATGAAGTTGTTTTAGCGACTGATAAAATGGATGGCTTATTTGAAAAATCACAAGAGAAACAAGAGATAGTATCAAAGTTTCTATATCCTGCATTTGAACTATGGCATCAAAAGATCCAACCACTGCTAATAGAACTTACACAACTTTAATAGAAAAGCTCCAAGATCAAAGTCTTGGAGCTTTTTACTATTTTTCAGCACTTCTCTCTTAAAATCCATTTTCCTATTCACAAGAATAAAATAGATGCATATTTTACATAAATACTCATTATTCTACAAATTCATACAAGTAGACTTACTATTCTAATAAATTTAGTTTATAATTGTAGTAATATATTCCTCAAAAAGAAGGGGGTAATTTGTATTGTGAATACTTTATTAAACTCAAAAGTAGATAGCGTTAAAAATCGGAAGATATTTGATCAATTGTTAGAAATGGGCCAATTGTATAATCTAACTTTACATGAAGCTCTAGGTGAAGTTTGTCACAAATCGTCGATGCTCCTAGAAGTGGATCAAGTGTCGATTTGGATGCTTTCTAGTGATTCCTCTACACTTACTAAAATCGCCTCTTCTATTCAAATGGAGGATGAAGTTTCAGAGGTGCATCAAAAAGATTATCCTAGCTACTTCGAATTAATGAAAGAAGAGCATTTTTGGTCAGCAGAGCAAATGGATGAGCATATTTTTCCAATATCTACACATTCTAATCGGTTAGAGTTTAAACTTACTGATCAGAAAGACTTTCATGGAGTATTAAGTATTCGCTACTCGAACAGGAGAGAATGGTCAGATGATTATTTATTTGTACTGCCATCAATAGTTCATTCTATTATGCTATTAGTGGAAAGAGAATCATATAAAAGGCTTGCAATGGTAGACGCTTTGACAGGCCTTCGAAATTTAACTTCCTTTTTAGAAGAAACAACGGAAAGAATGACAAAAGTGGATGAAACAATGGATACCTACTTTATCTACCTTAAAATAGATCTTTTTCAAGATATTCAAGATGTACTAGGAATTGATGGGGCAGATGAAGTTTTAAAAGAGGTAGCGTTGCGAATTCAAACGCTATTTCCTGCACCTTATTTAACTGCAAGGATCGGTTTTGATCATTTTGCCGTTTATTTTGATACAGCTAATAAGCCGCAAATGGGAGAGCGATATTTTGAAAAGGCTGACGAGGCGCTTGCTAAACAAATAATGGTCGATGATCAAGAAGTATATTTAACATATTCTATTGGTTTTAGCCAATTTCCACAACATGGAAATAACGCTAAAGCTTGTTTAAATGCAGCACAAATAGCTTTAAATAATGGACGAAAGAAATTTTCAAGAAATGCACAAACTTTTTACCAACCTGAAATGTATACATCGATGTCGAATGATTTGCACACCGAGATGAATCTTCGTAAAGGGATAGAATCTAATGAGTTCGAACTATATTATCAACCAAAAGTGAACTGCGAGGACGGATCAATTGCTGGTTTTGAAGCACTTATTAGGTGGAATCATCCAAAACTCGGTATTAGAGGACCTATGGAGTTTATCCCAATTGCAGAATCGACGGGATTAATAATACCGATCGGTGAGTGGGTTATTACACAGGCATTGAAACAATTAGCATTGTGGGATATAGGACACCGCAAACAGTACACCATTTCCATTAATATTTCATCTCGACATTTTTTGCATAATGACTTTCCTAAGTACTTGTTGAGCCAAATGGACTATTACAAAGTTTCTCCAAGTCGACTAGTTATTGAGATTACGGAAAGCGTTGCGATGATGGAATATGAAACAGTGAAGGAACGAATCCATTATTTAAATGAGTTAGGATTTTCAGTTAGCATTGACGACTTCGGCACAGGTTTTTCTGCTTTTGTTTATTTGCAACATTTTCCTATAAAAGAAATTAAAATTGACCGTCAGTTTATTCAAGAAATTGAAAGTGATGAAAAGAGTTTAAGCATTACAAGGACAATTATTAATCTTGCAGAGCAACTATCGTTAAGAGTGGTTAGTGAAGGTGTAGAAACAATCGAGCAATGGGAAAAACTTAAAATGTTAGGGTGTCACGAACTACAAGGTTTTTATTTTTCAAAGCCGCTGAATATCAAAAAAATAGAAGAATTATATTAAGACCTTTTTTGAATTTATTTTAATAAATGAAGGAACTGAAAAACACTAAGTTAGTTTTTATATAGTAACTATTTGCTGAATATTAACTCCTCGTAAAAGGATTTAGTGCGACTTTAAATTCTATTTGTGACTAGATTGCGAAGGAGTTAATCTCTTTTACTTAGATTAATCGCAAATAAACCATATTTCCTGGGCAATATTTTGTAGAAAAATAGTAGTGAGATATTAATAGATTAATGTTATCATTAACTTACTAGTAAATTAGAAGGAGGGTCTATATGTTTAAAAAAGTGCTATTAGTAACGGTACTAATGTTCTCGTTCGCAGCGACAGCAAGTGCAAGTACTAACACGTTATATGAAGTAAAAAAAGGGGACTCTTTAAGCAGCATTGCCAAAACATATAAGATAACCGTGAACGATCTACTAACATGGAATAAGCTGTCGAAAGATAGTATTTTCGTGAAGCAAAAATTAATCGTACTAAAGCCTACAATTGTTAAGACATCAACTAAAACACCGCAAACGGTTGTAGCTACGAAACCTGTTTCACCGGTTAAACCACAAACTGTTGAGAAACCAGTTCAAGTAAAAGCAGAAGAACTTATTACAAGTCCCGGTCCTCTACTTGATGAAGCAAAACCACTATCCTCAAATGGACAAGCAATTTATAGTTTATCAGTAGATTTTGCAGGACGTATGCAAGGCATCCCATATTTGAATGCAGGTATAACAATGGCTGGCTTTGATTGTAGTGGATTTATTTATTTTGTTTATACCCAAGCGGGATTAAAGATTAGTCGTCAAAGTAGCGAGGGTTATTTTGCGAGTAGTGCTCCTGTTACAAATCCAATCGTCGGGGATTTAGTCTTTTTTGAGAATACATATGGCATAGGGATTTCCCACATGGGAATCTACATAGGTAATAATGAATTTATTCATGCAGGCACTAAAGGTGTAGAAAAGGCAACTTTAGATTTACCTTATTGGAAGGAACATTTTGTTTCATTTAAACGATTTCATGCAGTAAGTGTGAATTAGAAAGTAGGGATTTTTATGAAGTGGACCATCGGCAAAAAAATGTGGATGGGATTTTCTGCTATTTTATGCTTATTAATTGTTGTTTCCGTAATAACAATTTGGACAATGATCGATACTAGTAGTAGATATCGATTTTTATTGGATGATCGAGTAATGAAAATTAATATTGCCAAAGATATTGTAATAGCTCAAAAGGATACAACGAGAGAGTTAATGGACTATTTGTTATTTAATACAGATGCAGCGAAAAAAGGCATTATAGAGAATGAAACATTAGCAAAAGAACTAGCACAAGAGTTCAGAAGTAATTTATTTTCTACTGAAACAATTGTAATGATGGATGACTTTGATAAGAAAATGAATATGTTTTCAAAAATAAATGATGATCTCATTGCGGCCAAAATGGATAATAACTCTTTGAAAATTAATAAGCTCACTGCAGAGGCGAAAACGGTTAGTGCCAACATGCTGAAAATTTTAAAAGAGTTGGAGCAATTTATGCAAGATGATATGGATAAAACGAGAGCAGATTTAAATAAGTATGAAACAGGTGCTACCAATTTTGTCATTGGTATGTCCATCGTAGGAGTGCTATTAGGGATTGTTTTAGCTTATTTTATAAGTAGAAGTATTTCACGACCAGTAAAAAAAGTCACTGCGGGATTGGCAGAGATTGCAGATGGGAACTTATTGATAGAACCAATTATCATTAAAAATAAAGATGAAGTAGGAGACATGGCAACTGCATTTAATAGGATGTCCAATGATCTTCGTGAGATAGTAGCAAGCGTAAGAGATTCTTCTATGCAGCTTGCATCGAACGCCGAGGAGTTATCCGCAACTACGGAGGAAAGTCTTGCCTCTTCTCAAATGGTGGCAAAGTCTGCTGAGGAACAAATGGTTACAAGTGAGCAACAAGTACGTCATATGGATTCTTCTGTCCAAGCGATGACTGAACTGACTCAAGGAGTTGGACAAATTTCTATTAGCAATGAAGAAATGTTATATGCTGCAGATGATGTACAAAAATTGGTAAAAAAAGGTTCTGGAGTAGTGCGAGAGGTAACTACCCAAATGAATACAATTCATACAACATTTGTTGATACGACAATGATTATGCATGATATGGCGAAGCATTCGGATGAAATTCAAAGCATAACTTCGCTCATTACAGCTATTTCCGAACAAACGAACTTACTTGCTTTAAATGCAGCTATCGAAGCAGCACGAGCTGGTGAGTATGGGAAAGGATTTGCTGTTGTTGCAGAAGAAGTGCGTAAACTTGCAGAGCAATCGAAAAACTCGGCAACGCAAATCGCTTCAATGGTTCAAGTTATTCAATCTGCTTCTAATGATGCGGTAAAAGCGATCACAGCTGGCGAAATTAAAGTGGATGAGGGACTTTCCAAAACAAATGAATCGATGGACGTATTTAAAGAAATTGAAACGGCAGTTGGAGAGGTTGGAATCAAAGTGGAATCCGTTTCTGCAGCTATCGAACAAATTCAAGCGATGGCGGAATCCGTTTCAGAAGGTTCACTCGAAGTTCAACGTCTTGCGGCAATCGCAGCAGACGGCGCAAATGATACAAGTGCAGCTACCGAAGAACAGCTTGCCGCGAATGAAGAAATAACTGCAAATGCGCAATCACTTACAGATTTAGCAGAAACTCTTCAAAACAATGTTAGTCATTTTAAAATTTAATCTACTTATTAAGAAACGCCCTCCATTCGTGATATGTGAATTGAGGGCGTTTTTATGTGGAAATAGATATTGCCTAATTATATATTTCGAGTATGAGACAATGTTGTTAGTAAGCGTTAGAATTGTAGTGAGTAACCGCCAAAAAGCTGCGCGTAAGTGAGTCTATATTGCGAGAATGGAAGATTAAGTTGCGAATAACAAAATATTAGGCATAGCACTCTATTTTCCTCTATTAGACACAATAAGAGACGATGGAATACCTTATAATAAGTGTAGGTGATAAATTCTATGTACAAAATAATATTGTTCATTCATATAATAAGTGCGATTCTTTCTATCGGCCCTTTCTTTGTATTATTTCCCGTATTAAATCAAATGAAAGGGAAAAATGGAGAAGTGCTTGTTTCGCAAATAGAAGTTTTTCAAGCTGCAATCAGAATCGTGAAGCATGCGGGACATGTACTAGTTGTATCTGGAATTCTGCTAATTTGGCAAGGGAGATGGCCATGGTCTACGTCTTGGGTAGTCATGACGATTGTTGTGATGATCAGCTCAATTGTTTTTCTTGCAAAGGCATTTAAGCCGAAAATTCGACAATTCTATGCAGGGATAATAGATTCGAATGTTCTAATTCAAAAGTTGCGACTTTCTTTATGGCAGTATATTCTCATTTTACTAATCATGCTTTGGTTTATGGTTGCAAAGCCAAATATTTGGTAATCGGCTCTTTCTCGTAGTTGAGAGAGGGTCTTTTTTTATTAATTCGTGGCAGATGAATAGATAAATTTGTGTTATCAGGATTTAAATTTGCGCTACGGGGTAATGAACTTGCGAAAAGCAGTCAACAAGGTGAAATTGTGCTTTGAATTTGCGATATAGAGAGATGATCTTGCGCTACGCGAGCTTTAATTTGCGTTACGGGGTAAGGAACTTGCGAAAAGCGGTAGACAAGGTGAAATTGAGCTTTTAATTTGCGATATAGAGAGTTGATCTTGCGCTACGCGAGCTTTAATTTGCGTTACGGGGTAATGAACTTGCGAAAAGCGGTCGACAAGGTGAAATTGAGCTTTGAATTTGCGATATAGAGAGATGATCTTGCGCTACGCGAGCTTTAATTTGCGTTATGGGGTAATGAACTTGCGAAAAGCGGTAGACAAGGTGAAAATGTGCTTTGAATTTGCGATATAGAGAGATGATCTTGCGCTACGCGAGCTTTAATTTGCGTTACGGGGTAACGAACTTGCGAAATCCAGTGGACTAGGTGAAATTGTTCATGATCTTGCTATTCACAGAGACGAACTTGCGATTAGCAGCCATAATTTTGCGATTCTCAAAAAAGTTCCAATATAAACTTTGCTCCACTCTTTATCGTCCCCCGTATGCTTCGCCATAACTTTCTATTACCATTTACTTTAACAAAATGTTCATAATTATTTTTCGGCATACAAAATGCGATATATCGCTAATGTAAGCGATTACATGGTGAAAGAATATTCTAAACTAACTGATTATTTTAAAAAAGGGTATTGACTCCCCATTTTAAAGGCGATATGATAGCAACAATATATAAAAGATTGTGAGAAAATTCACAATCGAAAATTAAAAAGAACTCTAAAAATACACACTACATAAACGGTAAGTATAGGGGCGATTGAAATTGAGAAGTGACATGATTAAAAAGGGCGTTGATCGAGCTCCTCATCGTAGTTTACTTTATGCGACTGGAGTAAAGACAAAGGATTTAGATAAACCATTCATTGGTGTTTGTAACTCCTATATTGATATTATTCCAGGGCATATGCATTTGAATAAGTTTGCAGAAGTCGTAAAAGAGGCAATTCGTGAAGCTGGTGGAATTCCATTTGAGTTTAACACGATTGGTGTGGATGATGGGATTGCAATGGGGCATATCGGGATGAGGTATTCACTTCCGAGTCGTGAATTGATTGCAGATTCTGCGGAAACGGTTATTAACGCACACTGGTTTGATGGGGTGTTTTACATTCCGAACTGTGACAAAATCACACCTGGAATGTTGATGGCGGCAGTAAGAACGAATGTCCCTTCTGTATTTGTTTCGGGTGGGCCAATGGAAGCTGGAACGTCAGCTGACGGAAAACAACTTTCCTTAACGTCTGTTTTTGAAGGGGTCGGTTCGTATAAGAATGGATCCATGTCAGCGGAGCAACTACTCGATATAGAACAAAATGCTTGTCCAACTTGTGGTTCCTGTTCAGGGATGTTCACAGCAAACTCCATGAACTCTTTAATGGAAATGCTCGGTGTCGCATTACCGGGTAACGGTACGATCGTGGCGACGTCGGATGAACGTCACCGCCTCATAAAAGAAGCTGCACATCATTTAGTGCGAATGATTAAGGAAAATGTAAAGCCGAGAGATTTGATTACAAAAGAAACGATTGATGATGCATTTGCACTTGATATGGCAATGGGTGGTTCGACTAATACGGTTCTCCACACACTGGCAATAGCGCATGAAGCAGAAATTGAATACGACGTGAAAGAAATAAATGAAGTAGCTAAGCGTATTCCTTATCTATCCAAAATAATGCCAGCTTCTGATTACTCTATGCACGATGTTCATCTTGCAGGAGGAGTCAGCGCTATTATAAAAGAACTTTGTGAGATTCCTGGAGCTGTTCACCCAGATCGCTTAACAATTACAGGTAAAACACTCTATGAGAATGTGAAAGGATCAGAGATTACGAATGATCTAGTTATACGCCGGAAAGAAAATCCATATAGTCCTGTAGGAGGCTTATCCGTGCTTTTCGGTAATATTGCTCCAGAAGGCGGAGTAATTAAAGTAGGGGCTGTGGATCCTTCTATCAAAGAATTTACTGGGAAAGCAATTGTGTTTGAATCACAAGAAGCGTCCCAGGAAGCAATTGATAACGGAACTGTGCAAGCTGGTCATGTAGTAGTCATCCGCTACGAAGGTCCGAAAGGTGGACCGGGGATGCCAGAGATGCTTGCTCCAACATCAGCGATTCAAGGTCGCGGGTTAGGAACGAAAGTGGCACTCATTACAGACGGTCGTTTTTCCGGAGCGTCTCGAGGAATTTCCATTGGACATATTTCTCCAGAAGCTGCAGATGGCGGACCAATTGCATTAGTAGAGAACGATGACATTATCGCTATTGATTTAACAAATAGAACGATAGAGTTACTAGTTAGCGAAGAAGAATTAGCTGCCAGAAAAGAAAACTTACAACCATTTGAACCAAAAATTAAAAAAGGCTATTTAGCAAGATATTCGAAGCTCGTCACATCTGCAAGCACAGGTGGGGTTATGAAGATCTAGACGCCAAAGCGAACTTAATTAACATAATATTATAAATCATTGATGAGGCAAAAGTTAGAGGAAACTTGTATTTACAGAGAGCTGGTGAAGCTGGGAACCGGCAATACAACCTTTAGCGACATCCCCTCGGAGTGAAGTATTGAACGGGAAACCTTTTAGATACTTCCGGGTGTAGTAAAAGCTACTCTCGTTATAAATGGATGGCTGGCATTTGCTAGTTGTCTGCGAGGTAGCGGTTGCGCTACGAACTAGGGTGGTACCATGAAAAGAATTTCATCCCTATACAAAAGAACGAAGGTTTCTTTGTGTGGGGAGAAATTCTTTTCTTTTTTTAGAAACAAGCAAGGAACTTTTCTTTAAAACTGGACGATTTGAATAAAAAGGAGGAAATGATGATGAAGGTAACCGTTGAAGAAACAGTTGACATGTATGAAGAGTCCGAAACGGCGGAAGTTCCTAAACAATTGAACGGGGCAGATGTTTTTATCAAAACATTGAAACAACATCAGGTTGAAGTAGTTTTTGGGTATCCTGGCGGTGCTGTCTTACCGATTTACGATGCACTACATAAAAATCCAATTCGACATATTTTAGCTCGGCATGAACAAGGAGCAATCCACGCGGCAGAGGGCTATGCACGTGTTTCAGGGAAAGTAGGAGTCGTGATTGCGACGTCTGGCCCTGGAGCTACGAATGTCGTAACTGGAATTGCAGATGCAATGATGGATTCGATTCCACTTGTTGTATTTACTGGGCAAGTTGCGACTACTGTTATCGGGACAGATGCTTTTCAGGAAGCGGATATAATCGGCATCACGCAACCAATTACGAAACATAATTACCAAGTAAAAGATGTTGCTGATTTTCCTAGAATTATTAACGAAGCTTTTCATATTGCTTCCACAGGTCGTCCAGGACCAGTCGTCGTAGATATTCCAAAAAACATGGCAACAAGTATTTTTGTTACAAATGAAGATAACACGAATGAAGTAAATCTTCCTGGTTATCAACCGACGACAACACCAAACTTTTTACAAATACAAAAAGCAGCGATAGCTATTTCAAAAGCAAACCAACCACTTATCCTTGCAGGTGCAGGAGTATTGTTTGCAAAAGCATCTGACCAACTAGCAGAATTTGCGGAGAAATATCAAATTCCGATAACAAATACGCTTTTGGGGCTTGGAGGCATCGAAGGAAATCATCCACTATTTTTAGGGATGGCAGGAATGCACGGAACGTATACAGCAAATATGGCCATTCAAACGTGTGATTTACTGATCAATGTCGGAGCACGATTTGATGACCGTTTAACTGGTAACTTAGCTTACTTTGCACCGAATGCAAAAGTGATTCACATTGATATAGACCCTGCTGAAATCGGCAAGAACGTGCACACTGAAATTCCGATTGTTGCAGATGCGAAAGAAGCATTAACTGCATTACTGGAACAAAATGCACCAAATGGGAATACAGCTGCTTGGTTAGAAAGTTTACATGTAAATCAAGCGCAATATCCTTTATTTTATGAAGCAAGTGCAGAAAGAGGTTTACTTCCACAGCAAGTTTTGGAACTGGTGCACGAATATACAAATGGAGATGCAGTTGTGACGACTGACGTTGGGCAACATCAAATGTGGACGGCACAGTATTATAAATTTAGGTCTCCGCATAACTGGGTAACTTCTGGTGGACTAGGTACGATGGGATTCGGTTTCCCAGCAGCGATTGGGGCACAGATAGCTAAACCGGATGCAAAAGTTGTGTCGATAGTTGGAGATGCAGGATTCCAAATGACACTTCAGGAATTATCGCTGCTTCAAGAAATGCGCATTCCCGTAAAAGTAATCATTTTGAACAATCAAGCACTTGGGATGGTTAGACAATGGCAAGAAACCTTCCATGAAGAGCGTTATTCGCAATCCTTAATGCCGATCCAACCAGATTTTGTGAAACTTGCAGAAGCTTATGATATTAAAGGCTACAAGATCGAAACGTATGAAGAGGCAAAAGTACAGTTAAAAGAAGCACTTGCATCGGATGAACCAGTATTAATCGATTGTCGAGTTGTTCAAAAAGAAAGTGTCTTTCCAATGGTTGCTCCAGGTAAAGGACTACATGAAATGATTGGAGTGAAGGCCGAATGAAACGAATTATTACGGTAACCGTGTTAAATCAAAGCGGTGTTTTAAACCGAGTTACTGGCCTACTCATGAAGCGTCAATTCAATATTGAAAGCATTACAGTAGGGCACACGGAACAACCGCAAATTTCGAAAATGACGTTTGTTGTAAATGTGGAAGACGAACAAAAGCTAGAACAATTGTTAAAACAGCTACAAAAACAAGTAGATGTGTTAAAAGTAAATGATATTTCAGAGAAGTCAATTGTTGTGCGGGAGCTGGCGCTCGTGAAAGTCGTGTCGCCACCAGCTGTGAGAGCGGAGATTAATAGTATAGTAGAACCGTTCCGAGCTGCTACCATCGACACCGGAAAAAATGTCGTAACATTCCAAGTGACAGGTCATCCAGAAAAGATTGATGCATTTATAGATCTGCTCAAGCCTTATGGCATTAAAGAGCTAACGAGAACAGGTGTTACCGCATTTGTACGCGAAACGCAAAAAGTGCAAACAACCCAATTATCCATTTTACAATAAAATATAAAACCAAAATTCGAGGAGGAAATGACAATGGCTAAAATGTATTACAACGGAGATATCAACGAAGAACTTTTAAAGGACAAAACAATCGCAATTATCGGTTACGGATCTCAAGGTCATGCACATGCACAAAACTTAAAGGATTCAGGCTTTAATGTAGTAGTAGGAATTCGTGTTGGAAAATCATTCGATCAAGCAAAAGAAGATGGATTAGAAGTTTATTCTGTAAAAGAAGCGGCTGAAAAAGCGGACGTAATTATGATTTTATTGCCAGATGAAAGACAAAAAGCAGTATATGAAGCGGAAATCGAACCTGCTTTAACGGCAGGCAAATCGTTAGTATTCGCACATGGTTTTAACGTACATTTTGATCAAATTGTACCTCCCGCAGATGTGGATGTATTCTTAGTGGCACCAAAAGGGCCAGGACATTTAGTACGTAGAACATTTGAGGCGGGTGCAGGGGTACCAGGTTTATTCGCAGTATATCAAGATGCTTCCGGCCACGCAAAAGATGTCGCTTTAGCATACGCAAAAGGTATCGGAGCTGCTCGTGCAGGTGTTCTTGAAACAACATTTAAAGAAGAAACAGAAACGGATCTTTTCGGAGAACAAGCAGTACTTTGTGGTAGTACAACTGCAATCGTAAAAGCTGGTTTCGAAACGTTAGTAGAAGCTGGGTACCAACCGGAGCTTGCATACTTCGAGACACTACACGAATTAAAACTAATCGTTGACTTAATGTACGAAGGAGGAATGGCTACGATGCGTTCTTCTATCTCGGATACAGCTGAATGGGGAGATTTCGTATCAGGTCCTCGTATCATTGATGCTTCCGTGAAAGATCGCATGAAAGACGTATTAACGGACATTCAAGATGGTACATTTGCAAGAGAATGGATCAAAGAAAACGAAACAGATCGTCCAAAATACAATGCCATCAAAAAAGCGGAATCGGAACATCAAATCGAAGTAGTAGGGGCAAAACTTCGTGAAATGATGCCATTTATCAATGAAGGGAAAAAACAAGTCAAGAAAGAAGTGGTGACCAGTGCGCAAAATTGACATTTTCGACACAACGCTACGTGATGGAGAGCAATCTGCAGGGATAAACCTAAACACACAAGAAAAGTTAGAAATTGCTCGCCAGCTTGAGAAGTACGGAGTTTCCATAATAGAGGCAGGATTTCCTGCTTCTTCTCCTGGAGACTTTGAGGCTGTCAAACAAATTGCTGGCACTGTAAAAAACTCGATTGTGACCGGGTTAGCTCGTTCCGTTAAAAGTGATATAGAAACTTCTTGGGAAGCGTTAAAAGGTGGGGTACAACCGCATCTTCATACGTTTATCGCCACATCTCCTATCCACATGCAATATAAACTGAATAAAACACCGGAGCAAGTGATTGAAATTGCTGTAGAATCGGTGAAATTAGCAAGAAAGTATTTCCCACTTGTCCAGTGGTCAGCAGAAGATGCAACCCGCTCGGATCGTGACTTTCTAGTTCGTATTATGAATGAAGTAATTAAAGCCGGAGCAACAACGATTAATATCCCAGATACAGTGGGTTATGCTTCTCCAATTGAGTACGGCTCTTTATTCAGATATTTAAGTGAAAATGTAAGGGGTATTGAAAAAGTGAAGCTATCTGCGCACTGTCATGATGATTTAGGATTAGCAACAGCAAACACGCTTGCAGCAATTGAAAATGGTGCAACGCAAATCGAGGGAACGATTAATGGGATTGGTGAACGTGCAGGAAACGTGGCATTGGAAGAGATTGCAGTGGCACTACATATTAGATGCGATTATTACCAATCGGAATCTGGCATTGTGTTAAAAGAAACGAAACGCACAAGTCAGCTTGTTAGCAAGTTAACAGGAGTTGTTATTCAACCAAACAAAGCTATTGTTGGGAAAAATGCATTTGCACATGAATCTGGTATTCACCAAGATGGTATGTTGAAAAATCCTGAAACGTATGAAATCATCACACCTGATTTAATCGGTGATGTAGCAACGGAGCTAGTACTTGGAAAACATTCTGGTCGTCATGCATTCTTTGATCGTGCAAAACAAATGGGCTTCCAATTAAGTGATGAAAAGCTAAATGCAGCTTTTGTTGCATTTAAAAAGTTAGCAGATCGTAAGAAAGAGATTACCGAGGAAGACTTATTTGTTTTATTAACAGATCAACAAGTGCAAACTTCTGAAGCGGAAGTATATGAATTAGAAAGCGTACAAGTGCAATATGGTACATCTAATATTCCTACTGCAACGGTTCAAGCGAAAACACCATCTGGTGAAGTAGAAGTTGTCTCTTCTACTGGCGCAGGTTCTGTAGAAGCCATCTTCAATACACTAGAAAAACTTGTGAACGGGAAAGTTCATATTATTGATTACCGGGTATCATCCGTTTCTAAAGGAAGAGATGCACTCGGCGAAGCTGTTATTAACTTAAGTTTTAATGATGTTATTTCCACGGGTCGCAATGCTTCCCAAGATGTATTAGAAGCTTCTGCCAAAGCATATTTGAACGCGATTAATCGCCAGATTGTAAAAGCACATTATCAAGAGCAACGAGAAGCAGTAGCACAATAAATTAGGAAAAGCAGAAGGTGCCCGATTAGCCGCGACAAGCAAATGGGGAATTGCGAGGAGGCAGCTCTTCAGCCACCGCAGTAATTTCACATTTGACCTCGAGCGGCTGGCGCCTGGAGACTAGACAAATAACGGGAGTGAATGGGATGGAAAAATCGATAACGGTATTACCTGGAGATGGAATCGGTCCAGAAGTAACGGAAGCGGCAGTTAAGGTGCTTCAAGCTATTGCAAAACACTATAATCATACGTTTCATCTGCAATACGCACTTATCGGTGGAGCAGCAATTGATGCTTGTGAAAATCCACTACCAGCAGAAACGATTAGTAAATGTAGTCAAAGTGATGCCATCCTTTTAGGTGCAGTTGGTGGACCAAAATGGGATCAAAATCCATCTCATTTGCGCCCGGAAAAAGGATTATTAGCCATTCGTAAACATTTTGGACTTTATGCAAATATTCGACCTGTCAAAGCTATTCCGGCATTACTGGATGCTTCTCCTCTTAAAAAGGAAGTAGCAGAAAATGTGGATATGGTCATTGTACGCGAACTTACAGGAGGTTTATATTTCAGCGAACCACGTAAGAAATCGAAGGACAGTGCACTAGACACGCTCGTATATACGAGAGCTGAAATTGAGCGTATTGTGGATACAGCCTTCCAAATTGCAAGAAGTCGTAGAGGAAAACTTGCTTCAGTTGATAAAGCAAATGTTTTAGACACAAGTAAATTATGGCGTGAAATCGTAGAAGAGAAAAAACAAGGTTATCCAGACGTAGAAGTGGAGCATATGTTGGTGGATTCGACTGCGATGAAATTGATTACAAAACCTGCTGATTTTGATGTGATTGTAACGGAAAATATGTTTGGGGATATTTTAAGTGATGAAGCATCTGTTATCACAGGTTCACTGGGAATGTTACCATCTGCAAGTACACGGGAAGATGGTTTCGGTTTATACGAACCAGTCCATGGATCGGCACCGGATATTGCAGGTCAAAACAAAGCAAATCCAGCAGCAACCATTCTATCCGTAGCTATGATGCTCCGTGAAGCTTTCCAAATGGAAACAGAAGCAGCAGCAGTAGAAGAAGCTGTATTTAATGTCTTAAATGATGGAAATTTCACAAGTGATTTACAAGTAAAAGGGAAACGTGCACTTTCTACAACAGAATGGACAGCAAAAGTATTAGAAGAGTTAGACGCAGAATTTGTATCAGATAGTATTATGTTTTCTTATGTCTAACTAAAAGGAGAGGGACTAAATGGCAAAAACGATTATTGAGAAAATTTGGGATGAACATATTGTATACGAGGAAGAAGGTAAACCAGACCTTCTCTATATCGATTTACATTTGCTCCATGAAGTAACATCTCCGCAGGCTTTTGAAGGGTTACGACTAAACAATCGGAAGGTTCGTCGACCGGATCTTTGTTATGCAACAATGGATCACAATGTACCGACTCGAAATAGAGAACAGATTAAAGATGTCATTGCGCGCAAACAAATCAGCACACTTCAAGAAAACTGTGAAGAGTTTGGTGTTCCACTTGCGAATATGGATCATCCTGATCAAGGGATTGTACATATTATCGGACCAGAACTAGGACTGACACAACCAGGGAAAACGATTGTTTGTGGAGATAGTCACACATCCACACACGGTGCATTCGGAGCAATCGCTTTTGGTATTGGAACAAGCGAAGTGGAACATGTCCTTTCTACTCAAACACTTTGGCAAGCTAAGCCTCAAACGATGGAAATCAAAGTAACTGGTGAACTTGGTTATGGAGTGACGGCAAAAGATATCATTTTAGCTGTTATTTCGAAGTTTGGAATCGATATGGGAACTGGATATATCGTAGAATACACGGGTGAAGCGATTCGTAAATTGACGATGGAAGAACGTATGACTATTTGTAATATGTCGATCGAAGCAGGAGCTCGTGCAGGTTTGATAAGCCCTGACAAAACGACGGTTGAATTCCTAAGAGGACGTGAGCATGTTCCGACTGGAGAAGCGTTTGAACAAGAAGCAGATCGTTGGCTAGTTTTAGCTACTGATGAAGGAGCAACTTACGATAAAACAGTGGAGATTTTCACAGATGAAATCGAACCTTTTGTTACATGGGGTACAAACCCATCTATGGGTTCGGGCGTTTCGAATCATATTCCATTTACAAAAGACTTTGCAGAAATAAGCGATCAACAAGCGCACGAAAAAGCGCTGGCTTATATGGAGCTTGAAGAAGGAATGTCTCTAACAGATATTCGAATAAGCAATGTATTTATCGGTTCTTGTACGAATGCCCGTTTAAGTGACTTACGTGCTGCGGCAAAAGTAGTTGAAGGTCGCAAAGTTAATCCAAATGTAACAGCCATCGTTGTTCCTGGATCACAAACCGTGAAAAAACAAGCAGAACAAGAAGGCATCGACCAAGTATTCCTTGAAGCTGGATTTGAATGGCGCGAATCTGGATGCAGTATGTGTCTAGCAATGAATGACGATATTGTCCCTTCTGGCGAACATTGTGCATCTACATCCAACCGTAACTTCGAAGGACGTCAAGGTGCAGGATCTAGAACACATTTGATGAGCCCAGCAATGGCAGCAGCTGCAGCAATAGAAGGTCACATTGTAGATATTCGCAAATTTCAACTTTATCTGGAAGGGGTTTAAACCCCTTCCAGATAAAGTTGAAGCCTCCGGCGGATGTCACAGATTTTAAAAGGCGTAAATTGAGCAAGCTCTATTCAAAATCTGGACGCAATTATGCCAAGGCAAAATTGATTTAGTAAATGCGTAAGGAGGAAAATCCGTGGAGCCTATTAATGAAATCAAAAGTGTTATTACACCGTTGAATCAAAAGAACGTCGATACCGACCAAATAATATCCAAAGAATTTCTGAAAAGAATCGAACGTACAGGATTCGGTAAATACTTATTTTATCACTGGCGATTCGATGCAGAAGGAAATCCAAATACAGATTTCGTATTAAATGATGAACGCTATAAAGATTCTACTATATTAGTAGCGCATGATAATTTCGGTTGTGGATCCTCTCGTGAGCATGCCCCATGGTCGATTTTAGACTATGGATTCCGAGTAGTAATTGCGCCAAGTTTCGCAGATATTTTCTATAATAACTGCTTGAAAAATGGAATTCTTCCTATTAAATTGTCCGTCGACGAAGTAGAAGTACTTCTAAGTAAAGAAGTGTATAACGTGGAAGTTAATTTAGAGGAACAAAAAGTGTATGGAGCAGACGGTGTTGTTTATTCATTCGCCATCGATCCGTATCAAATGAAAATGCTTCTAAATGGTTGGGATGAAATTTCATTGACATTCCAATACGAAGATCATATCAAAGCTTACGAAATAAAAAATGCGTAAGATGCATGGATTTTGGACATTTGAAAAAAACAAATTAGGAGATGGTTTTGTTGGGAATTCATATGACACTGTAGGTTTATACCGTGCATCAGAAAAAGTAGCGGAGTTTATCCATCGGACACCGTGTAAAAAGTCATCAACCTTGAATGAAACCACTGGTAAGCAAGTATTTCTCAAAATGGAAAACTTACAAAAAACGGGTTCGTTTAAGATTAGAGGAGCAATGAATAAAGTATCTCAGCTCACGGATGAAGAATGTGCAAGAGGGCTAATCGCCGCCTCCGCTGGGAATCATGCACAAGGGGTTGCTTACGCCGGAAAAGTGCGCAACTTCCCAGTCACCATTTTCATGCCAATTGGAACACCGGTTGCAAAAGTGAATGCAACAAAAGGGTATGGTGCAACCGTTAAACTCATCGGACAAAACTTTGATGAAACGTATGTGGCAGCAAGAGAAGAACAACTTCGAACAGGTGCAAACTTCATTCACCCTTTTGATGACCTAGCCGTAATTGAAGGCCAAGCTACTGTTGCCATGGAAATGCTTCAGCAACGGCCGGAGATTGATACGATAGTCGTGCCAGCAGGTGGAGGTGGCTTACTCGCAGGTACACTACTTGCGGTAAAATCCATTCGTCCAGATATCCGCGTTATTGGCGTTCAGTCCCAAAATGCTGCAGCCATTGCGATTGCCTATAAAGGAATGGCAGATGGATTAATTCCATTTCAAGGAAAAACAATTGCAGAAGGAATAAATGTGAAAACCCCTGGAAAGCTGACGATGAACATTATTCATACCCTCGTCGACGACATGATCACCGTGACCGAGCAAGAAATCGCATCGGCCATTCTCTTCATACTCGAACGAGAAAAAACGCTTATCGAAGGTGCAGGAGCCGCCGCAGTAGCAGCAGTTTTGAATCACCACATCCCATCCTCCGCCAGTAACATAGGCATCATCGTAAGCGGCGGAAACTTCGACATCAGCAAACTCGCAGAATGCCAGCAAATGTCCATCCAAGTACCATTAGCAAAATAAAGTATGTAGAAACCACAAGTCGATGCCGGCTAGTGGTTTTTTCACGTGAGTGTATAGTGGAATGTAGCTCAATACGTAGAGAATATTGCGAATAAAGATGGAAATATTACGACTAACGTACAAAACATTGCGAATACTACTGATAATGTTGCAAGTACGCCTATTTTGCGATTAGGGACATTGATCTTGCGATTTGAAGTGAGTATTTTGCGATTATGAGACTAAATCTTGCAATTTCATAATGTGATTTGCCTTTTTATCTACTCCTTCATCCTTGACTTTATTAGGTAACTAAAATATAATAACTTACTATAAGTAACTATACGTTAATTGGAGGAATTATAAATGAAATATCAAAATAAACCTTACACATTCGTGGAATTAGTAGATTTAAAAGTAACGGACTTAGATCGTTCTCTTAAATTTTATGAAGAAGTGGTTGGATTCAAAGTACTTGAAAAGAAAGACAATAAGATTCTTCTTACTGCAGATGGAAAAATAGCGCTTCTATCTATCGAACAACCAGAAAACGTTGTTCTGAAACAAGAAAATACAACAGGCTTGTATCACTTTGCACTGTTGTTACCAAGTCGAGCAGATTTAGGAGCAGTATTGCAGCATTTCATCGATATCAATATGCGAATAGGAGCTGGAGATCATTTAGTAAGTGAAGCACTATACTTAAATGATCCTGATGGAAATGGCATCGAAATTTATACGGACCGACCAGAATCAGAGTGGACTTGGAATGGTGAGTATGTTGAAATGGCTACTCTTCAAATCGATGCTCAAAGTATTTTGAAAGAAGGCGCGAATACAGATTGGGCTGGCTTACCAGATGGAACTGTTATGGGACATATCCATCTACAAGTTGCAGATTTAGCTAAAACAGAAAAATTTTATCACTTATTAGGATTCGGAGTTGCGACACCAAATTATCCAGGAGCTTTGTTCATGGCAACAGGAAAGTACCATCATCACATCGGATTAAACACTTGGGCTGGAGTTGGTGCATCACCAACAGCAGAAAACGCGACCGGTCTCGAAGCATTTACATTAGTATATCCGAGCAATGAAGTATTGAACGACACACTCGAAAACTTGAAAACAAACAATGTATCGGTCGTCGAAGAAAGCGGTATGTACATTACAAAAGATCCATCGCAAAATAAAATCAAATTAATCGTAAAATAACTTCTACAGAGCGACTTGTAATCCACAAAGTCGCTTTTTTTTATTAAGTAAATCCAAATAACGGTTAAGGGCAATCATTTCCCAGACGAGAGCAATCAACCCCCATACGAAAGCAACCATTCCTCATTCAAGAGCAACCAACCTCAAAAAAAACTGAAACATAAAGTTTCAGATCTTCTCCCTCTTATAGTGCCTTCAGCATGCCGCCATCTACGACTATGTTTTGTCCAGTCATATATGTATTTGCTTCGGAACACAAAAATACAATAATATTTGCGAATTCTTCGGGTTCGCCGTATCTGCCGGCTGGTATTATTTGCTTAAATCCCTCTCTAATCTCATCAAGTGACATGTTTTTCATTTCAGCGGACATTTGGTCAAGCTCCGTGACACGATCCGTCTGAATTCGACCTGGTCCGACTGTGTTGATTAGTATATTGTTGCCTGCATATTCGCGAGAGATACTTTTCGAAAGTCCGACCATCCCTAAACGGAAGGTGTTCGACAAAATTAGACCGTCCAATACTTCTTTTGTAGAAGAGGAGGAGATATTGACAATTCGGCCGAAGTTTTGTTCTTTCATGTATGGGAGAGCTAAGCGGATTGTGCGAATATAGCTTAGTAGATTTTTTTCGAATGCCGCATTCCAATCTTCATCCGTTACCTGTGCAAAGCCTCCAGGAGTAGGGCCGCCAGCATTATTTACTAGAATGTCCACGCCGCCAAGTTTTGCGTTTGCTGTCTGAAATAATCGGTTAATGTCGTCTTCCTTTGTCACGTCACAAACTTCGAAATAGACTTCATGATTGTTACTCACTGACTTTATTTCCTCAGCAGCTTTTTTCAATTCTTCCACGTTTCGACTTGAAATGAGTATTTTTGCGCCTTCTTTTGCAAATTGCAAAGCGGTTGCTTTTCCTAGTCCTTTGCTAGATGCCAGAACGATGACTCGTTTGTTGGTAAGTCCTAAATTCATTGTCGATCTTCCTCTCGTTATGTATTAGTTTTATCCTACATTGAATTTTCAGATTTGTCTTTATTAAGATTTTGTAAAGTAAATGTTAAGACTACGGAAATATGCACTTTTATAAGAAAAAACATGCTATATTTCCACTTGGGAGGTCTTAATATCTATGAAAAAATGGTCTGGTATTCCACTACGAAAGAAGTATTCAATTGCTATTTTTAGTTCTTTTATCTTGTTTGGGATTATGACAATGCTGTTAATTATTCAGGTTATCTACAATCAAAAACTATCGGACAAATTAGAGATTTCTTCTCGCAATGTCGAAAGAGTAGATATTATGAGAGCAGAAGTAGCAAGTTTGTATATTGCTATTTCCCAATATGCTGGGGACCCATTAACAGAATTTGAAAAAGATTATGAAACTAGAAAATCGAATCTTAAGGAGTTAGTAGAGACTTCTCGTGAAAGAATTGATTATTTGGATTGGGAAACTTTCAACCAATCGTTAAATGGAATGTATACGACATTCGAAAAAAATTTAAAAGAATCTGTAGCAATGAAAGAAAATGTATCAAAGCGAAGACAATTACAAGCAATTAATAAAAAGCAAATTCAACTAACACAGATACTCGATGAGGCAAGGCAGCAAGAAACGAGCACTCGAGAGTTAATATTAGAAAAAATGAGTAAAAGTCAGCAAAATACAATTGTAGTAGTGATTGCGTCTTTCTTCATCGCTGCTTTATTGTCACTTGCTTTATTGTTCCTAACGAATAGACAAATAAAAAATCAACTAGGAGCAGTCGCATCGTCTGCGAAAGAAATTGCGACAGGAAATTTACTGATCAAACCTCTTTCTATTTCTACAGAAGATGAAATTGGAGAAGTTTCTAATGCAATGAATGATATGCAAATGAATTTAACTAGTATGGTATATACAATTAAACAAACGGCGGAAAAGTTGAATAAGGATAGTGGTAATTTAAAGGATTATTCTCAAGAAACAGTCGTAAGCACAAGTTCTGTTCAAGTTGCGATCAATGAAACAAGTCATAATATGATAGAGCAAAAAGAAGCATCTATTAAAATTAGGGCATTCCTAGAGGATTTTTCACGTACTTTTCAAGAAGTTACGGAAAAAGCGGTACAAATAAATAATCACGCAACTATTGCTGTGCAAATAGCAGATGACAGTGCTAAGGCAATGAAGACGGCCGAAATCGAAACGAAGAGATTACGGATATTATTTAAAGAGGCTGATAAAGAACGACTATTATTACAAAAGCGAACAGAAGAAATTGATCGAATGACTACCATTGTGCAAGCCATTTCCAAACAAACAAATCTACTTGCATTAAATGCTGGCATTGAAGCAGCACGTTCAGGAGTTCATGGGAATGGGTTTGCTGTTGTTGCAGAAGAGGTGAAAAGGCTTGCAGATGAAGTATCTACTACTGCTAAGACGATTCATGAAGTTTCTAATTCGATTACATTACAAGGAAATGAAATGGAAAAAGTGTTTGCGGAAGGATTAGCTACATCGAAAAATAATGCAACTACATTTCAAGTATTACATGACAAAATGGATGATATCATAACATATATCCGTGAATCTAAAAGTCAAAATGAACATATTGCGGATTCTATTGTTTCAATTGAACAAGAAAAAATTACATCCGAAAAGCTTATTTTCGCGTTGACAGAATCTATTGAAGAAAATACTGTTCATATGGAAGAAACCGTGAAGTTGCTATTGTTAAGTGTTCAAACGATTGAGTCTCTGTCACTTCTTGTAAATGATGTAAGCGAGCAAGCCACCATTTTGGAGGCTTCGACATCTCGTTTTATTATGTAACAAAGGCCCCAAAAGTCAGTTGTTTGACTTCTAGGGGCTTATTTTATTTCAAAAGCCTTGTTTCATATGGGGTTAAAGCATATTTATATAGATATAATCTATTTAATAGAAATGGATTTTGTAACACAATTGTTACACAACTGTAAAATTAAAAAGGAATATTACGTGGTAAGATGTTTTTAACGAATATTTCAGAAAACTGTAGTCCTTTGGAGGAACACTATGAGTTTAAAACTTACGACACAAAAATCCATTACTATATTATTATTTACAATTTTTTTAGTCACAGCACCATTTGCTGGATATACTGAAGCAGCGAGTACAGTAAATTCAAATGAATTAGTAGCAACTGCTAAAAATTTAATAGGTACAAAATATCGTAGTGGTGGAACAACTCCAGCTGGCTTTGATTGTTCTGGGTTTGTAAATTATGTGTTCGATGATTTAGGTATTGATCTTCCGAGAACTTCTGCTGGTTTGCATAGTACAGGCTCTAAAGTAGATAGAGATGACTTATCAACAGGAGATTTGGTTTTCTTTAATACAGCTGGAAGTGGCGTTTCACATGTTGGTATATACATAGGAGACGGAAAGTTTATTCATTCTTCTTCTTCACAAGGTGTAAAAATCGATAAATTAAGTGATCCATATTATTGGGCAAAGCACTATGTTGGAGCAAAAAGAGTAACAAACATTTCTGTAGCGTCCAATAAATAAAACATATAGGTGAAAGCTCTATCGTATAAATAACGATGGAGCTTTTTTTATTGCTTTATTCAATATAATCGTACAAATATATTGAAAGTTTAAGTAACCTTCGTCATAATGGAGGAAAGTTTTACTAGCAAAACTGTTTTTAGGGAAGGGAGGAATAGAAATGCTCTATAAACGAAACGAATATTTCAGGTATACTTTCGACGAGCCGTGTGAAGCAACTTTTCGATTAATAAAAGATGCGAGTGAGTCCTCACCGGAAGAAATCTCAAAAAAAGGAAAGTGTACAATAATTGATATAAGTCCTCATGGGATAAAAATGTATTCAGAGCTTTTTATTTCAATTGAAAAATTAAATCATGTCGAACTACAAGTTACATTAGACGAAACACCTATCTCATTAATCGGTGAATTTGTATGGTCACACCGTAAAATTTCAGGTTATGAATATGGTATAAGGTTTATGGACGATGAGAAAAGGGAAAGCTTAATTATCAACGAACTTAAAAATAGAAGAAAAAAAGAAATCGAAAGAAAGAAGTGATTTATACTACAAAATTCGACAAAAAATAAAAAATTCTTTTAATAAAGAAGGATATTTTAATGGGGATGTAGAAATATACTATAGAGTTATATTAAAGGAGGAGTTTTCATGTTAAACTTTAACATTCGTGGAGAAAATATTGAGGTGACTCCTGCAATTAGAGATCACGTTGAGGGGAAAATTGAGAAGGTATCCCGTTATTTCAACGAAGAAATCCAAGCTACAGCCAATGTAAACCTTAAAGTATATAATGACAGACAGACAAAAGTGGAAGTTACAATTCCTATGAAAAATTTAACTTTACGTGCAGAAGAACGAAATGCGGATATGTATGCAGCGGTCGATTTAATCGTTGACAAGCTAGAACGTCAAATACGCAAGTATAAAACAAAAGTAAATCGTAAATTCCGTGAACGTGAAGGTGTAGCAGCATTTTTTGCAACAGCTGACACTTCGGATGCATCGGTTGGTCATTCGGATGAAGACGAGTACAGTATTGTTCGTACAAAGCAATTTGATTTAAAACCAATGGATCAGGAAGAAGCGGTTTTACAAATGAATATGCTGGGACATAACTTCTACATCTATACAGATGCAGATTCGAACGGCACACATATCGTTTACAAACGAAAAGATGGTAAATACGGATTAATCGAAACAAACTAATTTGACTGTAGACTAACGTTTTTAGTTAACCAATATATCAAGAAACAACGCTCTCCTCCATGCAAGAGGGGAGTGTTTTTGTATTTAGGCAATTAAAGCGTTTATCTATCGTCTCAATCTTCTACAAGTATTGCCAATAAAGACTCCAGTACCTGTTTCTCTTGCGCTTACTTATTCGAGAAGAACATTGCATATATAGGAAGGGAATGGATTAGGATTTTTTCACAAGATAAAGTATATGGAGTATCGTCGTGCGAAAGCGGTGTTCATAGTATTTTAAAGAATTAAATAATACAGCGGATTTCCGTTTCAGGTGGACGCGTTCCGCGGGGTGAGCGAAGAGGAACGAAGGCTAAGAGCGCCACATCGTGTAGCCACGCCTTCGTGACTAACATTCTGTTGGCCTCCGTCTGGAGTCGCCACCTTTCACTACAATCCACTTAGTGAGTAGTTCCGAATAAGAAAGTATTTGAAATTGATATACTAGAAATCCAGTATTCACAAAGACTTGAAGTGATTTTAATGGTGTTTTACCTAAGCAGAATTTCCTATAAGTTTTACTTTTATCGTACACAGTATACATTAATCAGCAAACAAATGATTGGAATTGATGGTGACTGAAAAAATAGGTAGTATTTATTGATAAAGAAGTGCTGAGCGGACGAAATTGCATCTTCGTCCGCTTTTAAAAGAATAAGAAAGGATTTATTCTCTCATTAACCAAAACAAATGCATTATGTCTTTACATAATTCAAGAAGGCGACGGACAAACAGCCGCCACAAGATTCTCAATCCACAAAAGTTCCCGCGGTAATAGTGTAGCCAAAATTCTTTTTCCAACGAGTAACCGCAGGAGCAAATGTTTCGTCCAAAGCACTCTAGAAATAGAGAAGACAAGGTGCACTTAAAGGACGCTTGCGCATTTCTTCAAAGTAAAAAAATATCTAAAAAAGGTTGAATATGTTTCATATCAAATGAAAGTGGTCGTTGCTAATTGGCTGTTTTCCGTTATTAACGTGCTAACAACAGGAGGTACATCTAACATGTTGTTTGCACCGCTTTGTATCCAATGGTAAAATGTAGAGTAAGACTAAATGGGAAGTGAAAAATAGATGCTTGGAGTATTAAATAAAGTATTCGATTTAAATAAACGTGACTTAAAACGACTAGAAAAAGTTGCTGATAAAGTAGAATCATTTGCGAGTGAAATGAATGCCAAGTCAGATGAAGAACTACGTGCCAAAACAGATGAATTTCGTACTCGTTACGCAAATGGAGAGACATTAGATCAATTATTGCCAGAAGCATTTGCGGTTGTTCGTGAAGGTGCCAAACGTGTACTTGGTATGTATCCATTCCATGTACAAGTTATGGGATCTGCTGCACTTCATGAAGGAAATATCGCGGAGATGAAGACAGGGGAAGGTAAAACACTTACTTCTACTATGTCCGTTTATTTGAATGCAATTCCAGGGCTTGGGTCACATGTGGTAACCGTGAACGAATATTTATCCAGTCGTGATGCGACGGAAATGGGACAACTATATGAATTTTTAGGGATGTCCGTTGGCTTAAACTTGAATTCATTAACGAAAGAGGAAAAACGGGATGCTTATGCGGCGGATATTACGTATTCTACTAATAATGAATTAGGATTTGATTACCTTCGCGATAATATGGTGTTGTACAAAGAAGATAAAGTACAACGTCCACTTTACTATGCCGTTATTGATGAAGTTGACTCGATTTTAATCGATGAAGCGAGAACGCCTTTAATTATTTCAGGACAAGCGAATAACGCAGCACTTCTTTATAAACAAGCAAATGCATTCGTGCGTACACTGACAAAAGAAGTTGATTATTCGTATGAAGAGTCAACTAAAGGTGTAACACTAACCGACGCTGGTGTTGAAAAAGTGGAGAATGCATTTGGAATTGAAAACTTATTTGATTTAACACATGTTCGTCTTAACCATGCAGTCAATCAATCCTTAAAAGCACATGTATCCATGCATTTAGATGTGGATTATGTTGTGCAAGACGAAGAGGTTGTCATTGTAGATTCATTTACAGGACGTCTAATGAAAGGTCGTCGCTATAGTGATGGACTGCATCAAGCGATTGAGGCAAAAGAAGGATTAGAAATTCAAAATGAATCGATGACAATGGCGACGATTACGTTCCAAAACTTTTTCCGTATGTACGATAAGTTGTCAGGAATGACTGGTACAGCTAAAACAGAAGAAGAGGAATTCCGTAATATTTATAATATGAATGTTATTGCAATTCCAACGAACCGTCCGATTACAAGGGATGACCGTGCAGATTTAATTTATGCATCTATGAATGGGAAGTTTGAAGCGGTTGCTGCAGATATTGCTGAAAGAAATAAAATAGGGCAACCTGTTTTGATTGGTACAGTTGCCATTGAAACTTCTGAAATTATATCTAGTTTGTTAACTAAACACGGTATTAAGCATAATGTATTAAATGCGAAGAACCATGAGCATGAAGCGGAAATTATTGCTACTGCTGGGCATAAGGGTTCCGTTACGATTGCAACCAATATGGCTGGTCGTGGTACGGATATTAAGCTTGGTGAAGGTGTAATTGAAGTTGGTGGTCTTGCAGTAATCGGTACGGAACGTCATGAATCTAGACGTATTGATAATCAGTTACGTGGACGTTCAGGTCGTCAAGGAGATCCTGGGATCACACAGTTCTATCTTTCTATGGAAGATGAACTAATGCGTCGTTTTGGTTCGGACAATATGCGCAATATGATGTCAAAACTTGGAATGGATGATTCTCAACCAATTCAATCTAAAATGGTTTCTCGTGCAGTAGAATCCGCGCAAAAACGAGTCGAAGGAAATAACTTTGATTCACGTAAGCGTCTATTGCAATATGACGATGTGTTACGTCAACAGCGCGAAATTATTTATAAAGAACGTAATGAAGTACTAGAAACAGAAAATATGCGTTCTCTAGTGGAATCAATGATATTTGGTGCAATTGATCGTTTAGTAGTATCTCATACAGGCTCCGACAATAAGGCGGAGTGGAGCTTAAAAGGGATTGAAGATTATATGCATGCAAATTTATTGCCAGAAGGAATCATTACGCAGCAAAATCTAGAAGGCTTAACTTCAGAAGAGATAGAAGCAAACATTAAAGAGGAAGTAATCCGTTTTTACGATGCGAAAGAAGAAGACTTAACGAGCGAGCGTATGCGTGAATTCGAAAAGGTCGTATTACTTCGTTCAATAGACTCTAAATGGATTGATCATATTGATGCGATGGATCAGCTTCGTCAAGGGATTCATTTGCGTGCATATGGACAAAATGACCCTCTTCGTGAGTATCAAAGTGAAGGTTTTGTTATGTTTGAAGCGATGGTCGAATCCATCCAAGAAGACGTATCAAAATACGCAATGAAGGCAGAAATACGCAATAATTTAGAACGTGAAGAAGTTGCTAAAGGGCAAGCAGTGAATCCAAAAGAAGATGGTGAAACGATTAAGAAAAAGCCAGCTCGCAATGAAGCTGCAGTTGGTCGAAATGTCTTATGTCCTTGTGGTAGTGGCAAAAAGTATAAAAACTGTCACGGTGCCGTGCAGTAATCGAGAAAGTCGGAGGAACAAATAATATGGTTGAAATAGCAGTAGTACGAAATGAATTAGATCGAACAGCAGGGAAATTGGAAGACTTCAGGGGGTCTCTTTGACTTAGAAAACAAAGAAATTCGCATCCAAGAATTAGAAGAATTAATGACATTTCCAGACTTTTGGGATGATTCTCAAGGTGCTCAAAAAGTAATTAATGAGTTAAATGGATTAAAGACCATTGTCGAACAATACAATGACCTTGTTTCCACTCAGGAAAACTTAGAAATGACACTCGAGTTAATCAAAGAAGAACCAGACGAAGAATTGCAAGAAGAGCTTGGCAACGAATTAAAAGAATTCAGTAGCAAACTCGCTAACTTCGAATTGCAATTACTTTTAAGTGAAGAATATGATAAGCATAATGCGATTTTAGAATTGCATCCAGGAGCTGGTGGTACAGAATCACAAGACTGGGGTTCCATATTACTTCGTATGTATCAACGTTGGGCAGACAAACGTGGATTTAAAGTGGAGACAATCGATTATTTACCAGGTGATGAGGCTGGTATTAAATCAGTCACGCTACTTATAAAAGGACATAATGCTTATGGCTATCTAAAAGCGGAGAAGGGTGTTCATCGTCTAGTCCGTATTTCACCATTTGACTCTTCTGGCCGTCGCCATACGTCTTTCGTCTCTTGTGAAGTAATGCCAGAATTCACCGACGAAATCGAAATTGAAATTCGTACGGAAGATTTAAAAATCGACACTTACCGCGCAACAGGTGCTGGTGGTCAGCATATTAATACAACCGATTCTGCGGTGCGTATTACGCATTTACCAACGAACTCGGTTGTTACTTGTCAATCTGAACGTTCACAGATTAAAAACCGTGAACACGCAATGAAACTATTAAAATCGAAATTGTATCAATTAAAAATTGAAGAGCAAGAAGCACAACTTGCTGAAATTCGTGGTGAACAAAAAGAAATCGGATGGGGAAGTCAAATTCGATCTTACGTATTCCACCCATACTCGATGGTAAAAGATCATCGTACAAGTGAAGAAAGCGGTAATGTGCACGCTGTAGTTGACGGTGAGTTGGACCAATTTATCCACGCATATTTACGTTCAAGAATAAATTAATAGACCGAACTATAAACGAGATGCCCAGAAAGACAGGGCATCTCGTTTTATTAAAATGGAGGAATCGGTCGGATAAAGCCAACAATCGGTCGAATACGTCCGATAATCGGTCGAATATAGCTAACAATCGGTCGAATATGTTCGATAATCGGTCGAATACATCCAACCATCGGTCAAAAAATACGAATCTAATGTTCTTTATCCTTTTAATACGCCGCTTTACTGAAGTTCACAAACTTCCCTCCTGTTGTTATACTAGTTCGGGCATCAATCAGAAAATTTATTAGAAAGAGGATAAAATATGAGTACAAATCAAAGACTACACAAAGAACTTCCTCCATTACTGGAGCAAGGAAGAGACTATTTATATATCATTATCGGAGCTGCAATAATTGCGATTGGTTTTAATGTATTTTTATTGCCAAATCAAGTTGCTTCAGGTGGTGTAAGTGGAATTAGTACGATATTAAAAGGAGTTCTTGGGTGGGAACCAGGACTTGTCCAATATGCTTTTAATATCCCTTTATTTATTGCAGGTTTGTTTTTTTTAGGAGCAAAATTTGGGATTAAATCATTTGTCGGCACACTTACACTACCAGCCGTTGTTTTATTCACTTCTAGTTGGGAGCCGTGGACGACGAATCCACTATTGGGTGCTTTGTTTGGAGGTATTACGATTGGTATCGGTTTAGGTATCGTTTTCCGCGGCGGTGCATCCACGGGTGGTACAGACTTAGCAGCACAAATTATTACGAAGTATACAGGTTTTTCATTAGGCAAGAGTGTATTACTAATCGATGGATTAATTGTACTTAGTGCTGCTTTCGTTTTTGACATTGAAAAAGCCCTTTATGCATTGATTGCGTTATTTGTCACAACAAAAACAATTGATATTATCCAACTTGGATTTAGTCAATCAAAAATGATTTATATTATTACGAATAAACAAGAAGAAATAAGGAATGCTATATATAAAGAAATAGATAGAGGGGTGACGAAACTTCCAGCAATTGGTGGATACACCGATGAAGAGCGGCCGATATTAATGGTGGTTGCATACCAAACAGAATTCACAAAGTTGAAACAATTAGTCAAGACGCTTGATCCTACTGCATTTGTCATCGTATCAGATGCATACGAAGTTCTAGGCGAAGGTTTTAAAAAGTATTAATATTGGTACAATAAGAAGGTAAGGAAATTATTGTTGAAGGAGGATATAACATGAACAAGAAACTATTAGCAGTAATTTTTGGAACAGTATTAATGTTAGCTGCATGTGGTGGAGCAAAAACAGATAAAACGGCAACCAATACGACATCTGGTACACCGCCAACTGAAACTGCCTCAGTGGATCCTGAAAAAATTGTAAAAGCAAAATGTACAACTTGTCACGGAGGAAATTTACAAGGTCAAGGAGGCACCCCAAATCTAATGACTGTAGGTTCTAGACTATCTAAAGATGAAATTTTGAATGTACTTAAAAATGGTCGAGGTGGAATGCCAGGTGGACTTGTTACCGGAGATGAAGCGGAAGCAGTTGCTACATGGTTATCGAATAATAAATAACCTTTTTAGACTGATGGGATGCACTCGCATGTTTTCCTTATCCGCATGTTCCATTTTCGACTATAATAAAAAATCAGTTGCTCTTTCGTAGCAACTGATTTTTTTGTTAATTAGGAAGGGAATTAGACGTTATATGTAGAATTTAAAGATAAATAGGGAATTTGTACGTACTCAAATTATCCTATTCCCTAAAGATTAACCAAAAGAAGATGGGTGTGTCACCTCATATTACCTACCAATTGAAATGTAATTGTAACAAAAGAAGAGCGTTCTAATGTTATAATAAGCATGTCGAATTTTATCAAGTGAAATAAATAGGTGGTATAAAAATGATAGAAATGGTAAATGTTTACAAAAAATATCCGAATGGAATTGTTGCTGCGAATGGTATTGATGTAGAAATTAAACAAGGTGAATTCGTATATGTAGTTGGCCCGAGTGGTGCTGGAAAATCGACATTCATTAAAATGATGTATCGAGAAGAGCGTCCAACTTCAGGCGATATTTTTATTAACGGAATTAATTTAGCAACTTTGAAGCCTTCAAAGGTTCCATATTTAAGAAGACAAATTGGGGTTGTTTTTCAAGATTTTAAATTACTTCCTCGTTTGAATGTGTATGAGAACATTGCCTTTGCGTTGGAGGTAATTGAAGAAACTCCGAAGGTAATTCGCAAACGCGTAATGGATGTACTTGAACTTGTTGGACTCAAACATAAAGCGAGAATGTTTCCAACCGAACTTTCTGGTGGAGAACAGCAAAGAGTGTCTATTGCACGATCTATTGTAAATACACCAAAATTAGTTATTGCAGATGAGCCAACTGGAAATTTAGATCCTGATACTTCATGGGAGATTATGAATATTTTCGAAGAAATTAATTCACGAGGAACTACCATTATTATGGCAACTCATAATAGGGAAATTGTCAATACAATAAGACACCGTGTTATCGCTGTAGAGGGTGGATTAATCACTCGGGATGAATACGGAGGAGATTACGGTTATGAAAGCTAGAACAGCACAGCGACACTTCAAGGATAGTCTTAAGAGTATTAGTCGAAATGGATGGATGACCTTTGCTTCGGTAAGTGCAGTGACGGTCACGTTATTGCTTGTAGGTGTATTCGTCATGATTATGATGAATTTAAGTAAAGTTGCGGACGATCTTGAAAAAGACGTCGAAATAAAAGTCATTGTCGAATTGACAGCAGATGAAGCTTCCATTACGAAATTAAAAGATGAAATAACACACACTACTGGAGTAGCAGAAGTCAAATATTCGACAAAAGAAGATGAACTTAAAAAGTTAATATTGGATTTTGGAGATGACCTACGTTTATTTGAACAACAGAACCCTTTACATAATGTGTTTGTTGTAAAAGCTAAAAATCCCCAAGAAACAGAAGTGGTTGCGAAAAAAATTGACCGATTAGATAACACCTTCGAAGTAAAATACGGTGAAGGAAAAATAGAAAGACTGTTTTCTATCTTGAACACAAGTCGAAATGTAGGGTTAGTATTAATATTAGCTTTATTGTTCACGGCAATGTTTCTAATTTCTAATACTATTCGTATTACTATCGTGGCAAGAAGAAGAGATATTGAAATTATGAAACTTGTAGGTGCAACAAACTGGTTTATACGAATTCCATTTATTTTAGAAGGAATGTGGCTCGGTATTCTAGGAGCTATTATTCCAATCACACTGGTTTCCGTACTCTACTACAATATTTATAAGATGTTAGAGCCAAAATTAGCGCAAGGAAACCTATTCAAATTGCTCGATTATTCTCCTTTTATTTATCAAGTAGATGCTTTGATATTATTAATGGGCGTATTAATAGGAGTTTGGGGTAGTTTCATGTCAGTTAGGAAATTTTTACGAGTTTAAGAAGATGAGAGGGGCAATACGTTTTGAGAAAACAGTCTAAATGGAAGCTACGTATATTAATCGTAGCTACATCTGGAGCACTTTTATTCACAGGACCAAGTGCACTAGCTAATTCTTTAAATGATTTAAAAAATGAAAAGAAGCAATTAGAACAAAAAAAAGATTCGATTCACTCGAATATTAAAGAAACAGAAAGTAAAATAGATCAAAATGGGTCGAAAATTGACCAAATCATGGCACAAATTAAAGCGTTAGATACTGAAATAATAGAGACAGAGAAAAAAGTCTCTACCGTTTTGAATGAAATCAAATTAACAACGAATGATATTGAAAAATTACATGCGTCAATTGCCGAATTGGAACGTAAAATTGAAGAACGTGATGAACTTTTAAAAGAGCGTATTCGTGCAGTTCAAGTAAGTGGTGGATCAGTAAGCTATTTAGATGTATTACTTGGAGCAAATAGTTTCATCGATTTTATTGACCGTTTTTCAGCTGTTAGTACTTTAATGGAAGCGGATCGAACTATTCTAAAAGAACAAGCAGATGATAAAAAACAATTAGAAGAACAAAAAGTAAGCCTAGAGAAAAAGCTAAATGAACAAGAAGAAAGAAAAAATAAATTAAGCAACTTAAAAGCTTCTTTAGATAAGCAAAAAGATTCAAAAGGAAACCTTATCGATCAATTAGAGGTTGAACAAGCCAAGTTACATACTCAGAAGCAAGACTTGGAAACTGAATACGATGATATTTTAGAATTAAGTGAAGATGTTCAAAATAAAATTGTAGCGGAGCAAAAACGTATAGCAGAAGTTGCTAGAAAAGCAGCCGAAGAAAAAAAACGTAAAGCAGAAGAAGAAAGAAAACGCCAGCAAGCTGCAAGTGGTTCTTCCGTAGCAGTTCCAGACGTTTCTCCAGGTTCATGGACGAGACCTGCAAGTGGTCGACTAACCTCTGGGTATGGAGGAAGAATACATCCGATCTATGGCTCAGAAAAAGTTCATTATGGTATTGATATTGCAAATAGTATCGGTACTCCTGTAGTTTCTACTGCCGATGGAGTTGTTTCCTATGCATCTCCGCTTAGCACATATGGAAATGCAATTATGGTAACTCACTCGATTGATGGTCAAATTTATACTTCTTTGTATGCGCATTTAAGTAGCATAAAGGTAACGGTTGGACAAGTTGTTTCGAAAGGGCAAATTATTGGTGCAATTGGGACAACTGGTAACTCAACCGGACCTCATGTACATTTCGAAATTCATATCGGGACATGGGAAGGTATGGCGAAAAACTCTGTTAATCCTCTGAGATATATATCATTATAAAGAACAGCTAATACCTTTTCAGACTGTAGTCAAACTCGATAAAAGTTGAGTTTGTCTACAGTCTTTTTTCAAATAAATTGAAATTTAATTATTGGATAGCCTAATGCTAATATAGTTGCAGGATCTTTTTGCATCTTCTCTATATATAGAGAAATGGTTGCTTTGGTTTCACATTTGGTTGCTCTCACAGTGAGGCTAGTTGCTCTCAGTGGAGAAATGGTTGCTATCACTTTACTAATGGTCGCTCTTCACCATTATTTCCCTTTACCAGTACTTCATTTACATGAACAAAACTCTTCTCAGAAAAGATAGCACATTTATTCAGCTGAATAAATGATTTTTCGGGATTCATAAAGTTAAAACAACATATTAGTATTCTCCTTGGGGTTAAGCATATAATAGGAGCGGTGGAATAATCTTAAACTCTTTTAGCGGTTGCAAACTAATTGGAGGGGGAAAAGCTGTGAAGAAAAAAATAATCGGTTTAGTAGCCATTGCATGCTTAGTTGCTATTATGACCATTACATTTGTAAAAAATAATGTCGATAAGACAGAAGCATTATCCAATGACCAACTAGGAACTGATTTAGCTACAAATCCAGCAAATGAAGGCTTAGGCAAAGGAGATAGTGCCCCAAACTTTAAACTTACTACGCTAGAAGGAAAAGAAGTATCCTTAGCAGATTATAAAGGAAAAAAAATCGTCTTAAACTTTTGGGCAACTTGGTGTCCTCCTTGTAAAGAGGAAATGCCTTTTATGCAAAATTATTACGAAGATATGGCAGTGAAAGAAAATGTAGAAATTTTAGCGATTAATTTGGATTCGGGGATAGATAAAGTAAAAGCATTTCAACAAGATTATGCATTAAGTTTTCCTATTCTTTTCGATGAAGAAGGAAAAGTAGGGAAAACTTATCAAGTGATTACTATTCCCACTACATATATAATCGATGCAAATGGAACGATACAAAATAAAATAGTTGGCCCGATGGATGAACAAATGCTGACAGATTTAGTTAAAAGTCTAGATGAATAGCCGATTTTTGTGCGAGTATTAAACTCCAATCTTTTCACATATATTAGTGGAAAAGTAGGAGGTATAGCTTGCGCAAAAGTCGGATTTTTTTATATGTTTTTTTGTTTATTATTTTGCTTGGCGTAGTTTATTTTTGGATGGGAAAATCTTCAACGAAACAACATGAGGCTATTAGTAATAATCAAGTAATTGATGAGGCGTTTCAATTGATTAAACAAGAAGCGGTATTTTCAAAAAATGATAAGCAAATCGTAGAAGGTGCAATTCGTGGGATGGCACAGGCTCTAGAAGATCCACATAGTACGTATTTAACGGAAGAAGAAGCAACCGCACATGATGCATCTCTTGCTGAAGAACGTGTTGGAATCGGAGCAGAAATAGCAATTTCAGATGGAAAATTTATCGTAGTTGCGCCACTGAAAGATTCTCCTGCATCTAAAGCAGGTTTGAAACCACAAGATGAAATTGTTCGAGTAAATGGCGAGAGACTCAACGGTAAAACTTTGTCAGATCTGGTAAAAATGTTAAGTGGAGAAAAAGGAACGAGTCTCAAAATGACCGTTTATCGTTCAAGTGAGGAACGGCATGTGGAATTACATATGAAACGGGAAACGATTGCCATGCATTCAGTTTCGAGTGAAGTATATGAAGTGGATGGATATTCGATTGGAATTGTTGCCATTTCGATATTTGGAGAAAAAACTGGTGAGGAATGGAAAACACAAACAAAAGCATTAGTGGATAGAGGAATAGATGGACTTCTTATAGATGTAAGAGGAAATCCAGGAGGTTATTTGTTTAGCGTGTCTACCATTGTTAGTACGTTACTTGAAAATGGGAAGACGTTTGCTTATATGCAAGATCCAAATGGGGTGCTTGAGATGCTAAACACGGAAAGTAAGGAAAAGCCTTATTTGAATAAAATTCCTGCCGTATTATTGCAAAATGGGAACAGTGCTTCTGCTAGTGAAGTTTTAGCTGGAGCATTAAAAGATAATAAACGTGCGATGATCGTTGGAGAAACAAGCTATGGTAAAGGTACTGTACAAGAAACACATCCTCTTTCAAATGGGGGGAAACTAAAAATTTCCACGCATAAATGGCTTACACCAAAGCAGGAATGGATTCATCACAAAGGAATTCAAGCAGACTTGAAAGTAGAGCCAAATGAATTGTACACGATGGATGTTAAATATCCACATGGAGAATTTAGAGTGGGAGATTATGGAGAAGAAATAAAGTACGCTCAAAATATACTAGCTGCTTTAGGATATAATATTGTTCGAAGAGATGGTTATTTTGATGAAGATACGATGAAGGCAGTAGAAAAATACCGTGAAGAAAGTAAATTAGAATCTAATAAAGAAATAGATGATGTATTCTTCCAATCACTTTCTAAAAAGATAAGTGACTATAAAGATCGAAAAGAAAACGATAAGCAATTACAGATGGGAATAAGTTATTTAATTCATGGCTTGAAAAAATAAGATTATTCTAAAATCCTATACGCAAAGTCCCTCCCTTTTGTTACAATAATAGAATGGATAGTCTGTAAGAGAGGGGGGTGCGTATAGTGGAGGATATTTTGATAGATTTGGCTAAAGGAATAGGAGTATTTTTTCTACATCCTGCAGTATATATTACGCTTCTTTTCTCTATATTAATTGGTTATTTTCGTGTGAAGAGAGAAAGAAAACATTTCCGCACTAGAATATTATGGGGTTGGACAGAGTTCAAGCATTTACTCGATGGGTATGTCTGGGCAATAATCCTTTCTGTTCTTAGTGTAGCAATAGGTCTTGTCGTTCCATCTTCTTGGTTATTTAGTTATAGTGCGTGGATGATTTTATTTATATTACTATTTGTGTACCAACTTGGTTCTGCCATTTATGCGATGGCACTGGGAGCTATTACATTGTATGTGATGAATAGGTACGATTGGTCTTTTCATATTTCTTCATGGAATTTTACTGGATTTAATATTATGCAAGAAGCAGTTGTTCCAATAGCAATTTTAGCTGGCTTGTTATTAATTGTGGAAGGTATTCTTATACAAAAGAACGGAGCAGCAAATGCCTCTCCGAAACTAGTGAAAACAGCAAGAGGTAGCGAAGCAATTGAATATGTAACGAAACGATTGTGGTTATTACCTGTTTTACTAGTTATACCTGGAGAAGTCATTTCTACCTATCTCCCATATTGGCCGCAATTTAGATTGGGAGAATCAACATTTTCACTGATTTTGTTTCCATTTGTCATTGGATTCCAGCAAAAAAGCAGAAGAGCATTGGCAGTGGAGTTTTTCCCTCGCTATGGAAAACAAGTTTGGCAATTAGGGATAATAATCCTAGTTATAGCGGCAGTAGGGTATATTATGCCGCTAATTAGTGGGGTTGCTTTAATCATCGGGGTTATTGCTAGATTATTACTTTCATATATTGCCTATAAAAAAGAAACGACCGGAACTTTTGCTGTTTCTGCGCAGTCTAAAGGTGTGATGATTGCAGGTGTTTTAGAAGATTCACCAGCAGAGAAAATGGGACTTCTCATCGGTGAATGTATTGTTAAAGTAAACGGGCACAAAGTGACGAACGAAAACGAACTTTATGAAGCCGTTCAAATTAATGCAGCACACTGCCGCTTAGAAATAGTTGATGTAAGCGGAGAACTACGCTTGCGGCAACATATATTATTCAAACATGACCATTATCGACTAGGCTTACTATTAGTTAGGTAGGAGGAATTATGGAATCATTATCGGTATCTACACAAATAATATTAGCCATTTTTTCTCCAGCACTCCTTGTCCTATTATTTACACGAATTACATTTAATCATTATGTTGCATTAATCTTGACTGTTGCACTATTCGCAACCTCGGTCTATGCTGGCTACACGCATAAATGGTGGATCTACATGATAGATGCCGCATCTTTAACAATTGGGTTTTCGTACGTCACCCATATGAAAAAGAAAAAAATGTCCGCCTCTTAAAATAAGAGAGCGGATTTTTTTACAGCTAGAACCTATGTATCTGCAATACTCAGAAACGCTTAAAACAATAGACTATAAACTGCTAAAACACCAATTGTTCCTAGCACAACGACCATTACATTTGTAGAAATAATGGCTAGAGTGAATGCGACAACTGCTCCAATAACTCCAAATAATAAATTCCCTTGTTGCACATATAAAATAGCTGGGAAAATTAACGCCCCTAGGACTGCAAATGGAATATTACTCAATACACCAGAAATAACAGGGGGTAATTTTTTACCTTCCAAAAAAGTGAGTGGGAAAACCCTAGGGATATATGTAACTAGCGCCATTCCAAATATCGTCCACCAATACCAAGCACCCATTCGTTTAAGCTCCTTCCGGCAAGCCTAGGCTTCTTCTTGCATAAATAATTTCGACAACTATAGATGATGCAAGCGTAGCGACTAATATAGCCCAGCCTGTTGATAATAAACCTGTCCAATAAAAAAATCCATTTATACTGGCAGCAAATAGCGCCAGTAGCACTACTTTTCGATTACCGCGCATAGAAGGGACTAGTAACCCAACGAACATCGCATATAAAGCAATCGACATGGCAGCTTGTAAAAAGGCGGGTAGGTTAGCACCGATGATATGTCCGATAGCAGTGAATAAAACCCAACTACTGTAACCAATTAAGGCAACACCAAACGCAAAGGAAGTGCGAACTTTATCCTCTTTTTGCGTTGCTAGTACGGAAAAAGATTCGTCTGTTATCCCAAAAGCATAAATCCCTTTAACCCATCTTTTTTCGCTATGCATCTTTTCATTCAGCGCAGCCGTCATTAAGAAGTGACGAATATTAAGGACAAAAGTATTTAAAACGATTAAAATAGGATCCACGCCATTTGCGATTAGTGTTAACGACATATATTGGGATGCGCCAGCAAAAACAAAAATACTCATTGCGGTTGCTTCCACAATGGAAAGCCCAGTCGTTTTAGCTAATAAACCAAATGTTAATGCAACAGGGAAATAGCCTATTGCAATACTAATCCCTGCACGTAAACCTTTTACAAATGAATTATTATTCATAATAAGCTTTAAACCCCTTTTTAAATTCGAATGAACAAATTATACTATATATCTAAAGTTTTATACATGCGAAAATTGGGAATAATATAAATATACATATTAAGGAACGATTAATTATTTATAACATAGAGGAGAGTCATCATGCCTAGCTGGTTTTCATTTGAAACATTGACTAATTTGACACAAGATTACCGAGCACTTGGACCGTTGATCGGCCTTCTTCTACCTTTCTTAGAAGCTTTTTTACCTTTTTTGCCATTAGTCGTTTTTATTATAGCGAATGTCAATGCATACGGAATTCTATTGGGATTTTTATTGTCTTGGATAGGGTCTGCAGCGGGTGCTTACATGGTATTTTTAGTAATTCGTAAATACGGACGAGCAAGAGCTCTAGGTTTTATTACGAGGCATGAAAGAATTCAAAAGTTAATATTATGGGTAGAGAGAAATGGTTTTGGTCCATTATTTTTACTCATTTGCTTTCCTTTTACTCCATCCGCTCTTATTAACATAGTTGCTGGATTGTCTAATATAAAAAAGAAAACGTACTTATGGACAGTCACATTAGGTAAATTAATCATGATCTTAGTTGTAAGTTTCATCGGCTCAGACATAAAAGCGCTCGTAACCCAGCCGATCAGAACGATAATAGTAGCCCTAATTATCGTTATTCTTTGGTTTGTAGGAAAGAGTGTGGAAAAAAGAATAAATAATAAAGTAGAAGCAGACTTTATCTCTATTCACGGGGAAAGTCGAACAAAAAGGTGACATTAGTGGAGTTTTTTTAGAGATATAAAGGTACCCAAGTGTTGATTAACCAAGGGTATCGCTCTACATTTTTCCGGTAATCGTCTTCTAGTCGCATTGCCTTTAGGAACGCAGAGTTTATAAAGTGCGCATTAGTTGGTTTTCGCTTTGATTTCCGCTTCAGTCGGACGCTTTCCGCCGGCATGGCTTCAGCCGCTTCCCTCGCTTACGCTCAGTCCAGGGTCTTCAGCACATGCTCCTGCCGCTTCGCTTTCGTCGCAAAATATATTTGCTATTCCGGCTGGAGTCGCCGCCTTACGCTACAATCAACGTGGGTTGCCGGCTATTTAGTGAGTGCCGTCACGTGTATTTATGAGCACTCAGGATTCGTTACCACAGGATAGGCGCTGTCGCTCAAAAGATGCATGCTTATTTTTCGCTAATTACAAGATAGAAGCCGATAATCGCAAAGTAAAGTATGCTAATGGCAAGATCATATACCTAAATCGCAAGATAGCTACCATTATGGGAAAATATATTGATAGTGTACCTTAATAGGTGTCATCTTACGCCAAATAAAATTTATAAATAAAGACGTTTGTCTTATAATAAAGCTTTAACTTGGCATGAAATTATTAGTATTGGGTACAAACAATTAATATATTACGCAAATGTCCAAGAACGTTGCGAGTATCACGTCCTATATTGCGCATATGCCTCTTAATGTTGCAAAAAAAGTATCCAATGTTGCTCATAATTTATCGGACAATTGTATCAGGTTTTATTGAATAGTTAGCAAGGCCCTATGGGATTGTAGCGAAAGGGCGGCGACTCCAGCCGGATGAGTGAGACAGATGAGCAATCGCAGGCGAACGCGTAGCGTCGGCGATGGCTCATCGCTCACCCAGCGGAAAGCGTCCGCCCTGCAGCGAAAATCCTAGCGGTCACTTAATAGGTCTCTTTGGTACGCACTATATAAACAATGCGTTCTTTGCCCACTTTAATAATGGCGATGCTAGTTTATATAGGTGCTGCATAGATAAAGCTAAGGGGTAATTTACTGGTCACTTTTGGCAAATCAACAGAACTGAGTATATATTTTACTCCGTTGCTAGTACGACACACTAAATTTAAATTTCGAATAATTTCCAACTCTCCTGGATGTTTTGTACAATAGAGAGAAGGAATTATTCGTTTTTTATTTTAAGAAAGTAGGTGCGAAATTGTCATTAAGAATTGTAAGTGGACGATCGGGAACAGGTAAAACAAAGTTTATGCAACAGGAAATAATTGATACTTTACAGGCGGCACCTATTGGAGATCCGTTATTTTATATTGTACCTGACCAAATGTCATTTTCTAGTGAGTATACACTTGCAGCAGATTCAGGACTTGCGGGTTTAATACGGGCCCAAGTAACGACATTTAAACGGTTAGCTTGGCGAGTATTGCAGGAAACAGGAGGCATTGCCAAAGAGGAAATTAGCGGGTTTGGATATCGAATGCTAATCCGAAGCTTGCTAGAAGATAATAAAGATCAATTCAAATTATTTAAAAGAGCAGCATCAAAACGAGGATTCACCGATCAAATTGAAGTACTTTTGAAGGAATTTAACCGATACTGTTTAGATTATGAAACGATGTCCCATATACTAAATTATTTAGAAAATGTACAAGCTCCAAAAACATTAATGGATAAATCGTCTGATTTAGTCATGATGCTCGATTTGATGGAGCAAAAGTTGGGAACGAGCTATATAGACGGAGAAGGGTATTTAACATTACTCGCACAAAAAATTAAAGACTCCTCGCTGCTCGAAACGACGGAAATTTATATAGATGGATTTACTTCTTTTACAACGAGAGAGTTGGAAATAATTCAAGCATTAATGAAAAAGGTAAAACGTATTACGATAGCACTTCCAATGGAATCGCTTGCAGATGCATTAGATGAGCAGTCCTTATTTTATCAACCTGCAACTACATGTAATAGACTCCTAGATATTGCAAGTGTGGAAAAAGTGGATGTAGAAGCGACCGTGCATCAAACAAATCAAAAACGTTTTGTTTCGAAAGAATTAGCCCATATCGAAGTAGACTTCGATAAGCTTCCACCTCAAGAAATTCTAACAGAAGGTAATCTTCAACTAACAGAAGCAGCAAATCGACGTGCGGAAGTTCATGCAGTAGCACGGAATATGCGGGCGCTTATGCAACAAAAGGATGTTCGATATAAAGAAATGGCGATTTTACATCGTGAAGCGGAAGCTTACGAAGGACTAATCGAAACTATTTTTGCGCAATACGATATTCCTGTGTTTATTAGCCAGAAAAAAACGATGTTACATCATCCACTAATCGAATTAAGTCGTTCTGTATTGGAAATCATTCGCACGGATTGGAAGTATGAGCCGATGTTCCGGGCAATTAAAACGGATCTGTTTTTCCCATTAAATGCTCCCAAGAGGGCCTGGAGAGAAAGGGCGGATCGATTAGAAAATTTTGTTCTGTCTTTCGGCATATACGGAGACAGATGGTTCGATGACCGGTGCTGGATATATAAAAAATATCGTGGCCTTGAATTTTATTCGAAAGTTCAAACGGATGAAGAGTTAAGTATTCAAGCGGATATTCATACAGTTAGAGATTTAGTAGTGAATCCCTTAAAAACGCTGGCAGAAAAGCTAGAAGGAAGTAAGACGGGAATTGAAATTGCTACAGCCTTATTTACATTTATGGACACATTGCAAGTTTACGATAAGTTGCAAGTCTTAAAGGAAACAGAAGAGGAAGAAGGGCAATTATTACTTGCAACTGAACATGAGCAAGCATGGAATGAATGGATCAATGTACTAGATCAATTCGTTTTAATGTTTGGGGAAAAAGATATGACACTCGAAGAAGCTTCGAAAATTTTAGAAGAAGGATATGACCAGTTAACCTTTTCTCGAATTCCACCGACAGTCGATCAAGTAGTTGTCGCAAATTTAGATATCGCAAGAATTTCGGATATAAAGGCTGTTTTTGTTCTTGGGGTAAATGACGGTGTATATCCAAAAAGAATGGATCATGAAGGGCTACTCTCGGACACAGAACGCGAATGGTTCGCTCAAATTGGTTTTGAGTTAGCTCCGACCTCCAAAATGCGTTTACTGGATGAAAACTATTTAGTATATAAAGCATTCACTGCTGCATCCGAATATTTATATGTGTCTTATCCGATTGCAGATAGTGAAGGGAAAGCAATGCTTCCTTCGATGTATATAAAAAAACTTCAGCAAATGGTAGGAAATGTCCAAGTCAATATTGCAGTAATGGATCCGAGCGATTCCACAGAGACTGTTTTTGATTTATCTACCATTAGTCACCCCAGAACTACATTACCTTATGTCGTTATGCAACTTAGGGAAGCGTTGGAGACAGGGGAACTTTCGGAAGTTTGGCAATCCATATATCGCTATTATATGGATGATCCTTATTGGTCAAAATTATTGAATAGGATTGTAAAGCCACTTATTCATGGCAATAAAACCGAAAGACTTACGCAGAATATGACATCTGCTCTTTACGGTGAAACGATGATCTCTAGTGTATCACGCGTAGAAAAATATTATAGTTGTCCCTTTGCTCATTTTGCCGCCTACGGATTAAAGTTAGAGGAACGTGCAGAATATCGTTTGGAAGCACCTGCAATGGGTGATTTATTTCATGCTGCATTAAAATGGATTTCGGATGAAACCAATCGATTAAATTTAATCTGGGGCGAGCTTTCGAGAGCACAGTGTATGCAACTTGCAAAACAAGCAGTCGATCATATTGTGCCAATCTTTGTCCACCAGTTATTGTTAAGTACGAATCGCTATCGTTATATCCAACGAAAACTAGAACAAATTGTCGCTTCTACACTCATTGCATTAAGTAAGCATTCTAATGTCTCCGGGTTCGTTCCTATTGCAGTGGAAGCAGGATTTGGTCCTGGGGAAGCTTTACCCGCTTTAGAAATTGGCCTTAAGCATCACAGAAAAATGCAGTTGCGTGGAAGAATTGACCGAGTAGACGCGGCAAATGTGAACGGGAATATGTACGTACGAATCGTGGATTATAAATCTTCTAAAAAAGGCATTGATTTGAACGAAGTGTATCACGGTTTATCCCTGCAAATGTTAACATATTTAGATATCGCGATAGAAAATGCGCCAATTTGGTTACAGGAAGAAGCACAGCCTGCAGGTGTTTTATATGTACATTTGCATAATCCTTTTATTCAATCGAAAAAAGAAATGGCAGAAGCAGAGTTAGAAGATGCTATTTATAAATCGTATAAAATGAATGGCTTGTTACTAGATGAACCAGAAGTCATTATGGAAATGGATGAACAAATAGAAGGATTTTCAAAAGTAATACCAGTACGAATGAATAAAGATGGAAAACTATCAAAGGCGTCATCGAAAGTGGTGGACCAAGGAGATATGAAACTGCTCCAATCATTCGTACGAAAAAAACATGAACAGGCAGGAAATGGGATGAATGCAGGTGACACTCGTGTTTATCCGTATCGTTTAAAAGATAAGATGCCTTGTACGTATTGTTCGTATCGAAGTGTATGTCAGTTTGATCCACAAGATCCGAACCAATCAATACGTCAATTAAAAGCAGAACAACCAGAAATAGTGACGGAAAAAATACGAGGGGAGATGGGTACAAGTGAACATTCCTAATATGCCAGAAGATTTAACATGGACTCCTGCACAGTGGAAGGCTATTTGGGCTAGTGGTTCAGATGTGCTTGTTTCTGCAGCAGCTGGTTCTGGTAAAACAGCCGTTTTAATCGATCGCCTTATTCAAAAAGTAATTGCGAAAGATAATCCGATAAACGTCGACGAATTACTCGTCGTGACATTTACCAATGCGTCAGCCGCTGAAATGCGTCACCGAATGGGTGAGGCATTAGAAAAAGCAATTGCACTGGATCCATCATCTGCTCATCTTCGTAAACAGTTGAGTCTGTTAAATAAAGCGCAAATTTCTACGCTCCATTCATTTTGTTTAAATATCGTTCGTCAGTACTCCTATATGTTGACGATTGATCCGGGATTCCGAATCGCAAATGAAACCGAAGCGGCATTAATGCGAGATGATATTTTAGCAGAAGTATTGGAAGAAGCTTATCATGTAGATGACCCAGAACCAATGTACCGACTTTCGGACAGTTTTACATCTGACCGAGATGACCAGTCGATTGAGACGATGATTGAAAAGTTATATACGTATGCACGGGTGCATCCAGAACCGAAGAAATGGTTACTTGCTATTCCAGAAGCATATAATTTAAGTGAAGCAGCTTCAATTGATGGGCTTCCATTTATTGGCCCATTAAAGCTGTCGATTGTTCATCAGTTGGAAGAAGCGATTGCGGTGACGGAAGAAATTCGTAAGCTAACGAATTTACCGAATGGACCAGCCCTCTTAGCAGAAACAGCAGTGAAGGACCAACTCATGATACAAGAAGCGATTTCGTTGATGAAAAATGAGTCTTGGCGAGATGTGTTTCATTATTTTCAAAGCTTGTCATGGGGAAAAGCTGCGACCATCAAAAAAGACTCTTGTGACGAGATACTGAAAAAACAAGCGACAGATAAACGAACGAAAGTAAAAAAAATTGTCAACGAATTAAAAGAGAATTTTTTCACGCGAACTCCTGAACGATTATTAGAGGAAATGAGACTGATGGCCCCACAACTCAAAACTTTGGTCGATTTAGCAGTTACATATGGAGAGAGATATTCTGCTGCTAAAAATGATAAAGGGCTGGTCGATTTCTCAGATTTAGAGCATTATGCACTGGAAATATTAAGTGTCCGTGAAGAAAATGGAGAGTTAGGTCCCTCTGAGATCGCAAAAGAGTATCAAGCTCGTTTCAAAGAAGTATTAGTAGATGAATACCAAGATACAAATAGACTGCAAGAAACTATTTTGCAATTCGTTAAAAGTGGGGACGAGCAGACGGGCAATATGTTCATGGTTGGTGATGTGAAACAATCCATTTATCGTTTTCGTTTAGCAGAACCGATGCTATTTTTAGGAAAGTATCTTCTATTTAACGAAATACCCATTGACTCGGGTGTGAAAATTGATTTAAACGCAAACTTTAGAAGTCGTAAAGAAGTGTTACATGCTACGAATTATATTTTCCAGCAAATCATGGGAGAAAGTGTAGGGGAAATAAATTACGATGATGCTGCTTCGTTAAAACCCCAAGCACCCTATGACGAAAGTGAAGCAACTGTTGAACTAGCACTTTTATATGAGGTAGAGGACGGTAGTGCGGAAGATTCGGAAGATGAAGTTGTAATCGCGGAAGAAGAGTTAAAAAAATCGCAAGCAGAAGCTCGTTATATCATTTCTAAAATTAAACAAATGATGGAGACAGGAGCATCTGTTTACGATCCGTGGAAAAAAACAACTCGTCCTATTCAATATAGTGATATTGTCATCTTAATGCGTTCGATGACTTGGTCTCAAGAAGTAACTGATCAATTTAAAGAAGCGGGAATTCCATTATATGCCGAGTTATCGAAAGGTTATTTTGAAGCAATTGAAGTACTTATTATGCTCCATACTCTTCGAACAATTGATAACCCTTACCAAGATATTTCGTTAGCTGCTGTTCTGCGTTCGCCTTTCGTTGGATTAACGGAGTCGGAACTTGCACTTATTCGTTTAGCTGCTCCGAAAGATCCATTTTATGAAGCATTAAAATTATATATTGCTGGAAGAGGCGGGATGTCAGCGGAAACGGAGGAAAAACTGCAACGTTTTGTCCTGCAGTTTGAAGATTGGCGAAATCTAAGTAGAAGAGGTTCACTTGCGGATTTGATTTGGCGAATTTATTTGGATACGAATTATTATGAAATGGTAGGATCTATGCCTAACGGGAAGCAGCGCCAAGCTAACTTACGTATTTTACATGACCGTGCAGTAGATTATGAGAAGACTTCTTTTAGAGGGCTATTTCGCTTTTTACGTTTCATCGATCGTATGCGAAAACGTGGAGATGATTTGGGAGCAGCACGTGCTATTAGTGAAAAAGAAAATGTTGTACGTTTAATGACGATTCACTCTTCAAAAGGATTAGAGTTTCCTATCGTTTTTCTTGGAGGAATGGGAAGACCGTTTAACCAAATGGACTTTAACGAAGCTTATTTATTTGATCAGTCGTTCGGACTTGCCGTAAAAGCAATTGACCCTGATAAACGAATTTCCTTTACTTCCTTGCCATTCTTGGCGATGAAAGAAAAGAAACAAATGGAGTTAAAAGCCGAAGAAATGCGTGTTTTATATGTTGCAATGACTAGAGCGAAAGAGCATTTATTCCTTATTGCTTCTATAAAAGATTTAGCAAAGACGCTCGATAAATGGGAGGATGCACAATCCGTTTTAGCAGATGAAATGTTACCTGGATATATGCGTGCAAAAGCAAAAGGTTATTTGGATTGGATTGGTCCTGCAATTGCGAGACATGCGGATTATAAACAAATTGCAGAAGTAATAAAAGCAAACGTTGTGGAAAGTGAGTCTAAATGGAAAATTGTCACAAAATGTATAGACGAGTTGAAACAGCGTGCGGAAGTAGAAGTTACAGAAAAAAGACCATTGGATGCATTATTTGTGAAAGATACCTTACCTTCCTTACCAACTATAAAAGCTCGTTTTGATACACCATATCCTTTTGAACTTTCTACACATAAACGTTCGAAACAAGCCGTTAGTGAAATAAAGAAACTGCAGTTGTTAGAAGCTAGAGAAGATCAAGATTATTTCCAAATGGGTAACACTGCTAAGAAAATGACTCAAATTGCAACGCGGCCTTTTTTCCTTCAACAAGCAAAACTAACAGGAGCAGAGGCCGGAACAGCTGTTCATGCATTTATGCAAAACGTTGATTTAAGTGAAATAAAAACGGTTGATCAAGTGGCTGCCTTTGCGGAAACGCTTGTCCAAAAAGAAATATTAACAAAAGCAGAACAAAAGGCAATTGATCTGAAGAAAATGGTTCCATTCTTTCATTCTGAAATAGCAGAGCGACTAAAAAAAGCGAAAGAAATTATGCGTGAGTTTCCGTTCACCTACTCTTTAAAAGATGAAGACGGTGATAGCCAAATAATTCAAGGTGTGGTGGACTGCTTGTTTTTAGAAGAGGACGGACGATGGGTATTACTTGATTACAAGACTGACCGTGTGCAACATTTAATAGCAAATGAAACTCATTTAATAGAAGAGATGAAAAAACGATATAATATCCAACTTTCGCTTTATGCACAAGCAATCGAAGCTATTATGAAAGTAGAGATAAAAGAGAAAGTGCTTTATTTATTTGATATAGACAAAACGGTTACATTCTAGGAGGAAAAAAATTGTTGATTCGTCCAACAGCGGTGAAAGAACGTGTTATTTCGATTGATGTGATGAGAGGATTTGCACTTCTAGGTATTTTTATCGTCAATATGCTGTTTTTTCATTCTCCGTATATTTATTTTAATCCGTATACTTGGTTTCACTTTCCAGGTGATCATGAAACCTATATGTGGATTGATATCTTCATACAAAGCAGTGTATATCCCTTGTTTGCGATGTTATTTGGATACGGACTTTCCATGCAGTTTATGAAAACAAAGGAGAGAGGTACTTCCTTTGCGAAGTTAGCAGTACGAAGACTGTCAGTACTGCTATTAATTGGATGCGTTCACGCGTTTCTTATTTGGTCGGGAGATATTCTAATCACCTATGCGCTTGCAGGTTTTGTCCTTTTAGTCATGATTCGTTTAAAGCCGATTTGGTTGTTTTTTATAAGTGCGGTTTTATTTTTACTTCCAAATGGTCTATTTCATGGATTAATCTATTTAATAGCAAAAGCCGATCCGAATAGTGTCATCATTTATACAGGTATTCAAGAGATTGAATCTTCTGTTGCTGCATATGCACATGGTTCGTGGGTCGACATTTTCTGGCAACGCTTAAATGATTGGTTATATATGACTCAAAATGGAGCAATTATTATTGTCATGTTATTTACGATTGTGCCGTTTTTATTGATAGGAGCGGCGGCTGCAAAGCTTAAGTTAATCGAACGAGCGCGCGAATTAAAAGTATTTTGGATTGTAACGATTCTCCTAACGCTAATTGGTGGAACTGCTATTAAGTGGATTCCTTACTTAACGGAAGCAAATATGTTCACCGTTTCGGTCCAGGATACTTTTGGTGGGCCTTTACAAGCAATCGCATACGCGGGAATCATTGCCCTTATTTGCACTGTCCCTATTATGCAAAAATTACTTTCTCCATTTGCAAAAGCAGGACGTATGTCGATGACTATCTATCTAATGCAATCAATCATTGCTACGACCATTTTCTATTCGTACGGATTTGGTTTATATGGGAAGGTAAATATTCAAACAGGAACTTGGATGGCTGTCGGTATATATGTACTACAGCTTGTATTTGCAGAAATGTGGTTTATGAAATTTAAGCAAGGTCCAGTAGAGGCATTGTGGAGGAAACTGACTTATCCCGCTTCTAAAAAAGAGAAAATTTCTACTTAGGTTATTGTTGATGCCTTTAATTTTACAGGAGCTTGATCTTGATGTTTTTTACTTTTACAGATCACAGTCTACATGAACCAGTGGGTAGATGATTAGAGTAGGGGGAACATGAGAAAAATAGATAGCTTCTATTGATAAAGAAGGCTTAAGTGGACGAAATTGACTCTTCGTCCGCTTTTAAAAGAATAGGATGGAAATCTAATCTCTCATTATCCAAACCTTATGCAGCATGCCTCTACACATTCCAAGAGGGCGAGGGACAAATATCTGCCACAAGATTACCAAAAAAGTTGATGGAGAAGTGACGCATTCACTTCTCCATCAAAAAAATCTCTCGGTTATAAGGTAGCAAATGTTTCGTCCAAAGCACAAAGTATATCGTAAAAGCAATGTGTTTTTAATGGGTACTTGCACTTTTCTTGAAAGTTGTCGAAAAAAGGTGAAAAGAAAGTCAATTTGTAATACACTAAGAATAGAAGTCAAAACAATTTGAAGGAGTGTCGACACGATGAAATTATTATCATACCGATTAAATGATGGAATTTACTTTGGACCAAAAGTAAAAAAAGAAGAAGCAGTATGGGATGTACTAAGAATTCAAGAGACCCTTCAAGTATTGCCAAGCTTTCCAGGTACAATTGTAGAAGGAGTAAGTCTTGGTATTGATTTCATTGAACAAATTAGAAAATTAGTCGAAGCAGCTCTGAAAAGTGAAAATCCCAATAGCTTCAAACATTCATTTACGGAAATCGAATGGTTATCACCCATTCCCAGAACTCCTAAAAATATTATGGCAGTTGGTAAAAACTACGCCGATCATGCAAAAGAAATGGGCGGAGCAGCGAATTCCTTTGTAGTATTCACTAAGTCACCAACTGCTATTGCAGCAGATGAGCAAACGCTTTCTGTACATGCAGATAAAACCTCTTCCTATGATTACGAAGGAGAGCTTGCGATTGTAATTGGTAAAAAAGGAAAAGATATTCCTTCTAAACTAGCATATGACTATATATTCGGCTATACAATTGCCAATGATTTAACTGCTCGTGATATTCAAAAGAGACACCAACAATATTTCTTAGGAAAAAGCTTAGAAGGTTCATGTCCACTTGGTCCCTATGTTGTAACAAAAGATGAAATACCTAACCCACAAGAATTAACCGTTGTGACGAAAGTGAACGATGAAATCCGTCAAAATGGAAAGACATCTGATATGGTGTTTTCAGTAGAGCAGATTATTGCGGACATTTCAAAAACAGTCACATTAGAGCCAGGTGATATAATATTAACTGGAACTCCTGCAGGGGTGGGGAATGGATTTAATCCTCCTAAGTTTTTGAAATCAGGCGATATTGTGAAAATTTCTATTGAAGGAATTGGTACTCTAGTGAACAAATTCGAGTAAATTACTAGCTGAAATGGTAAGATAGATATGTAAAGTAAACGATTGAGGTGAAATAAATGGACTTTTTAGCAAGAACAGATTTACACATTACAACATGGGTAATCGCAATCATTTTGTTTTTTGTTGCACTAGCAATGGCTAATCCAAAAGTAATTCACATGATTCTACGTGTATTTTATATTTTGGTAATTGTTTCAGGTGTTGCATTATTCATTAAAGGCATGGACTTTGACCAAGGAATGCTATATGGCTTCAAACTTTTAGCTGGTATTCTTGTCATTGGGATGATGGAAATGTCATTAGTGAAAAAGAAAAAAGGAAAACCGTTCACATTGTTTGTCGTACTGTTTTTCGTTTTCTTCTTAATCGCTCTATTCCTAGGATTCAAATTACCAATGGGTATTAATTTCTTAGCATAAAAATAAAAAGCGGCTTTTTCGCTTTTTATTTTTATGCGACGAGCTTGCGCAGGAGCACCAAGATTTTGGCTCCGTCCGCTTTTTATTTTTATGCGACGAGCTAGCGCAGGAGCACCATAAGTGAGAGGGGCTTTCACCGATTAGGGAAAGCTCCTTTTCATTTCAGAGCCACAATGATAATTTTGAACATAAAGAACGAAAGGCAGGGAGCAGGCAAATGTTAGGTATATCCTTACTCATATTCGTCCTATTATTGATGATAGTATTTGTTATTGCTTCATTATTCCTGTCGAAACAACAAACTGCAAATTCTAGTTTTGAAAATGAACTTGATGAACTACATAAAAGTATTATTCAGCAGTATGATCATAAGGAAAAGCCACCAAAATAATTGGTGGCTTTTCCAATGTTGAAAGAGACTACTTATGGGCTTATGGTATTGGTAGGGGCAGATGTCATCCGATTAGGGGTGGATAGACTTGCTTTATGGGCTTATAGCTACGTTTTATGAGCTAATGGATTTTGTATGGGCAGATGCCACCCGATTAGGGGTAGATAGACTTGCTTTATGGGCTTATAGCCACTTTTTATGAGCTGATGGATTTTGTAGGGGCAGATGCCATCCAATTAGGGGTAGATAGACTTGCTTTATGGGCTTATAGCCACGTTTTATGAGCTAATGGATTTTGTATGGGCAGATACCACCCGATTAGGGGTGTATAGACTTGCTTTATGGGCTTATAGCCACGTTTTATGAGCTAATGAATTATTGTAGGGGCAGATGCCATCCGATTAGGGGTGGATAGACTTGCTTTATGGATTTATAGAAATTGAAAGTGTTTATAGTGAAGAATTATACTTCCAAGATGACACAGTTTGGACGAATTAGAAGTAATATTTTGGACTTTCGTACTTAAACAATAGCGATTAAAATGTAGCTTTGATAAAATAACGTTGATATGTTTTAATTGTGTGTCTAGCTTCAGATACAAGCTGTCCCGGTGAATTTCGGAACAATAAATGTGTGTGTCGCTTTTCTAAATAGAGGAGGATTTTACGTGAACGTTAAAAAGTGGTTTGTGGCCGCGTTATTAATAAGCGGACTTTGGTTAACATCAACAAAAGAGACAAATGCTGAGACAAATGCATCTATACATAACGAGAGTATTTACGATTTATATGTGGACCGTTATTTTAATAAGGTAGTTTCAAATGATATTAACGTCAATGCCCAAGATCCAAATGCATTTGCTGGAGGAGATTTTCTTGGAATTGTAGAGAAGATGGATCATATTAAAGATATGGGGTTTACAATTATTTCAATTGGACCAGTTTTCGCAACTGACACATATGATGGAAAGCGTGTTCTAGATTTTAATGAGATTGAAAAAAGATTTGGAACGCCAGAAGAATTTCAGGAGCTTATAAAAGTAGCGCATAAAAAAGGGATGAAAATTGTCGTCGGATTCCCGTTGAATAATTTTAGTGAAAATCATATTTGGAATATGGATCCTAAGAAAAAAGATTGGATTGTCAATACTGACAATGGTGTAATGCAAGTGGATCTAGCTAATCCAGAAGTACAGAAGGAATTAGAGAAAGCAATTGTGGATTTTGCTAAAAAGTATGAAATTGATGGTGTAAAATTTTCTCAATTAGAAGGTGCACCTACTTCATTTCTTAATGACTTGATTGCAGAAATCAAAGAAGTGCGTAATCCAATGTATGCTATTGCTTTAGAAGAATCAGATGCAAATTTGGATGCGCATTACTCCAATCAATTACTCGTTGATTTTAGAGAAGCATTTAAAAATACGGATTTACCTTCAGAAGGAATTGCTTCTACAACTGATAATGATTTATTAATGATTGATCAACTGAATACAGAGAGATTTACTTACTTTAGTGCGCTTGAGAATATGTTTCCTCCAACTCGCATTAAAATAGCTATGGGTACAATTCTAGCCATGCCCGGAGTGCCATATATGAGTTATGGGACGGAAATCGCTATGAATGGGCAAATTCCTCAAGAAAGCCATCAAGTGATGAACTTTCGAGTGGATGAAGATATCACAAATTATTTAAAAGATATCAATTCTATTCGCAATAAATCGGAAACACTTCGTACAGGTAAAACTGAACTGTTGAAAAATGAGAATGGTTATGTTGTATTTAAACGTTATTCAGATAAAGAAACGTTCATTGTAGTTGTGAACAATACAAGTGCTACACAACGAATTGATTTATCGAGTAATGTAGTGGGGGAAAATAAAGAACTTCGAGGAATATTCGAATCAGATATAGTTCGTCCAGACAATGATGGGCAATATAGATTAGTTCTAGATCGTGAGGTCGTCGAAATTTATCAAGTAACCGACCGCAAAGGTTTAAATACAGCATATATAGTTGCAATGTGTGTAGCATATCTTTTGTTTGTCCTATTTTTAGTTATCGTATGGAAAAAAGGAAAACAAAAAAGACGCGAAGGAAAAGAATAAAATTGGAAAATGAGCTGACTAACACTTGAGTCAGCTCATTTTCTTAAAAGATAAGAAACTACCATGGCACAGGTTTGACAAAAGCCATCTCTATCATGAAAAAGCTAATTTCAACTTTAAACCAGTATTATTTTGATTGTTGGATACCCTATTAATTTTTGAGTATAAATCAAGCCGCTGTTTTCATGCAAAAGTATATGAATTTTCATACCAGGAACAGGTTGACTTCCGCTGCAGGCGGACGTTTTCCAGGGAGCAAGCATCAAGCAGCTTCCTGTGCTCCTGCGTAAGCTCGTCGCAAAAATTAATTTCGCTGCGCTTCGTCCGAGGTCTTAATTTGCTTGCTAATCCCCTAAGATCCGCTGCCTTCCGCTCCAATCAACAGTACAAATAAGAAAGGAAATATGCTTCGGGAAAATAATGAACTGGTACTTTCCATGCTTTATAAATAGGCTATGTGGAACCTGAAAAAATAGATAGTATCTCTTGATGTAGAAGTACTGAGCGGACGAAATTGACTCTTCGTCCGCTTTTAAAAGAATAGGAAAGGATTTATTCTCTCATTAACCAAACCTAATGCAACATGTCATTACCTAGTACAAGAGGGCGACGGACAAACGATTGCTACAAGATTACCGAAAAAAATGGATCGTGAAGTGACGCAGTCACTTCACGATCCACAAAAATTCCAACGGTAATAGTGTAGCTGATGTTTTGTCCAAAGCACTCTGAAAATAGTAAAGACAGGATGCACTTAAAGGTCGCTAGCGTTTCTCTTATTAATGTTTTTCTGGGAAGTTTACATGAAGAGGAGGGGGTACTAACCATCCCTTACTTTTACTTAACTTTAGCAACTTTGCACCTAGTTGTGCTTTACTCGTATGAAATTGCCCATACATCATTCCTATATCCTCTCGTATTGACATACCCATCGCTTGGCTGCATGCAACCAAACCAGCAGCCACATCCATAGAAAGTGCTGCACAAATTTCTGGATCATTGAATCGAGCTCCAACAGGAATATCTTCCAGTCGTGCTACGGGACGAGCAGGTGGGGCAGGAGGAAGTCCAACTGCATTCACTTTTAATATTTTTTCTAGTTGCTTGCTTTCATCTTCCATGCATTGTACTGCTTCTTCAATTATTTTTTTTAGATCATCATCACCTGTATGATTGAAAAACGTTTGATAAGCCGCTATTAGCCCATTGTTAGTAGCTAGATTTGCCCAAATTCCAAATACTTCACCGTAATGCAATGGTTCATCACTCGGATTACCGCTTAATATTCCCATAAATACACTCCAACCCATAAAAAGATTCATGAATTTCTTCACGTATTCGTTATTATGTGGAGAAGTGACAGAATTATTCAGCTGAATAAAAATAACCGAAATTCTATAAATTAATAGAATTTCAGCCATAAAATTTTAAAAAGATAAGTTTTAAGATAATTTATTTAAAAAGAATAAGGCCAATGTGTCTGGTCCAGCATGTGCTCCAACTGTGGAGCCGATTAGATGAATTTCAATGCTTTTTGGGTGATATCGTTCTTCTATTAATTGCTTTAGTTCAAGTGCAGTTGCTTCGTCATCCCCATGACTAATAGCGATGTCTTGTTCCTCTAAACGATCCGCTCGTTCTCCCATTACATCGATTATTCGCTTGACCACTTTTTTGCGTCCGCGTATTTTTTCGATCGGGACAAGTTTTCCTTCTTCTACATGAAGAAGAGGTTTAATGTTAAGGAGTCCTCCAATAAATGCACTTGCTTTAGAAACTCTTCCACCACGAGCCATATAGTCTAAATCTTCCACTGTGAAAAGATGCTCCATATGCATAGCAGAAAATCTAATCTTCTCTTCCATCATGGGCAAGCTCAATCCTTCATCTCTTAATCGAACTGCCTCTTTTATTAGAAGCCCAATTCCAAGTGATGCACATTTTGAATCAATAATGGTTAACTTTAAGTGTGGGTACGTTTCCATTAATTGTTCTTTCATCATTACTGCGGTGTTATAGGTTCCGGAGAGTGCAGATGAGAGTGCGATGTAAAAACCCTCTTCTCCAGACTTTGCAAGCTCTTCAAATAATGTTAAAAAAAGTTCTGGGGAAGCTTGAGATGTTTTTGGTTGTTTCCCTGCACGAATTGCTGTGTACACTTCTTTGGAATCAATTCCAATAATATCTTCATATTCGTCATTGTCTATATGCACCCTAAGCGGGATCAATTCTACATTATGTAATTCAAAAAAAGATTTAGGTAAATCACAAGCACTATCAGCGAATAATTTCATTTCCATCCTCCTAAATTATCATAATTTTTTTAACTTCAATCGGTCCATTAAAAATTCTGCAATACCGTCTTCATTATTTGTTAAAGTAACTTCATTTGCAATGTTTTGAAGAGGTGCAATTGCATTTCCCATTGCAACACCAATTCCGGCATAGTCAATCATTTCTAAATCATTGTCTTCATCGCCAAAAGCGATAATTCGTTCTTTTGGAATGTCTAAATACTCCGAGACATGCGCTAAACCAACCGCCTTGTTTAAGCCATGTCGTACTACTTCAATTATATCCCAAGGTGCTCCCCAACGACGATGGTCAATTACTTCGGCATGTACATCCCGTAAATGATTACGAACCAAGTCTACCGAACCTTCCTCTGCATGAATGAGTAAGCTTGTCGGATCCGTTTTCAAGAAAGTACGTAAATCGCCAGTAGTAATATGTGGATTTCCCAGTGCAAATGCAGAAATCATTTGTTCATCATGATGATGTAAGTACACGTCATCTAACACTTCTGCTAGCATATTTTTAATAGAATAGCTTTGAACTGCTTCTACAACTTCTTTGACAACATGAAGTTCAATCGGTTTATGAATTGTATTCCAAGAAGAATTTCTTGGATGATGGACAAAAGCCCCATTAAAGTTGACGATTGGCGTATGTAATCCAAGCTCCTTATAATACATCTCACTGGATCTATAAGGTCTACCAGTCGCGATCATTACTTCATGACCTTCGCTTTTGGCTTGTAGTAATATATTCTTCGTTTTATGTGAAATTACCTTCTTATCTGTTAATAAAGTTCCATCTAAGTCTAAAACAATTAAGTGTCGTTGCATATTAAATTCTCCTTTCCTTCTATTAAAGTGTATCGTTTTCCAGTTTAAACGTCAAAATGATAGGAAACAGTCTTTTGGACATATCCAATTACTTTGTTAAAATAATAATAAAGAGGAAAGGTGGGCTATGAATGATCGTACAATTAGAATCATGGAATAATATACCTTTACTACATATTTATACGAATCAAACAAATAATCATTCTCCTATTGTCATCTTTTTACATGGTTTTGAAAGTGCGAAAGAGCACAATTTGCATTATGCCTATCAATTAGCAAATAAAGGATGTCGGGTAATTTTACCGGATGCGCATTTACACGGTGACAGAGACGAAAAATTAGATCAAGTCGAAATAAGTCTTCGTTTTTGGGAAACGGTACTAACTTCCATTGAGGAAGTTGGAAAATTAAAAGAAGAACTAAGAGCAAGAGGATATTGGACCGATCAAAAAATTGGTGTTGGTGGAACATCGATGGGTGGCATTACTGCACTTGGTTGCTTAACTGTCTATCCGTGGATTCATGCTTCCGCAATTATGATGGGAACTCCAAGTTATGTGCAATTAGCGAAAGCCCAAATCGAACAAATCGAGCAAAAGGGAATTCCAATACCTTTGAACTCGGAGGAAAAGGACAATATGTTCCACACCTTATCTACTTTTGATGCTTCGATTCATATGGAGAAACTTGCAAATAAGTCCTTGTTTTTTTGGCATGGAGAAAAAGATGTTATTGTTCCTTTTGCATCAACCGCTCATTTTATTGAGGAATATGAAAAACAGTATGGGAATGAACAATTAGTTTTTATGAAAGAAAAATCTGCAGGTCATGCAGTTAACCGTAAAGGCTTATTAGCAGCAACTAAATGGCTTGGAGACAATTTGGCATAATGAGCAGACTTTGTTATGATGAACAAAAGTAGTAAGGGGGATTTATAATGGATCAAGATATGAAAGATAGTATGATGAGTGCACTCGAAAATGTAATTGACCCAGAACTAGGGGTCGATATTGTTAATTTAGGTTTAGTTTATGATGTAGAGTTGACGGAAGAAGGTACTGCAATTGTTACGATGACGCTTACTTCAATCGGATGTCCAATGGGGCCAATGATTGTAGATCAAGTTAAAACGGCGCTTGCTGAATTACCAGAAGTGAAGGAAACAGATGTAAATGTCGTTTTCAATCCACCATGGTCAAGAGATAATATGTCTCGCTATGCGAAAATTGCATTGGGCATTCGATAAAAACATCCTGTTTAACTTGATACAAATTAGGGAAACTCTTATACTAGGAGTTTCCCTAATTTTTATGTCTTTAAATAGAAGTAATTACATTTTAATCTATTCTACATATATGAAGAGGACAATAATCACACTCAATTTCTGTCCGTAAAAAGTTTAGATCGTGAATTGTTATAACCTTTATTAAGTGTAATGATATCAGACTTTTTTATATCGTTTAACATTCGATTGACAACTCCTCTGCTTGTTGCACAGAGATTAGCTATTTCTTGATTGGTCAAATGATGATCTATGATAATACTGCCATCCTCTTGAAGAATTCCCTAAGTATTCGAAAGACGAAATAATGTTGAAAATAGAGCTCCCTTTTTCCCATGTAGTAGTAAATCCCGAAATCGTGTCTCGTTTTTTAAATGATTCAGTTGAATAACTCTCATCCATTCCATCATAAGTTCGGGAGAAGAAGTTAAGAATTTTTCCAATTGGGATCGAGATAGTGCAATTATTTTTGTAGGCTCTATCGTATGAGCTGATACAGAATGTTAAACCGTTTCACAAAAAACACTAGTTTCTCCAATAATACATTGTGAACCTGTAATTTTAAGTGTAAATAATCTGCCGCTTTCCGTATCTTTCGTAATTCTTACTTAACCTTCTAAAACAAAATACACTTCATCGGAACGTTCCCTTTCATGAAATATAGGCCAATCTTTTTCTATTTTATTAATGGAACCAAATTGTTCAAATAATGAATAAATCCGCGTGAATGAAGGGGTAATCCTGTTCATATACATTCACAACCTTTCCATTATTATAACAATAATAGCATAATAATCTTGTCCCGATCGGGCGAATAAGAAAAAATCACTTTTCTTTACAAATTACAGGAAATAATATTATAATCACATTAGTCAAAGAAGGTCAAACTTTATCTAAAAGGAGATGTTTCGTAATGCAAATGAAACAAACAGATGAAAAAAGTCCATTAGAAACATATGGGCGTAATTTAGTTACCGCTGTAAAAGAAGGAAAAATGGATCCTGTCATTGGGCGTGACCAAGAAATACGGGATGTTATTCGTATATTATCTAGAAAAACAAAAAATAATCCCGTGTTAATAGGAGAACCTGGTGTTGGTAAAACAGCGATTGTAGAAGGATTAGCGCAAAGAATTGTGCGAAAAGATGTTCCAGAGGGTTTAAAAGAAAAAGAAATTTTTGAACTAGACATGAGCTCTTTAATAGCAGGTGCGAAATACCGCGGTGAATTCGAAGAACGATTACAAGCGGTATTAAAGCAAGTGAAAGAAAGCGAAGGGCAAATTATTTTATTTATAGATGAGATTCATACAATTGTTGGAGCAGGGAAATCAGAAGGTGCAATGGACGCTGGGAATATGTTGAAACCAATGTTGGCCAGAGGGGAATTGCATTGTATAGGAGCAACTACATTGGATGAATACCGGATGTATATTGAAAAAGATCCCGCACTGGAAAGAAGATTCCAACAAGTTCTTGTAAGAGAGCCTTCCGTTGAAGACACAGTGTCCATTTTACGTGGGCTAAAAGAACGCTTTGAATTGCATCACGGTGTACGTATTCATGACCGGGCAATCGTAGCAGCTGCGGAATTATCAAATCGTTATATTACGGAACGTTTCTTACCAGACAAAGCAATTGATCTAGTAGACGAAGCTTGTGCCATGATTCGAACAGAAATTGACTCAATGCCACAAGAGCTTGATGAAGTGACTCGAAAAATGATGCAGCTTCAAATTGAAGAACAAGCATTAATGAAGGAAAAAGATGCTGCCAGTAAAAAAAGAGTAGAACAAATACGTCAAGACTTAAAAGAATTAGAGCAATCTACAAGTGAGATGCGCAACAAATGGGAAAAAGAAAAAGAAGCAATTCAAGTTATTCAACAAAAAAGAGAAGAACTTGACCGATATCGTCGAGAATTGGAAGATGCAGAAAATAGGTATGATTTGAATAAAGCTGCCGAGCTTCGTCATGGGAAAATTCCTACCTTAGAAAAAGAGCTTCAAGTATATGAACAACAAGTAAATGAAGAAACGGAATCTCGCTTGTTACGAGAAGAAGTAACCGCAGAAGAAATTGCATCCATCGTTTCTAGATGGACTGGTATTCCAGTTACAAAATTGGTAGAAGGAGAACGGGAAAAGCTTCTTCGTTTAAAAGAAACACTTGCAGAAAGAGTAGTCGGACAAGATCAAGCAGTGCAATTAGTAACAGAAGCGGTATGGCGAGCACGAGCTGGCATTAAAGATCCGCGGAAACCTATTGGATCCTTCCTATTTTTAGGGCCAACTGGTGTAGGTAAAACAGAACTTGCTAAGTCGCTAGCTGCAAATTTATTTGATTCGGAAGAGCATTTTATCCGCATTGATATGTCTGAATATATGGAAAAACATAGTGTATCTCGACTAGTAGGCGCTCCTCCAGGCTATATTGGATATGAAGAAGGTGGCCAACTAACTGAAGCAGTTCGGAGAAACCCTTATGCTGTTGTGCTATTAGATGAAATAGAAAAAGCACACCCAGATGTTGCAAATATATTATTGCAATTAATGGACGATGGCCGTATTACCGATAGCCAAGGTAGAATCGTCAATTTTACAAACACGGTTGTCATATTAACTTCAAATATTGGATCGCAATTTCTTGGAAATAGTACAGGGATTATTAGCGAAGAGGAAGAAAGCCTTGTAATGGCTTCTTTAAGAGAACATTTTAAACCAGAGTTATTAAATCGATTAGATGATATTATTATGTTCCACTCGTTAACTACCCTACATTTTGAAAAAATAGCCGAAAAATATGTCAAACAATTGCAAGATCGTGTTCACGAACAAGAAATAAATTTGCAAGTGGATGCAGCAGTTCTTAAATGGATTGTATCGGAAGGCACGGACGCTGCATTTGGTGCAAGACCATTAAAACGTTTTATTCAACGACATTTAGAAACTGCAGTAGCAAAACTACTAATCGGAGGAACGATTCTTCCAGGAAGTACAATAGAAGCAACCATTGAAGATGGCCAATTAGTTATAAAATAGGATTATTGCTACATTTAAGTAAGAATCGCAAGATAGAGTTCCTAAATCGCAAGATAGACACAATGAATCGCAAAATAGAGGATATTCCCAATATTACCCGCACAGTACTGGAAAATAACCATGAATTTGCGATACGCAGAGTTAATCTTGCATTATCCCGTTTTAATTTGCGTTATGGGGAGTTTAATTTGCGATACACGTTAGGTAATCGAACAGCAAAAATAAAACAGCTCCCGCATTTTGTTTGCGGGAGCTGTTTTTTAGTGTTGTTCTGATGGTGCTAGTTCGTTTGGAATAATTGCTGTAATGATAAAAATCAAAATCGCAACAGGAATAGACATAATTAAACCATGCACAAATACAAAGGGTTGATCTTGTACAGAGCTTACTACGTAATTCAACATAGAAACTAGTATTACAGACCAAATTAGTGTCATAATATATTTCATTTGTTTCACCTCAAGCTATTTTTACTATGTATATCATATCATACCACTAGCTAATTCAAAAGAAAATTTACAGATTCAAACTATGTTGTTGAAAAATGTTCACTTATTCGTTATTATTGTTACCAGGTACTAATAATAGATTATAAGAAAAGAGGAACTTTTGTGAATGCAGGAATAATTGGATTAGGAACTTATTCGCCAGAGCAGATTTTAACAAATGCAGACCTTGAGAAAAAAGTAGATACATCCGACGAATGGATTCGAACTAGAACTGGTATAGAAGAAAGAAGAATTGCTGGACCTGAACAAGATACATCTCATTTAGCTTTTGAAGCAGCTAAAGAAGCAATAAAAGATGCAGGAATTTCACCAGAACAAATTGGGCTGATATTAGTTGCAACGGTTACACCAGATCGCCCGTTTCCAAGTGTTTCTACAATGTTACAAGATCAACTTGGTGCTAAAAACGCTGCAGCAATGGACATCTCTGCTGCATGTGCAGGGTTTATGTACGGTTTAGTAACTGCAAAACAATTTGTAGAATCCGATACGTATTCTCATGTACTTGTTGTAGGTGTTGAAAAACTGTCTAAAATTACAAATTGGGAAGACCGCAACACAGCAGTATTATTTGGAGACGGAGCAGGTGCCGCTGTTGTAAGTAAAGTATCGGAAGGACGCGGAATTTTATCATTTGAACTTGGTGCTGATGGAAGCGGTGGCAAGCATCTATACCAAGATGGTCCACATCTTGCAATGAATGGGAGAGAAGTTTTTAAGTTTGCAGTTCGACAAATGGGTGAATCAGCAGTTAATGTTATAGAGAAAGCCGGACTTTCAAAAGAAGATATAGATATGCTAATCCCACACCAAGCCAATATTCGTATAATGGATGCATCGCGCGAAAGATTGGGATTACCTGTCGAAAAAATGTCGAAAACGATTCATAAGTATGGTAATACTTCGTCTGCATCCATTCCACTTTCATTAAAAGAAGAAGTGGTGAATGGGAAAGTGAAAGATGATGACATTATTGTTATGGTCGGATTTGGTGGTGGCTTAACTTGGGGTGCCATTACATTAAAATGGGGAAAATAACTAAGGGACATCGGGAGGAAGAATATACATGACGAAACGTAGGGTTGTCGTAACAGGAGTCGGTGCTGTTACACCATTAGGAAATGATATAGAAACAACTTGGTCGGCAATTAAAGAAGGAAAATCAGGCGTGGGTATGCTTACACGATTGGATGCAAGCCAGTTTTCCGCGAAGGTTGCAGCTGAAGTAAAAGACTTTGATATTGAGAAATATATTGAGAAAAAAGACGCTCGTAAGATGGATCGTTTTACTCATTATGCACTTGCGGCTTCTATCATGGCGGTAGAAGATGCAAATTTAACAATTACAGAAGAGATTGGTCTACGAACTGGAGTATGGATTGGTTCAGGAATTGGTGGGATGGAGACATACGAAGCACAATTCCGTGTATTTTTAGAAAAAGGTGCTCGTCGTGTAAGTCCATTTTTTGTTCCGATGATGATTCCGGATATGGCGGCAGGTCAAGTGTCGATCCATTTTGGAGCAAAAGCGATCAATTCTTGTAGCGTAACGGCTTGTGCATCAGGAACAAACTCAATTGGGGATGCATTTAAAGTAATTGAGCGCGGAGATGCGGACGTAATGATTACAGGTGGTGCTGAGTCACCGATTACACATATGTCTGTAGCTGGATTCTGCTCAAATACTGCACTTTCATTAAATACGGATCCACAAACTGCCTCAAAACCATTTGACGCAAACCGTGATGGCTTTGTTATCGGAGAAGGCGCAGGAATTATCATCTTAGAAGAATATGAGCATGCAGTAGCACGTGGTGCGAAAATCTATGCAGAGATTATTGGATATGGTTCAACAGGTGATGCTCATCATATCACTGCTCCTGCACCTGGAGGAGAAGGCGCTGCTCGTGCCATGAAACAAGCAATTGCAGATGCAGGTATTAAACCAGAACAGATCGATTATATTAACGCTCATGGAACTAGTACTCCATATAATGATTTGTTTGAAACGATGGCTGTAAAATCTGTTTTTGGGGAACATGCTTATAGATTAGCAATGAGTTCTACAAAGTCAATGACTGGGCACTTACTAGGTGCGGCAGGTGGAGTGGAAGCAATTTTCACTGTATTAGCTTTAAAAGAAGGAATATTGCCTCCAACGATGAATTTAGAAACACCAGATCCAGAATGTGATTTGGATTATGTACCAAATGCCGCTAGAAATGCGGACATTGAGTATGCAATGAGCAATTCACTCGGATTTGGTGGACATAATGCTAGTATTTTATTCAAAAAATAAGAAACAAAACAATCAAACAGTAAGTGAATTTTATTTTCGGTGAATAAAGTAAAAATAAAAAGTATTTTCCAAATAAATTGGAAAATACTTTTTTTTATTTTAAAAATAAAACGTTGACACTTCAATGGTTTAAAGGGTTGATTTATTAAAGCGTAGGCTTGAAAAATTCCATTTCATTGTTTAATACTGTCGAAATTGAAAGAATCAATTATCTAGTTAAAATAATTTATTAAATTAGATAATTTAAATGGAAGCATTGATATGACAGGGTTTAAAGAGAATTTTTAAATTTCAAAAAAGAGTAAATAAAGGGAATAATAAAAAATGTATTGCGATTGTAATGAAATTGTAATAGAATTTACACTTGAGAGGTAAGTTGACAGAAAAATTGAAATTTAGGGTTGTGTATAGAGATAAAAAAATACCTTACAGAAAATACTATTCATTCGAGTGATCTAGCGTCATGAGAAGAAACGGATGAGAATCGTTGGAAATCTGATGCATGAAGGGAGTTTTATTTTAAACATGACAAATGAACTTTTAAAAATTAAAGATTTACACACTGGTTTTCGCATTAAAGATACATATTATGATGCAGTCGATGGCGTATCGATTACATTAAAGCAAAATGAAATTCTGGCAATTGTTGGAGAGTCTGGTTGTGGAAAAAGTACGTTAGCAACCTCTATTATCGGACTTCATGATCATAATAAAACAAGAGTACAAGGTGAGATTAATTACAACGGAGAAAACCTAGCAATCCTTGATGAAGAAAAGTTTAATAAAGTAAGAGGTGAAGAGATTGGAATGATATTCCAAGATCCTTTATCTGCTTTAAATCCCCTTATGTATATTGGTGATCAAATAGAAGAAGGATTAATCTACCACACAAAGATGTCTAAAAATGATAGGGAAAAACGTGTATTAGAATTGTTAGCACAAGTTGGTATTCCGAATCCTAAGAGAACCGCAAAACAATTTCCGCATCAGCTATCCGGTGGTATGAGACAGCGTGTTATTATAGCAATTGCAATTTCCTGTAAGCCTAAGGTCATTATCGCTGACGAGCCAACAACTGCATTAGACGTTACAATACAAGCTCAAATATTGGATTTGTTAAAAGATTTACAAGCAGAAACAGGAGCAGGAATAATTTTAATCACACATGATTTAGGAGTTGTAGCTGAAGTAGCAGATCGGGTTGCAGTTATGTATGCTGGAGAAATTATTGAAGAAGCTTCCGTAGAAGACTTATTTTCGAATCCAAAGCATCCTTATACACGATCGTTATTCAACTCTATACCGCAAATGAATAGTGAAAATGAAAAACTTCAAGTAATTCAAGGAATGGTACCTTCGCTGATGAAGCTACCAAGAACTGGATGCCGATTCTCAGCAAGGATTCCGTGGATTCCGGGTATTGCTCATGAAGAAAAGCCAACACTCCATGAAGTATCTCCAGGTCATTTAGTTAGATGTACTTGCTGGAAGCACTTTCATTTTGAAAGTGAAGAAGGAGGAAATTCACGATGAGTTTTATGCAAATTAATGATTTACGTGTCCACTATCCAATTCGTGGAGGTTTTTTCAATACAGTTATTGATAATGTTCATGCAGTGGATGGAATCAATTTAGAATTCGAAAAAGGGAAGGCATATGGTTTAGTTGGGGAATCAGGTTGTGGAAAATCAACTACTGGTAAATCAATTATTGGGCTTGAAAAAATAACTTCTGGAAACATTATTTATGAAGGGGAAGATGTTACAAATAAACGGCGTAACCCTAATTCAACGTTTAATCGTGATATACAAATGATTTTCCAAGATGCGAATTCCAGCCTTAACCCTCGTAAACGTGTACAAGATATTATTGCAGAGCCAATACGAAACTTTTTGAAGTTAACTCCTGATGAAGAAAAACGAAAAATCAATGAGTTATTAGCAATCGTCGGAATGAATGAAGATGCGAAAGTAAAATATCCACATGAATTTTCGGGTGGCCAAAAGCAACGAATTGGAATTGCACGAGCGATTGCTTGTAATCCAAAACTGATTATTGCGGATGAACCAGTATCGGCTTTAGACCTTTCCGTTCAAGCGCAAGTGCTGAACTTTATGAAAGATATTCAAGAGGAATTTGGTTTAAGTTACTTGTTTATCTCCCATGATTTAGGGGTCGTAAAACATATGTGTGAGCATATTTCTATCATGTATAAAGGTAGATTCGTAGAGTCTGGAAATCGAGAAGACATTTATACGAATCCACAACACATTTATACGAAGCGATTATTATCTGCTATTCCTGATGTTAATCCAATAGGTCGGGATGTTCGAAAAAGAGACCGTATTAAAGTGGAAGCTGATTATGTAATCGAGCATAAAAATTATTATGATCCAAACGGAAGAGTATTTGACTTGAAAAAATTGACAGATACGCATTTTGTAGCGATGAGTGCTCACGAAAAGGGGGGCATGTAATATGTGGAAAACAATCGTAAGACGAACATTAATCATGATTCCACAGTTACTCGTTCTAAGTTTATTAATTTTCACGATGGCTAAATTTATGCCAGGAGATCCTTTTACGGGAAAGATTACACCAGAGACGGATCCTAATCGTATAGAAGAACTACGTGAGTTGGCCGGTTTGAATGATCCGTGGTATGAACAGTATGCCCACTGGATGTTAAGAGCAGTGCAAGGGGATTTTGGTAAAAGTTATACGTATAAAATAGGCGTTTCAACTTTGATAGGTGAAAGAGCTGTAAATACGTTTTGGCTATCTTTAGTAAGTGCTATTTTGTTATATATAATAGCTATTCCACTTGGGATTATAGCAGGCCGTTATCAAGATACGTTAGCGGATAAGGTAATTGTATTGTATAGTTTCATAGTTTATGCAATTCCAACGTTTGTTTTATCTTTAATATTCTTATTTTTATTCGGTTATAAACTTCACTGGTTCCCTACGGTTGGTAGTGTAGATATTCAATATGATCCAGGTACTTTTGGATACATATGGAGCAAAGTTTACCATATGTTGTTACCAGCTATAACTTATGCGATATTAGCTACTACTGGAGTTATTCAGTATTTACGTTCTGAAATTATTGATTCTAAAAGCCAAGATTATGTTCGAACTGCACGAAGTAAAGGTATTCCAATTAGTAAGGTATATTCTAGACATATTCTAAGAAATTCCTTGCTACCAATTGCAGCTTTTTTTGGATTTACAATAACTGGTTTGTTAGGTGGTTCTATCTTTATTGAAACAATCTTCGGTTATCCAGGGATGGGACAGTTATTTATTTCATCTATTGCATCACGTGACTACAGTGTAATTACTGCACTTGTTATGTTATTTGGATTCTTAACGTTATTAGGTAGTCTACTGTCCGATATTATCATGAGTATTGTTGACCCAAGAATAAGGATAGAGTAGACGAATTATATGTTAAGGAGAGGTGAATAAGAATGGCTAATAAAGAGAACAAAAATGAAATTGTAGAAGTAAGTGCCCCTGCAACTGGGATGCAAGTTATTTTTCGAGAGTTTAAAAAAGATAAATTGGCAATGTTTTCACTTATAGCACTAGTGATTGTCATTATTGGTGTTTTTATATGGGCAAAGCTTATTGATGAACAAGCTTTGATGCGAGTTAGTTTACGCGATAAATATGCTCCACCAGGAGATAAATTCTTTTTAGGAGCAGACCAAGGAGGGAAAGCTATTCTTGGGCAGCTTATAATTGGAGCTAAAAATTCAATTACAATCGCCATTTTTATTACACTTATTACTGGGGTATTCGGTATAGTTGTTGGCTTAATTTGTGGTTATTTCGGAGGATGGATCGATAATATTTTTATGCGAATTATTGACTTTTTCATTACTATACCTTCATTAATGTTAATAATTGTATTCGTTACGATTATTCCTAAATATTCAATTACGATGTTCATCCTAATTTTGAGCATTTTCATTTGGCCTCCTACTGCACGTCTTGTACGAAGTAAGGCTTTGTCTGAAAGTAGACGTGATTATGTGAATGCATCTAAAACGTTGGGTACTAGTGGATTCCTTATTATTTTTAAAGAGATTATGCCCAATTTAAGTTCTATCTTAATTGTAGAGATGACATTAAATTTTGCAGGAAACGTCGGAATTGAAACAGGATTATCTTTTCTTGGATTTGGATTACCACCATCGACTCCAAGTTTAGGAACATTAATTAGTTATGCAAATAACCCGCTTGTATTGCAAGAAAAGTGGTGGGTATGGTTACCAGCATCTATCTTTATATTACTTATGATGTTAGGGATCAATTATGTTGGGCAAGCATTACGCCGTTCGGCAGATGCAAAACAACGTCTTGGCTAAAACCAATTCGAATTTGGTATTAAACGTTTACCGTTTGATATAGAAACAATAGAGAATAAAAAGGAGGAAATAGAAATGAATAAAAAGCTTTGGACATTATTTGCGGTACTTATAGCTTTCATGCTAGTACTTGGTGCATGTAACAAGGATACCGATGAGCCAGCAAAAGGTACTGATGAAGGAAAAACAGAAGAAGGTAAAACAGAAGAAGGTAAAACAGAAGAAACAGCAGAAGAACCTGTAGCTGAAGATTCTGATGCATTATTCCCATTAGAAGTAACAAATGATGGTGATGCAATTTCAGGCGGTATTTTAAAAGTGGCAATGGCAAAGGATGAGCCATTCCAAGGTATTTTCTTAGCAGAATTAAGCGAAGACGCTTATGATTCTGATATTATGGCTTATTCAAGTAACTCTCTTTTTGGAACAGATGGAGACTTTTTATTAGATGATTCAGGTATTGCAAGTATGACTGTAGATCAAGCTAATAACAAAGTTACAATCAAAATCCGCGATGGTGTTAAATGGTCCGACGGTGAACCATTGAAGATTGAAGACGTAATTTATCCTTATTTAATCATTGGAAGCAAAGGATATACAGGTGTTCGTTATGACTCCAATTTCCAAAACATTGTTGGTGCTGAAGAGTACCATGATGGAAAAGCAGATTCAATCTCTGGTTTAGTAAAAGTTGATGAAACAACTTTAGAAATGTCATTAAAACAGATTTCACCAGCAATCTTTAGTGGTGGAGATGGAATTTGGAGTAGTGCTGCACCAAGTCATATTCTAAAAGATATTAAAATGGCAGATTTAGTAGAATCGGATGCAGTTCGTAAAAACCCTGTAACTTTAGGCGCATTTAAATTTGACAAAATCGTACCAGGTGAATCAGTACAATTCGTAGCAAACGAAAACTACTGGAAAGGTAAACCAAAACTTGATGGTGTTTTAGTGAAAGTTGTACCAACAAGCTCAATTTCAGTTGCAATTGGACAAGGCGAATATGATATTGCATCAAGCTTTAGTGCTTCTAAAATGGAAGAAGTTAAAGACTTTGACAATATTGACATTCTAGGGCGTCAAGAACTTTACTATTCATACCTTGGCTTCAAATTAGGTAAATATGATACAGAAAAAGGCGAAGTTATTACAGATCTTGCTGGTTCAAAAATGGGTGACGTTAAATTACGTCATGCAATGGGCTATGCAATTGATGTAGAGCAAGTAGCAGAAGTATTCTATAATGGATTACGTGAACGTGCTAACTCTTTAATCCCACCAGTGTTCGCATCTTTCTATGATTCTTCTTTAGAAGGATTTACGTTTGATCCAGACAAAGCAATGGCATTATTAGATGAAGCTGGCTATAAAGATACTAATGGCGATGGAATTCGTGAAGATAAAGAAGGAAAACCTTTCGAAATTAAATTCGCTACAATGACGGGTGACGATATCGCTGAAGATATTACTCAATTCTATTTACAAAACTGGAAAGACGTTGGTTTAAACGTGACGTTAACTACAGGTCGTACAATTGAGTTCAACAGCTTCTATGACAAAGTTCAAGCAGATGACCCAGAAATTGATATTTTCATGGCTGCATGGGCAACAGGTACAGATCCATCACCAATGGGCTTATACTCTAAATCGGCGCAATATAATTTTAGCCGTTTCTCATCAGATTTCTTAGAGCAAACATTAGCAAATATTGACTCTCCGGAAGCATTTGATGCTGATTACCGTGCTGGACAATTCCGTGCTTGGCAAGAATACATGGCGGAAGAAGCTCCTGTAATTCCAACTATGTATCGTTATGAATTGGTTCCGGTAAACAAACGCGTTAAAAATTGGAATATTGATTATTCAAATGAATCTTTCTCTAACCTACAAGACGTAGAATTAGTATCTGATTCTGTAGTTAAATCTTCAAAATAATTTAAAAATAAAAAACCGTTCCTAGACGAAAGTTTAGGAACGGTTTTTCATATGGTTTAAGAAGGATGTGATACATATTAGACTTTTACTTTTTTTAATCAGTTATGGATTAGCAGTAATTAGTTGTTCTCATTTAGTACTGTATTTAAACTATTTAGCATTAGGACACTCTTGGAATGCTGTAGTTTTGTTTATACTAAGTTCAAATGAATTTGTTTTGTTCTGCCTATCCCTTTTGACTTTATCGGTTATCGTCTTCTTCCGAGGCCCATTGCGGCTTCCATCTTAAACAAGGTTTGTTGTGCGTGCGTATTCGCTTTTTTTGCACCTCGATCTAAAATGTCATCCAACTCTGTTGAATGTAATAATTGTTCATAGCGAGCTTGGATTGGAGCAAAATGATCATTTATCACTTGAGCTACCGATGCTTTAAAGTCACCGTATCCTTTTCCTTCGTACTTTTGTACAAGCGATTCGATCGATACGTTGTTTAATGCTGCTTCGATCGTTAGTAAATTCGAAACTCCAGGTTTATTTTCCGGATCATAAGCAACGATGCCTTCAGAATCCGTTACAGAGCTTTTAATCTTCTTCTCAATTTCTTTTGGTGTGTCTAGAATACGGATAGTTGCTTTTAAGTTCGGATCGGATTTACTCATCTTCTTTAGAGGATCTTGAAGTGATTTAATTCGAGCTCCGCTTTTAGGGAGTTGGATTTCAGGAATAGTAAGGACTTCCCCGTAGCGCTTATTAAATCTTTCTGCTAAATCGCGTGTTAACTCAACATGTTGTTTTTGGTCGTCTCCAACTGGAACGATATCAGTTTGGTATAAAAGAATATCTGCAGCCATTAATGGAGGGTACGTTAGTAAAGCAGCCGAAACGGCATCTTTTCCGTCAGATTTGTCTTTAAACTGTGTCATTCTTTCTAATTCACCGATATAAGACACACATTGCATAATCCAACCAGCCTGTGCATGTGCGGGTACCTCTGACTGGATAAATAACGTCGATTTTTCTGGATCGATACCTACAGCAAGATATAATGCAGCAAGTGAACGAATATGTTTACTTAACTCCCGTGGATCCTGAGCTACAGTAATGGCATGCTGATCGACAATACAAAATATACAATTATAGCCATCTTGCAGAGTTATAAACTGTCTAAAAGCACCAATATAATTCCCGAGAGTGATAGTTCCTGTTGGTTGCACACCTGAAAATATTTTCTTCATCTTTTTTCCTCCTTAAAAATAAAAAAACATCATACATCCCTATAAAAAGGGACGAATGATGTATAATCCGTGGTACCACCCAGTTTGCTAAAAGTAATTTAGCCACTCTTCTTCGTAACGTGAAGGGGACGGTATATGCTACTTCAAGTTCACATATACTGCTCAAAAGCCCATTCTATTTGACGTATGTTCTGTTTGCACCAACCACAGACTCTCTTCACATACAAGTTCAAATATACTTTTCTCCGTCAAAGCATTTTGTATTGTTTTGAACATTATAGTATAGAAGAAAGTTAAAAATCAAGTTGAAAACTTAACTATAATAAACAAACAAAGCAATACACATGCAAAGTAAGCTAGATAGCCCTAAAGCAATAATCGGCTTATTAGGAAAAGAAAAAACTTCTGAAGGCAATCGCATCTTACCCACTTCTTTTCTCAAACGCTTCGGAGTAAAAACTTTTCTTGAACTTTCCGTGAAAAAATCAAAAAAACCTCCGGCAACAACATACGACATTAATCCAAAGAACGTAATAAGTCCTCCGACATAAAAAGACATATTTGCATAATAAACTAGATTACATTTTCCGTATATTAAAAACGTAAGTACGAAAATAAGAAGTTGTAACCCTATAAAATAGAAAATTTTTGCTTTCATAATTCACCTCTACAAGAATAGATTATAGAAGATAAAATTAAAATAATCAAAACTTTGTTGAATATTTGTAAAAAACAAGAAATTATCTTTCCAAAGATTCACAATTGTTAGGACAATGTGATGGTTTTATAACTAAATTAAACTTTTTTTTTTGAAAATACTGTACAAGTTAGAATGAAAATGTATAATAAGTATTGTAATGAATTTTTCTGAATATTTAAAGGGGGTTATTCTATTGAAGAATAGCAAATTTTTATGGCTTTTTGGCCTAATGTTAGTTCTTAGTGTTTTCCTTGCTGCTTGTGGCGACAAAGAAGATGCAACAACTACAAAAGAAGATAAAAATTCAACAACAGAAACATCGAAAGAAACAGCAGCAGTAATTGACGAAGATCAAGTACTAAATCTTATTGAGGGTGCTGAAATTCCAACGATGGATTCATCTTTAATGACTGACCAAGTTGGTTTCATTGTTCTTAACAATGTAAACGAAGGTTTATACCGTTTAAACCCAGAAAATGTTGCAGTTCCTGCTATTTCTGATGGTGAGCCAACAGTTTCTGAAGACGGATTAGTATACACATTTAAAATTCGTGATGCTAACTGGTCTGACGGTTCTCCTGTAACAGCTAATGACTTTGAATATGCTTGGAAACGTGCGATGAACCCGGATATGGCTTCTGAATATGGTCCATACATGATGTCAGGTGTTATCAAAAATGCTACTGAAATCTCAGAAGGCACAGTTGATTACAATGAATTAGGTATTAAAGCTCTTGATGAAAAAACATTAGAAGTGACGCTTGAAAAACCAGTTCCTTACTTCTTATCATTAATGTCTTTCGGAACGTTCTATCCATTAAAAGAAGCATTTGTTACAGCGCAAGGTGATAACTATGCGAAAAATTCCGATTCTGTATTATACAACGGTCCATTCACATTAGCTGATTGGGATGGAACAGGTTTAACATGGAAGTATCTTAAAAATGATCAATACTGGGATAAAGATACAGTAAAACTTACAGAAATTAACGTTGATGTTGTAAAAGAAGTTCCAACTGCAGTTAACCTATATACAAATGGTGAAAAAGATCGCGTTGGTCTTTCTGGTGACTATGCAAGTCAATATGCTGATGATCCAGAGGTTGTAAATCAACCGGATACAGCTGTATACTATTTCAAATATAACCAAGAGCGTCTTGGTAAAAAATCTCCACTTGCTAACGTAAATATTCGTGAAGCAATTTCAAAAGGATTTAATAAAGAAGATTTAACTTCTGTAGTTTTAGCAAATGGTTCTATGCCAGCTAGTTACTTAATTCCAAAAGATTTCTATTTTGATGAAGATGGAAACGATTTCCGTGGTGTTAATGGAGACATGACTGCATTTGATCTAGAAGCGGCTCAAGCAGCATGGGAAAAAGGTTTAGCTGAATTAGGAGTTAAAGAAATTTCTATAGAACTTCTGGGTTCAGACTCTGATGTTTCTAAAAAAATGGATGAATATTTAAAATCTCAATTAGAAAAAAACTTACCAGGGTTAAAAATGTCACTTAAAGAAGTACCGTTTGCGGTACGTCTAGACCTTGATACAAATCAAGATTATGACATCGAATTTGCTGGATGGGGTCCTGACTATCAAGATCCATACAGTTTCTTAAACTTATGGGAAACTGGTGGTGGAAATAACCACATGTCATATTCAAGCTCTGAATATGATCAATTACTAAAAGATATTAATGGTAAACTTGCACTAGACCCAGAAGCACGTTGGAATGCAATGGCAAAAGCTGAAAAATTAGTTGTAGGTGAAGATTACGCTATTGGACCAGTTTACCAAAAAGGTGCAATGATTTTAGAAAAATCATATGTAAAAGGTATTGCTAAACACCCATTCGGTGGAGACTATAGTTACAAATGGGCTTATATCGAAGGTAAAAACTAAGTATTTGTAGTAAAAAATCTCATAGTTAGGGAGTATATGGTTTCCAATTTGGGCCATATGCTCTCTTTTTAAATGAAACTGAATTCACTAAATATTTTTTTTATACATTCGATTTTGACAATTTCAAAGCCATTCTGTTTAGAAGTAAATATAGATTAATATAGTAGAATAGAACATATTTTATTTAGGAGGTGCAAAAGATGGCAAAATATATTTTACGGCGTGTAATTTATATGTTTATAACGTTTTTCCTGATTGCAACAGCTACATTCTTCTTAATGAAGGCGCTTCCAGGATCCCCGATTAGCTCTGCTGCAAAACTATCCCCTTCACAACTTGCGATAGTGGAAGCGAAATATGATTTAGATAAACCAGTAGCAGTTCAATATGGAAAGTATATGTTAAACTTAGCGAAAGGTGATTTAGGTGTCTCCTTCCAGTTTAAAAATGCAAGTGTTACTGAATTAATCATGAAACGTCTTGGTCCATCTTTTCTTCTAGGATCACAAGGATTAATTCTTGGAGTTGCTATTGGAATTATTTTAGGTATGATTGCTGCATTAAGGCAAAATACTATTTGGGATTATGGTAGTACGCTAATTGCTATCATTGGAATATCAATTCCATCTTTCGTTTTCGCAACATTATTGCAGTATTGGTTAGCTGTTAAATGGCAAATTTTCCCGGTTGCTTTATGGAAAGACGGTTGGATGTCAAGTGTTCTTCCATCTATTGCATTAGCTATGGGTCCTCTTGCTACAGCTTCCCGTTTTATACGCACGGAAATGATAGAAGTTTTAGGTTCTGATTATATTACGCTTGCGAAATCAAAGGGTGCTAGTGGGTTTGAAGTTGCATTTAAGCATGCTTTCCGAAATGCATTAATACCTCTTGTAACTGTTTTAGGTCCGTTAGCAGCTGGTTTGCTAACAGGTTCCCTTGTAATTGAGAAAATATTTGCTATTCCTGGAATTGGGGAACAATTTGTAAAATCAATTATGACAGACGATTTCCCTATTATTATGGGGACAACTTTGTTTTTCTCGGCATTCTTAATACTTGTAATATTCGTAGTAGATATTCTTTACGGTATTATTGATCCGCGTATTCGTTTATCAGGAGGTAGTAATTAATGAATGAAGATGTAAAAAAATTACCTGCTGATTCTTTTGATAGAGTCCATATAGATAGCATCCATTCCGAAAGAATTTCGAAACCAAGTTTAAGTTTCTGGCAAGATGCTTGGTTGCGTATTCGTAAAAATAAGGCTGCGATCGTTAGTGCCTTCATTTTGCTATTTATAATCGTCATGGCATTTGTTGGACCTATGATTAGTCCGCATGACGGAGAAACACAGACGCTTCAACATGCTAACTTGCCTCCAAAAGTACCGGGACTAGAAAAGCTTGGAATATTTGATGGTTATGGTGTACTGGCGGGTAAAGAAGTAGATTTATATACATTGAAAAAGGTAGATACGTATTATTGGTTTGGTACAGATGGACTTGGACGTGATATGTTCTCACGTGTTTGGGAAGGTACCCAAATTTCTTTATTTATCGCATTTGTAGCTGCTGTAATTGATATGGTTATCGGTGTAACTTATGGAGGAATCTCAGGTTACTACGGTGGGCGTTTGGATGATGTTATGCAACGTATTGTAGAGATTTTGATTGGTATTCCTACATTAGTTATTGTTATTCTAATGATGCTTGTAATGAAGCCAGGGCTTACTGCAATAATCATTGCAATAACGATAACGGGATGGATAGGTATGTCTAGGGTAGTACGAGGTCAGGTTTTGAAATTTAAAAACCAAGAGTTTGTTCTAGCTTCTCGTACATTAGGTGCAAGTAACGGTCGAATTATTACGAAGCATATTTTACCAAACATTTTAGGGCTTATTATTATTAATATGATGTTTACAATTCCGGGAGCAATTTTCTTTGAAGCATTCCTAAGCTTCATTGGATTAGGGCTTCAGCCACCAACTGCATCCTTAGGGACACTTATTAATGACGGTTATCAGTTGATTAAATTTCAACCACATGTATTATTGTTTCCATCTTTAATATTAAGTTTATTAATGATTGCATTCAACTTAATTGGTGACGGTTTACGTGATGCATTCGATCCGAAGATGAAGGACTAAAAGGAGGAAAGCAAAATGGAGAAAATATTAGAAGTTAAAGACCTAGAGCTTTCCTTCCACACTTTTGCAGGAGAAGTTAAAGCGATCCGTGGCGTTAATTTCGATTTATTAAAAGGTGAAACACTTGCAATTGTAGGAGAGTCTGGTTCTGGTAAGTCAGTTACTACTAAGGCGATTATGCGTTTATTGCCTGAACATAGTTCTGAATTTAAAGAAGGTCATATTTTATTTAATGGGAAAGATCTAACAAAACTATCGGATAAAGAAATGCAAAAGATACGTGGGAAAGATATTTCAATGATTTTCCAAGATCCAATGACCTCTTTAAATCCGACAATGCCAATAGGCAAGCAAATTATGGAGCCTATTTTAAAACATCAAAAAGTTAGTAAATCCGAGGCTCGTAAAATTTCAATTGATTTATTACGTTTAGTTGGTATGCCAAAACCGGAAGCTCGGATTAAACAATATCCACATCAGTTTTCTGGTGGTCAACGTCAACGTATTGTTATAGCGATAGCACTTGCATGTAATCCACAAATTTTAATTGCGGATGAACCTACAACTGCTCTTGATGTAACGATTCAAGCACAAATTCTAGAGCTTATGAAAGATTTGCAGAAAAAAATTGATACGTCCATTATCTTTATTACGCATGATTTAGGTGTTGTAGCAAACGTAGCTGATCGCGTAGCAGTTATGTACGGTGGAAGAATTGTAGAAGTTGGTACGGTGGATGAAATTTTTTATAATCCACAACATCCATATACATGGGGATTACTCAGCTCCATGCCTTCATTAGATGTAGAAGAGAAACTATATGCAATTCCTGGTACTCCTCCGGATTTATTATCACCACCAAAAGGGGATGCATTTGCCCTACGTAGTGAGTATGCAATGAAAATTGATATGGAAGAAGCACCGCCATTTTTTAAAGTAAGTGATACACACTATGCGGCAACTTGGTTATTACATCCCGATGCACCTCAAGTAGAGCCTCCAATTTCTATTATTGAACGTATGAAGAAGTTTCCAGGTAGCCGTTATTATGAAGGAACTGAAGGAGGAGCTTACTAATGGCTGAAAAATTACTAGAAATTAAAAATTTAAAGCAATATTTTAATCCAGGTAAGCCAAATGAAGTTCGCGCAGTGGATGATGTAAGCTTCGATATTTTTAAAGGTGAAACTTTAGGACTTGTTGGAGAATCTGGTTGTGGAAAATCAACAACTGGACGCACAATTATACGTCTATATGACGCTACTGATGGCGAAGTAATTTACGATGGCGTTAATGTACATGATAAAAAAACTAAAAAAGATTTAAAAATATTTAATCGCAAAATGCAAATGATTTTCCAAGATCCATACGCTTCACTTAATCCACGTATGAAAGTTTTGGATATCATTGCAGAAGGTTTAGATATTCATGGGCTTGTAAAAAATCCAACAGAGCGTACAAAGCGTGTAGAAGAGCTTCTAGAGACGGTTGGTTTAAACAAGGAACATGCTAACCGATATGCGCATGAATTTTCTGGTGGTCAACGCCAACGTTTAGGTATTGCAAGAGCACTTGCGGTAAATCCTGAATTTATCATTGCGGATGAGCCGATTTCTGCATTAGACGTGTCGATTCAAGCACAGGTTGTAAACTTATTAAAAGAATTACAAAAGGAAAAAGGATTAACTTATTTATTCATTGCGCATGATTTATCCATGGTAAAATATATCTCTGACCGTATAGGTGTTATGTATTTTGGAAAATTGGTAGAACTTGCACCGGCAGAGGATTTATACAATAATCCACTACATCCTTACACGCAGTCACTTTTGTCAGCGATTCCGCTTCCTGATCCAAATTATGAACGTACTCGTGTTCGTAAATCTTACGATCCAGCATCTCATAATTATCAAACAGGTGAAGAAATAGCAATGCGTGAAGTAACTCCAGGGCATTTTGTATATTGCTCAGAAAAAGAATTTGAAACGATGAAGGCTATTTCACAGTCACGTCTTTAACAAATAGTAAGAAAAAAACGGTCATTCTTAATTGAATGATCGTTTTTTTTTAGAAAGCAATATAAATTTTGCGACGAGTAACCGTAGGAGCAGATGTTTAGTCCAAAGCAATGGGGGTATAGTGAAGACAAGAAGCACTTAAAGTGCACTTCACTTTTCAATTAAAGTGCGTACTAATCTGATACCACTGAGATTTCCGCTGCAGGACGGACGCTTTCCGCGGGATGAGCGATGAGCTACTACCGTCGCATTTGCGTCGTTTTATGAAGGCTCACTTGTCTCAGTCATCCCGTGCTAGAGTAGCCGCCATTTCGATGCAATCCTCGGGGCTTGCTATCTATTCAGTTACGTCTCACTACGGCAACGGTATGTGCCATATATCAAAAAAGCGAAAGTACATTTCCTAAAACTAGAGCTATTAGTAGAAGTGCCCTTTCTTTTAAATGGAATAATTGATAAAATGAAGAAGTATAGGGGAAAGGAAGGATTATTTATATGAGGAATACGATTAAATGGTTAGCTTCATTGAGTATATTTGCAACTTTATTAATTCCAACTTCTGTTTTTGCTGAAATGAATTTGTTTTCCAATAATTTCTCGACTAAAGAATTCAGTTTTGTGGCAATTGACAAGTCGCTCGTTTCTTCATCTAAATTATTTGTTTACGACTCTGGACTTTCTTTTGAGTATCCAGACGCGGTAAGAGGTGTATATGTAACTGGACATTCGGCGGGAGGTTCCAGGTTTAAAGATTTATTAAAATTGATGGACACATCAGAATTAAATGCAATGGTAATTGATATAAAAGATGATTTTGGAAACTTAACATATATACCAAACGAGGATTCTTCCTTAGCAAAGTATAATATTGGAAAACCATACATAAAAGACCCTCGTGCGATGCTTAAAGTCATGGAGGAAAAGAAAATCTATCCCATTGCGCGGATCGTTGTTTTTAAAGATACAGAACTGGCAGAAAGTAAACCGGAATTGTCATTTGTCGATGGGGATACGGTTTGGAAAAATAGACGAGGAGAGGCCTTTGTTAACCCATTTTTACAAGAGGTATGGGATCATAACGTAGAAATAGCCATTGAGGCAGCAAAAATGGGCTTTAAAGAAATACAATTTGACTATGTTCGTTTCCCTGAAGGATTTGAAAAAAGAGAAGATACCCTTAAGTACTCGTTGGGGAAGTATGAGTCAACTGAGCTTGATCCGGTACAACGACGTGTGCAAGCAGTTACCGACTTTGTCGCCTATGCAAGAGAAAAATTAAAACCATATGGAGCACAAGTCTCAGTTGATATATTTGGATATTCTGCAACACTTCCAGAAGCACCAGGTATTGGGCAAAACTTTTCTAAAATCTCGGAAAATGTGGACGTCATTTCATCGATGATTTATCCAAGTCACTGGACATCGTATTTTGGTATTAAAAAACCAGATTTAGAACCATACCGTTTAGTTCAAGAATATGCTAAAGTAGAAAATGCTAAATTAGCAGAGTTAGAAAATCCACCTGTTTCACGTCCGTGGATTCAAGATTTTACAGCTTCTTACTTGGGTGCTGGGAATTATCAAATATATGGAAAAGCGCAAGTAGAAGCACAAATTAAAGCTCTGAAAGAAGCAGGAATAAACGAATACTTACTGTGGAATGCTGGAAATAGGTATACACCTGGTGTTGAATATACACCTTGAACTAAAGGAAAAAAGACATAAAAATAAAAATTTTATGTCTTTTTTTTTATTTTTATGAAACTTTATTTCATGGAAAACGTATTATTTAATAGAACAGTCATTTTCAATTTGTATTCTTAATTGAGAATGTTATTAAATTTTTTGTAATAAGATGTTTAAAGTAGAAACGAGATGGGTATAAGATGAATAGATGAATTATTTAGCTTTTAAGTGCAAGTGTAGCTTATATTTTCTTCGAAATTGTGACAGAGTTCTTAAATAGTAAATTTTTTCTTCTAAACATATTTTAAATAACTAAAAATTGGTGTATACTTTAAAAGTAAAACATTACATTAAAATAATTATAATCTACTTTATATAACACAATGACTATTTGAAAGGAAGTGTTTTTATTGATGGTAACATTATTTACTTCACCTAGTTGTACTTCATGTAGAAAAGCAAAAGCGTGGTTGGAAGAGCATGATATTCCATATACAGAGCGTAACATTTTTTCTGAACCACTTAGTATAAGTGAAATAAAGGAAATTTTAAGAATGACCGAAGACGGGACAGATGAAATTATATCTACTCGTTCTAAAATATTTCAAAAATTAAACGTCGATGTGGAAAGCCTTCCACTTCAACGACTATATGAGTTAATCCAAGAATATCCTGGATTATTACGTCGACCAATTATTTTAGATGAAAAACGCTTGCAAGTTGGGTATAACGAAGATGAAATACGTAGATTTTTGCCAAGAAAAGTTCGTGCCTACCAGCTAATGGAAGCACAACGTCTTGTTAACTAGATGCAAACTAAGCTGATTGTTTTTCAATGAAATTTGAAAAACAATCAGCTCTTTTAAAGGTGTTAAAATGTGTACCTTTTTTACGTGAAACGCATGATGGTCAAAGGCAATTGCCTAGATTTTATCTTGCGTTTTTTCATTTTTTACTTGCTTTATCATTCGAACTTTCTTACAATTCATATAATCGCGTTATTAATATAAAAAGGTGAGCAGGATTCCTTTTCTTTTTTTGTTAAACAACATACAATAGTAGTAGACATTGCAAAAGGTGAGACGGTAAGAAGCGAAAGGAGATGTGTTAAATGGATATCGAGCGTATCAATGATAACACTTTCAAAGTATACATTTCATACATCGACATTGAAGAAAGAGGCTTCAGCCGAGATGAAATTTGGTTTAACAAAGATAAGAGCGAGCAGCTTTTTTGGGAGATGATGGATGAGGTTCATGATGATGATCATTTTGAAGAGTTAGATGGTCCATTATGGATACAAGTTCATGCGATGGAAAAAGGTTTGGAAGTGATTGTTACCCGAACGGAAATGTCCAAAGGGAACGATCGATCAGAATCAAGTTTTGAAGTGGAAGACATTACAGGTAAAATTTTCAAAAATGGCGGTTCAAATTCTATAGATCCGCATGAGTTTGAGGATTTCCCTAGCTATATGGATGATTTAGACGAGTTGCCATCGGATTATACATTTGTTTTTGACAACTTTGATGATATCCTCCCATTGGCAAAAAAATTCGATAAAAAGAGTATACAGTCATCGCTCTATCATTATGAGAATAAATATTATTTAAATATTTATTTCAATTTTGATATGAATGAAATTGTTACGATCTTAGATACTTTAAGCATAATATCAGAATTTGCTAACCGTACTAACAAGACAATTCATGTTATTCAAGAATACGGGAAAGAAATAATAGCAAACGATGTATTTAACGAACTTAACAAACATTTTTAAACCTTCCTTAAAAAGAAGGTTTTTTTATTTTGGAAAAAAATAATTTCTTTTTGTCTTTTCAACTAAATTCACTTGCATTTTAGACAGAAAATTCGTACATTTATAGAGAGGAGGTGTTTATAATCTTAACGGCAGTTACGAAGCATGGTCATCTTTTTATCCCTGCGAGGTATTCCACCGAACGACTTATGGAAATAAAAAATAGTACGACTTTTCTATGTATACAATGCCAGGAAGAGGTTATTTTAAAAAATGGGATGATTAATATTCCACATTTTGCGCATAAAAGAAAATCTGAATGTTCCTATTCATTTTCAGAAGGCGAAACGGAAGAACATCTTATTGGAAAACTTCAGCTGTACGATCTTTTTAAACGTCTTCACGTAAAAGCTCAATTAGAGCCGTTCCTACCATCCATTAAACAGCGACCAGACATATTAATAAGTTGGAAAGAAACCATGTTTGCTATTGAATTTCAATGTAGTCAAATTTCATCTTATGTTATAAATGAGCGCTCAAAAGGATATCGAGGTCAAACCATACTCCCAATATGGATTTTAAGAACACCACTTAGTCATGAGTTTCCCCCTCATGAGATAGGAATTATGAAATTATCTGCATTTAAGCAACAATTTTTCACCTCAAATCCCACATTTGGTCAAACAATTATCACTTATTGTCCACAAACAAAGTATTTTCACTATATTTCTAATACCCAGCATATTCGTGCAAACACCTTCATTGTAAAGAGGAAAAAACTATCAGTAGACAATCAAACATGGCCATTTGCCCTTGTTAAACGTATTTCAAAAATAGAGTATGAAACATACTTAAAAATCTATCGTTCTCAACGTTTTAGGCATTTAGAAAATTTGTATTTCCATAATAAAAAAGGGATACAATCACCCTTCTTACAAGTATGTTATAGATGGCAAGTATATCCTAAAAAGCTTCCATCGTTTATTGGGATTCCAACTTCACATTCAAAGGCATTTCATGTTCATGCAGTTGAATGGCAAATACAGTTAATTGATTATTTGAATTCCATTAATGTTCCCATTCATCAAGTTACAGAGACTCATTGTGAATCATTTCTTTACGCTCGTTTAATTGGTCCGGTTGAAAGTGGTCCAAAGTTAAAAGCGGTACAAGCGTATATTCATCTTTTACAATCTTGTGTTATTAAGTCTGATTCGGTGGTATATTTGTCCAAAATGAACTTTTCTAAAATGAATGAGTTATTATATCGTGATTTTCTTGCAAATTGATTAGAAAATTGAGAAAATAGAAAGTGATTCGAATTTCGAAGCAAATGGAAGGGGACCTTATTTTGACAACAGACACAAAGAACAAAATATTAACTAGAGAAGAAGTAGAGCAACATTTAACATGGAAATTAGAAGATATTTTCGCTTCTAATGATGTATGGGACAAAGAATTTAAGGAAGTATTAGAATTATCTCAAGAAGCTGCTTCTTTTAAAGGAACAGTCGAAAATGGTGCGGATGCTTTATTAGCTGTTTTAACATATCGAGATGAGCTAACTGGACGTTTACGTAAGCTATATTCATATGCCCATATGCGCCATGACCAAGATACTGCTAACAGCGTGTATCAGGCAATGGAGAGTCGTATTAAATCGCTATATGTGAAGGTTTCGACGGAATTATCTTTTCTTGTACCTGAAATACTCTCTGTGGATGAGGCTATCATTACTGGGTATTTAACGAAGAATGAAGGCTTAAAAGTATACAGTCAACTACTTGAAGAGATAAATAAAGAGCGTCCCCATGTTCTTTCACAAGAAAAGGAAGCATTGCTTGCACAGTTTTCGGAAATTGCAGGGGCATCTTCAGATACGTTCGGAAAGCTAAACAACGCAGACTTAGAATTTCCATTTATTAAAGACGAAGAAGGAAATGAAGTGCAAATGACGCACGGAAGATATTCTCGATTTTTAGAAAGTGAAGATCGTCGAGTACGCGAAGATGCATTTAAAGCGGTGTATGATACCTATGGAAAGTTCCGTAATACGTTTGCATCCACTTTAACAGGAAACGTAAAAGGTGACAATTTAATCGCTAAAATTCGTAACTATTCATCTGCTCGCGAAGCTGCGATGTCCAATAATCATATTCCAGAAAGTGTCTATGAAAATTTAGTAGAAACTATCAATAAAAACATTCATTTACTTCATAGATACGTAGGCTTACGTAAAAAAGTGTTAGGTCTTGAGGAGCTTCATATGTGGGATTTATTGACACCACTTGTTAAAGAAGTAGATATGGAATTTACTTATGAACAAGCTTGTGAAATAATGCTTAACAGCTTTGAACCACTTGGTGAAGAATATATAGCAATTGTGAAAAAAGGGTTGGAAGATCGCTGGGTAGATGTTGTGGAAACAAAAGGGAAGCGTTCAGGAGCATATTCATCGGGATCCTATGGAACAAACCCATATATTTTAATGAACTGGCAAAATAATATGGATAATCTTTTCACACTTGCACATGAATTTGGCCATAGTCTTCATAGTTATTATACCCGTGAAAATCAACCTTATGTTTATGGGGATTATTCCATTTTCGTAGCAGAAGTAGCTTCAACTTGTAACGAAGCATTACTAAATGATTATTTATTAAAAACAATTGAAGATCCGAAAAAACGCATTTACTTATTAAATCATTGGTTGGAAGGTTTCAAGGGTACTATTTTCCGCCAAACTATGTTTGCAGAGTTCGAGCATATCATTCATCAACTTGATCAAGATGGGGAAGCCTTGACTTCAGATAAATTAACAGAGGAATATTATAAGTTATGTAAAAAATACTTCGGTGATGAAGTTGTCATTGACGAGCAAATTGGATTAGAATGGGCAAGAATCCCGCATTTTTATTACAATTACTATGTATATCAATATGCAACTGGCCTAAGTGCTGCAACCGCACTTAGCAATCAAATCCTAACAGAGGGTAAACCAGCAGTAGATCGTTATATTAATGAGTTTTTAAAGGCTGGCTGCTCCGATTATCCTATTGAAGTACTGAAAAAAGCTGGTGTTGATATGAACACAGCTGCTCCAATTGAAGAAGCATGTCGTGTCTTTGAAGAAAAACTAAATGAGCTGGAACAATTACTGTTAAGCGAATGATAACGAAGGTCTGGCATTTGCCAGACTTTTTCTAATGTTGGAGCAAAAGTAGTTATTAGAAGTTAGACGTCCTATGTATGACGATATTGTGAAATGAGTATCTAATATATTGTATTTGTTAAACAGGCATGTTAAAGTAAGAGTGTGAAATAAATCACAAGATAACATACACCCCTTTGTTTGAACGTGAACATTTCTCCCATCCCCTTTGTAAAAAAAGAAAATACCCTTTCCTCACTTGGAGGAAGGGGTATTTTCTTTTTTAAAGATAGGAAAGTATCTAATCTCTCCTTAAACAAGCCTTACGCAAGTTGTCTCTACATATTCCAAGAGGGCGACGGACAAACATCCGCCATAAGATTACTGAAAAAAGTGGATCGTGAAGTGACGCAGTCACTTCACGATCCACAAAAAAAACACCGGTAATAGTGTAGCGATGATTCGTCCAAAGCACCCTGGGAATAGAGAAGACGAGAGCACTCCACAAGAATTCTCCTAGTAAATATGTATTTGGTGTCGAACAGACATTTAATGTAAATAGATTGTTGTTTTTTAATCTAGTAATAGAAAAGTAGCCTAATTTCTTGGAAATTAGGCTACTTTTCTTTATTTTAATCGCCATAGAATAGTGTCTTGTAGGACAATTCTTTCTACTTCTTGAAGTAAAAGACGTTTTTTCAATTCACGTTCTGCCTGTTGTTCTGAAATATTATAATAGCAAGCTATTTCACTAGTAGTTAATGAATGAAAACGGTTAAATAATTTTTCTAGAGTTGGAGGTTGTTGTTTTTGTGGTTCTTCATAAAGCATTTCTTGTAAAATTTGAACATATATTTCATATGGATAAATGCCGGATACTTTAATACCTTCGTCTTCAATATTTTCGTTAAAGAAAACGATACTTGGAAAAGAGGTTACTTGCATTTCGCTAGTTATGGATAAATCATTTTGGAAAGAACGCGCACATTCCTTCGATTGGAAGTCAATCGTGAATTCATCAACATCAATATTGACTTCTTTCGCAAGATCTATAAGTACAGAAAAAGAGGTTACATTTTTTGTTTTCAAAAAAAGATGTTCTTGTATTTTATTGAAAAAACGAAGAGCAGCTCTTTTTCCCTGAAACTCTGCAGCTTTTACTGCAATAGAAGGCAGTACAGGATGTTCTAAATCGGAAAAGTCACACTTACTTTTTAAAATCTGTTCATTTTGCTTATTGCAAAATGAATTCAACTTATTTAGTTGCGTACTAAGTACAGTGCGAATGGTAAAATACTGTCCATACTCCACTTGCAATTTCCGAATGATTGGTTGCAAATCCCAGCAGGCTGAACAAAGAGGATCAAGAAAAATATACATTTCAATTGGCTTGTTCAAGAAGGAAGGAGCAATTGTTTCAGACGGAATTTGAATTCTTGTCACATTTTTTCCTCCTCATGATTCATTTCATTGACCATGTGGTTTGCAGTAAGTTCAAGTCTTCTATAAAAATCACGGCGGAATTTGCCTTCAAGACCTACTTTATCCATCGCATCACTCATGCAAGCAAGCCATGCTTCGGCGCGCTGTGGAGTAATCGGAAATGGGTTATGGCGCATCTTCATCATTGGATGTCCGTGTTCTTCTGTATATAAATTAGGTCCCCCTAAATATTGAGTTAAAAATTGTTTTTGCTTTCGTGCTGTTTCCGTTAAATCATCTGGAAAGATTGGCTTAAGCTTAGGGTGGTTTGCTACATTTCCATAAAATGTATCGACTAACTGTGATAATTTATCTGCACCGATTTCATCGTAAGGAAGTTTTGGGTTTTCTGTCATTTTCGTTACTCCTTTGCTTTGCTCTATTTACATTCTATCAATCAGCTACAAATATCTCAAACAATTAGACTGTATTCAATTTTAGAGTCAAAAAAACGACCAATAGTAATGGTCGTTTTCTCCCTATGCGTTAAAATAATTCATGACTTTATTCACATAGTTTTGGGTTTCTTTATAAGGGGGAATGCCGTCATGCTTTTTTACGGCTCCAGGTCCAGCGTTGTAAGCAGCAAGCGCTGTTTCAACATTTCCATTGAATTGGTTGAGCATTTGGCGTAAATATTTTGCGCCGCCCATAATATTTTCTTCTGGATCAAACAGATTATTAACCCCTAAATATTTTGCTGTTCCAGGCATTAATTGCATCAATCCGGAGGCACCTGCTGTACTAACAGCAGAAGCATCAAAGTCAGATTCTTGCTTAATAACCGATGATATAAGTTTTTCTGGGATATTAAATTTTGCTGCTGCACGTTGTATTATATCATCATAATTAGTTGGTGAAGAACTAGTTGATGTATAAGATGAAAGAGAGCTTATTAACCGTTCATTTTGAAATGAACTATTAGGTGGAATAAATACGGAAGCGTTTCCGTTGTAATAGAGAGAGGATTCCTTATTGGAAGAGGTATCACTGTCACTATTTTGAAGAACCTCTCCAAGTAACTCTGAAAACAAGGAAGAACCGTTTGAACTTTGGGAACTTTGAACTGCTCCTAAAGATTGCATTGCATTTATCTCCATTAATGTTTTTAATGATTGAATATCCACAAGGTATCAACCTTTCAATGAATTTTTATAGTTTACTAGTCGTGCAATCTTTTTATTGGCATGTCGAACAGGAATATGAAGCGTTTTTAATAAATGAATAAACACTTTTTGCCCATTCTCGACATCTTTACTCTCATATTCTAGCTCAAAATCCTCCGTTTGGCTATAAATGGAATGGTCAAAGAATAAGATGCCATTTTCATAATTTAATTGTGCGCGATGTGTTTGAATGCTCCCAAAACATTCAAGTGGTTCTTCCTTTTTTATTTGCTCGAGAAACGGTACAGTTGGAAATTGTAAGTTAGTCAGAATGGCATCCTTTTCTACATTGGATAATAATTGTGTTGTTTCAATCATAATATGCTCTTGTTCCGGAACTTTCAGCGTCAATTCGTTTCTAGATGGCAATACACGTAATCGGAAGCCCATATTCTTTTCTTTAAAGTAGTGACCGGGTGTATCAAAATAATAGTTTGTTTGTGTTTGAAAATCGGAAGGTTTTATTTCAAAATAGGTTACGAGCTGTTGAAATTCATCCTTTGTCAGCAAATTCTTAAATTCAATCTCTTTTTCGGTATGCATTAATTCACGACCTTTCATATTATTTCTATTATAGACCGTTTGCAATGGGATTCAATATGTTAAAATAGTGGGAGAATGGACAGAAAGGAAAGATATATTTGCCTATTACATATAATGTGCACAGTGGCGTGCAATTAGAGAATGATATTCGATTTACACTTGATGAAAACCAAATGATAGAAAATATACTAGCTGGAGGACAAATGATAACAGATTCAGATACTTTATCTTTTATCTACCTATTAGAAGATGAAACAGGTTATCATTATTTAAAGTTCGGACAAGATGTGTGGCCAATGCTAGTAAGTACACTAAAAGCAACAGATGATCCAACGCTTCAATTTGGAGAGGCAGTGTTGACTTTGCATAAGTTTAGAGAAGAACTTGAAATGCTTATTTTCAATATTGAAGGAAATGATAACTACGGTGCTGAATTTTCACAAGCAGTAGAAAATGCATTTGAAGAGTTTCTAAAAGCATAGAAAAGTCGTGTGAAAGGGAGGTGTCGCTTATGGGGCAATGGGAACGTTTTTTAGAGCCGTACAAGCAAGCAGTTTCTGAGTTGAAAATAAAGCTTAAAGGAATGCGCACACAATTCGAAATTGAAAATACTAATTCTCCAATTGAATTTGTTACAGGTAGAGTAAAACCATTAGCGAGTATTTATGACAAATCACTTGGAAAAGGAATTGTATTCGAACCTTCTGATACATTGGCGAAAGAAATTCCAGATATTGCGGGCCTACGAATGATGTGTCAATTCGTCGATGATATCGAAACAGTCGTGGAAATGCTTCGTGCGAGAAAAGATTTAACAGTCGTTGAAGAGCGAGATTATATTTCCAATAAAAAGCAAAGTGGATATAGATCTTATCACATGATAATTGAATATCCGGTTCAAACAATACATGGTGAGATAAATATATTAGCTGAAATACAAATTCGGACGCTTGCTATGAATTTTTGGGCCTCAATCGAGCATTCATTGAATTATAAATATAAAGGTCTTTTCCCAGAAGAAATTAAAAAAAGATTGCAATTTGCGGCAGAAGCAGCATTTCGTTTAGATGAAGAAATGTCGTTAATACGAGGAGAAATACAAGAAGCTCAAAAATACTTTAGTGCAAACAAAGAATTATCCACTCCAAGGATACATGAAAGCAAAACGGAAGAGAGGCGCGAACTTTGAAATTTTTCATACAGTCTCGAAATGATGATCTATCGAACAAGTTAATGCAAAATGCCAAAGCATATTTAGTGGATTTTGGTCTCGTTTTAGATGAAGAAAATCCGGATATCGTCTTATCCATTGGTGGAGACGGAACATTGTTACATGCTTTTCATAAGTATAAGCATTTAACAGCATCTGTTGCATTTGTTGGTATTCATACTGGTCATTTAGGTTTTTATGCGGACTGGAAACCAGAGGAGATAGAGAAACTAGTCATTAGTCTTGCAAAAAAAGAATTTGAAGTGATTGAATATCCACTACTTGAGGTGACGATTAATTACCGTCATGGGGAAGACAGTTCCGTTTATCTTGCAGTAAATGAGTCTACAGTTAAGTCTCCGGATGTCACTTTAGTGATGGATGTAGAGCTGAACGGTAGTCATTTCGAACGTTTTAGAGGAGATGGACTATGCATGTCCACACCATCTGGAAGTACTGCATATAATAAAGCATTGGGCGGGGCTATTGTTCATCCATCACTAGAAGCAATGCAACTAGCCGAAATTGCTTCCATAAATAATCGGGTGTTCCGTACAGTTGGGTCTCCTCTGGTTTTACCTAAGCATCATTCTTGTTTATTGAAACCAGTAAAAGGTCCCGATTTCATGGTAACGGTGGACCATTTACAATTACTGCATAAAGACGTTCAGTCCATTATGTACAGAGTTTCAAATGAAAAAATACGTTTCGCTCGTTTTAGAGCATTTCCATTTTGGACAAGAGTACATGATTCATTTATAGATAGTGATCTTGAAAAATGAAAAATAACCCAATAACTTTATCTTTCGAAGTGAAAGAAAAAAACTGTTTGTTGAGAGATGCCATCACACAATATGGTATTTCTAAAAGGGCATTAACAAGTATCAAGTTTGAAGGCGGTAAAATTCTTGTCAACGGAGAAGAAAAAACAGTTCGACATATATTAGAAATTGGTGACGTCGTAACAATTGTTTTTCCAAATGAGAAGAAAAGTGAAGGATTGATCGCGGAAAAAGAAGAATTCCCGATTCTATTTGAAGATGACCATCTATTAATACTTGTGAAAAAAGCTGGAATAAGTACAATCCCATCTAGGGAGCATCCACAGGGTACAATTGCAAATTATGTAGCTGGTTATTTGAAGGAAAGTGGATTAACTTCTACCGTTCATATAGTGACGAGATTAGATAAAGATACTTCTGGTATTATTTGTATTGCTAAACATCGTCATGCACATCATTTACTAAGTGAGATGCAAAAAAAACGTGCTATTTTTCGAACATATGAAGCTATTGTTCATGGTCATGTGAAAGAAGATCAGCTGACAATAGATGCACCTATTGGTCGTAAAGACGGTAGTATCATTGAACGAGTGATTTCATCTGATGGAAAAAATGCAAAAACAACAGTCGAAGTTGTTAAACGGTTTACTGTTCAAGGAGAAAATATATCACATGTCAGGTTAAAGCTACATACAGGGCGGACGCATCAAATACGTGTGCATATGATGTCAATTGGACACCCATTAATAGGAGACGATTTGTACGGAGGTTCCCGTTTTTTGATTAATCGACAAGCTCTTCATGCGAAGGAATTAGGTTTTATTCATCCTTTTACAAATAAAGTTATTCAGATTCAAGCAGTTTTTCCACAAGATATGGTTGATATACTAGTATAATACCCTACTAATTAGAACCTGAATTCAGGGAATATTAGTAGGGTTTTTATTTGAATTTCTTGTGGAATAATAATAGGAGAATTTTTACAAGTAGCGCTTAAAGGGTGCTAAAGTTTATCTTAAGCTACAGGCTGACGCTTTCGTTGGGGTGGGCGATGAGCCATTACCACCGCCTACCTCTTCAATCAACGATGTAAATAAGAAAGGCAATATGTTAGGTCGAAATAATGAACTGTTGCTTAGAAAGAGCGTTTAGACGGAGTTGGTGGAACCTAGAAAGAAATAGGTAGCATCTATTGATAAAGAAGTGCTGAGCGGACGAGATTGACTCTTCGTACGCTTTTAAATGAGTAGGACAGTATCAACTCTTTCATTAAGCAAACCGAATGCACCTTGTCTCTACATATTCCAAGAGGAAGACGGACAAACATCTGCCACAAGATTACCGAAAAAAAGGCTCGTGAAGTGACGCAGTCTCTTCACGAGCCAGATTCCAACGGGAATAGTGTAGCCAATGTTTCGTCCAAAGCACTCTAGAAATAGTACAGACAAGATGCACTTAAAGAAAGCTAGTATTTTTCTTAAGGTTGCTTAATCGCTTTAAACCCCATACAATATATAAGGATAACCGCGGAAAGGAGTGAGAAATGTGAAAGAAGAGATGAACCAGCTGCAATTAGAAGAGTCGAACTTAATTACGTTTTTAACCAATGATTTAATGGAAGAATTTAGAGATGAATTTATGCAGCTTCACCCATATGACCAATCGTTATTTTTTGAAAAGGTGGAGCCAGATATACGAAAGAAAATCTTTCACTACCTCTCTCCTAAGGAAATGGCGGAAATATTTGAAGCGACAAAGTTTGATGAAGAGCATTATGAGTATTATTTAAAAGAAATGGATACAACATACGCTGCTGATATGCTCTCTTATATGTATGCGGATAATGCAGTGGACGTATTAAACGAATTAGGAAAAGACCAAGTAGCTAGTTATTTAAGTATAATGGACGAGGAATCTGCTCAAGAAATAAAAGACCTTCTCCATTATAAAGAATACACTGCTGGTTCTATCATGACGACAGAATATGTAGCAATTCCAGAAACTTCAACTTGTCGTTCTGCAATGACCATTTTACGAAAAGAAGCACCTAATGCAGAGACAATTTATTATTTATTTGTTGTAAATGAAACCCATCAGCTAACAGGCGTTATTTCATTGCGTGACTTAATCATTGCTGATGAAGACACACTTATTAAAGAGATTATGAATGAACGTGTTGTAAGTGTATTAGTTAGTGAAGATCAAGAAGAAGTAGCTCGCACGATAAAAGATTACAATTTCCTTGCAGTACCAGTTGTTGATTTTGAACAGCATCTTCTCGGCATTGTAACGGTAGATGATATTATCGATGTTTTAGATGAAGAAGCATCCGATGATTACTCTAAACTTGCTGGGGTTTCTGACATGGATACATTTGATAAAAGTCCTTTTCAAGCAGCTAAGAAGAGACTACCTTGGCTTGTAATTCTATTATTTTTAGGAATGATGACTGCAAATCTAATGAGTATTTTTACAGAAACATTATCGAAAGTAGCATTGCTTGCCGTTTTTATTCCTTTAATATCAGGGACAGCTGGTAATAGTGGAACACAGTCATTAGCAGTAGCTATTAGAGGAATTGCAACTGGTGATATTGAAGAGGAAAGTAAGATGAAATTATTATTACGTGAAGCAGGAACAGGACTAATAACTGGCCTATTATGTGCAATACTAGTAGTAGGAATCGTTTTCTTTTGGCAACATAACTTGGTAATTGGTTTGTTAGTTGGAGCAGCATTACTTGGTTCAATTTTTGTTGCAACAATTGGAGGATCATTTATTCCATTATTAATACACCGTATGAAAATCGATCCAGCTGTCGCATCAGGTCCTTTTATTACGACTATCAATGATGTTATTAGTATTTTAATCTATCTTGGACTTGCGACGTTATTTATCTCTTCTATATCATGAATAGCCGTTTTTCACACTTTCAACTTTAGGTGCATAAAGTAAAGGAAAAAGGATGTGTCTGTGAATTCTTTCAATGATCCTTTACTTTATATAAAAGGCCCACCTGTTTTTCATTTATATCCGATAGGCTCTATCATACAGATGAAAACAGAGATGGAAATGGAAGTACCGATGGATGTACCAAAGAAAGTGCAAGACGAAAGTACCTCGATATATGAAATACGTACCAGTATGTCTAAGAAAACTCTTGCAATTTTAGAAAAGTTGACGTTTCTAGCAAAACCATTTCAACGAAGAGCATATCGTCCACTTGTTTTTTATGTGACAGGTGGCGTGTATCTTCAAGGAGAAGTAGAGAAAGTGGATGATGAGTTTGTCACTTTTTTGGTTGGATCTGAAGAAACCATTACGTATCGGGTAGACCAAGTGGAAAAAATAGTTTGGCGTGGAACCGAAATGAAATGAGTTAAAAAAACTATCCTGAGAAGGATAGTTTTTTTTGAGAAGATAAGAAAGTATATGGATTATCGTCTTGCGAAACCAAGGTTTCTAGTACTTTAAAGTATTAAATAATACCACGGGTATCCGTTTCACCGCATTCGCATTTGTGATAGCTCATCTGTCTCACTCATGAGGCCACTGAAAAAGTCCAATTTTCCCGAAAATGAAAATTTCATAAAACTTCATTCCCAAAAAAGTACTATTTTTAGCAACTAAAGTGCGGGTAAGAATTTTCAGTATTTTCAAATTTAAATATTTAGTCACTTTTTCAGTGGACTCTCACTCATCCTGCTGGAGTCGTCACCTTTCACTACGATCAACAGTGCAATTAAGAGAGATAATATACGTGGAAGAAATAACGATCCAATATTCTCAGATTTTTATTAATAAGGCAAGTGGAAGCTGAAAAAATAGATAAAATCCATGAATAAAGAAGTGCTGATTGGACGAAATTGACTCTTCGTCTGCTTTTAAAAGAATAGGAAAGGATTTAATCTCTCCTTATTCAAACCTTATGTACCTTGTCTTTACACATTTTAAGAGGGCGACGGACAAACATCCGCCACAAGATTACCGAAAAAAGTGTAAACGATGTTTCGTCCGAAGTACTCTGGAAATAGTAAAGACTAGATGCACTTAAAGGACGCTAGCATTTTTCTTGAAATTGGACATATGTATATGATTCTTCACTCAAAACATCCGGATTGTCATCACTTTTTAACACAAATTTCAATGTAAGCATGGTGCTTGTGTTTATCTTATAAGAATGCACAGTAAAACCGTCCGGGACATTCCCGAACGGAGTAGACACTGCAGGGGAAACGATTAGTCACATACATCTAAAAATACGTCTGCTACACATTCAATTGCACAGAAACAGTTAAGGTCGACAGTGATACAGCTACCTGTTAATGCAAAATTTCGTACATCACAAAGTTTTCTTAAATTTAATTTAGTTCCATCGACATTCAATAAATCGACTTCACGTCTTTCACTATTCAGTGGTTCAAGAACACGTAGAGTTGCACAGCAGCTATCAAAAATATCCTCTACTCGGAAAAAGACTGAAATACAATCGTGATCACAAATATCTCTGTCACGGAAAAACGCTTTAAAAGGAGTACCATCTTCAGTTAGTAGCATAAAAACACGGGTGTCCGCTTGGTGACGACGAGCAGGGCTAACAAGACCTCCAAGAGGCTCTAAAAAACAATTTGTTGGACAAAAATCACAATCATTTGTTACCGCTTGATCTTGAATATCTTTAATTGCACGAACTACATCGCAAACACAGCGACGTTTTCCGCTTACTTCTGTCACGTCTTCAATTCTTCCACATCCCATTAATTTTCACCTCCTCTTTCTCTCTCTCTACTTTATGTAGGTTCTTCATTAAGGTAAGGGCAAATATCTCAATTGTTCTTGTATATTTCAATTTCCGTTGCTCATACTAACTCGAAAAGGAGCAATTATCCGATGAGAAAAATTATTTTGTTCTTCCTTTCAGTTCTTCTGTTAACTGCCTGTTCAAATAATGTTCAACAAGAAATATATCCTAAAAAGGATGTACCGGAAATTGAACAAGTTTTAAATGAGAATAAGTCTATCATTGGATACAAAAGTGTTACAGACAAAAATGACGTCATAGTAGCAATTGATATACGAAGAATGAGTAGATTTAACAAAGAAAAAATCGAAAAAAAAATAAAGAAGCAATTAGAAGAAAAATTACCGGGTAAAGATGTCCTTGTTACAGGTGATTTAAAAATTAAATGGGAAATCGAAAAAATAATAAAAGAGGGCATGCAAACAGAGAAATTAATGAAATCAATCGATCAAATAAAATCATTATCAAAGGAAGCGACATAATGGATCAAAAACAATTCGAGAAAATTGTAGATAAGCAGACACCAAAAGCCCCATTGCTTGCGAATATACTGAAAGCTTTTCTAGTGGGAGGAATAATTTGTACAATTGGACAACTTATCACTTTATTTTATATACGTTTTTTCCCATTTACCGAACGTACAGCCGCAAATCCTACTGTTGCGACAATGGTTTTCATTGCAATGATATTAACGGGGACAGGAATGTATAAGAAAATCTCTCAATTTGGTGGTGCTGGATCCGCCGTTCCTGTAACTGGATTTGGAAACGCGGTCATCTCCGCTTCCATCGAGCATAAATCGGAAGGCTACATATTAGGTATAGGAGGAAATATGTTCAAGCTAGCGGGTTCTGTAATTGTTTTTGGCGTCCTTTCCGCTTTTTTTGTTGCTTTAATAAAAACAATTTTAGTGAAAATGGGAGTGATCTCTTGGTAAATACAGCAGGAACCATTCAATTTAAGGAGTATCCAAGTATCGCGAGCACTGGTGTTATTGTTGGACCAATGGAAAAAGAAAGTCCTTTTGCGGATTCATTTGATGAAGTTTGTCTTTTAGAGAATGAAAAAGATGAGTCATTTGAACAAGCAAATAGTCGATTTATCGAAAAAGCTTGTGCTATAGCAGTTAGTAAAGGGCATGAGCAGATGGAAAATATGGATGTATTTATTGGAGGAGATTTGATAAATCAACTTTCTCCAACTAACTTTGCAGCACGTCAATTGGCTATTCCTTTTTTAGGGGTATTTTCTGCTTGTGCTAGTTCGGTGGAATCCGTTATTCTTGGTTGTCTGTTATTAGAAACTGGTAATGCAAAATCAATTTTAGCGGGAGCTTCAAGTCATCACCCATCAGTGGAAAGACAATTTAGATATCCTCTTGAATATGGATCTCAAAAACCAGGTACTGCTCAATGGACAGTTACTGCTGCAGGATTTGCATTATTGCAAAAACAAGCAAAAAATGCACCTATTATTACACATGCAACAATTGGTCGTGTAGTAGATGGAGGCCAAACAAATCCTCTACATATGGGAGCTGCTATGGCATCTGCTGCTAGGGACACTATTGAACGGCATTTGATGGGCACTAACAGTAGGATGGCGGATTACGATGTGATTATGACAGGTGATTTAGGAAAGATTGGCTTGTCCATATTAAAGGAAATGTTTCAAGATGAAAATAGTGGAATAATTTTGCAAGATGCTGGTGCACAATTATATGGAGAAAATACTTTTTTTAATGCGGGAGCAAGTGGTGCAGGATGTTCTGCCGCAGTATTTTTTAGTCATATATACAATCAACTAAAAAATGGTGCTTATAAAAGGGTGTTACTTGTAGCAACGGGAGCACTATTATCCCCGTTAACTTTTCAACAAGGGGAAACAATTCCTTGTATTGCTCATGCCATTGAATGCCGTATGGAAGAGAGAGGATAATATGATTTCTACATTAGTTACCTCATTTATTGTTGGTGGTCTTATCTGTGTTGTTGGTCAGATTTTAATGGATGCATTTAAGCTCACTCCAGCACATACATTATGTATATTGGTTGTTAGTGGTTCAATTTTAGCTGGGGTAGGATTATATGAGCGTTTAATTGATTTTGCAGGAGCAGGTGCAACTATTCCTATTACTTCATTTGGTAATGCATTAACGCAGGGAGCATTAGTCGAAGCAGAAAAACATGGTCTTATTGGTGTATTAACAGGAATGTTCGAAGTAACAAGCTCGGGTATTAGTGCAGCTATATTGTTTGGAGTAATTGGTGCATTTATTTTTCAGAAACGAAATACTACTTACTAGTTGAAGCGCCCTTTTTTCTTTCTCCCCTTCGCATACTATAAGTCGAAGAGGAGAGGAGGGAAGAATTATGTATGGCTACTGTGGTGGAGAATATCCAAGCTACGGTGAGGGTTGTGGTTACGGCCACGGCGGAAATCGAAGCTTTATATTGATTGTCGTACTATTCATTCTATTAATCATTGTTGGTAGAAGCTTTCTCCCTTAATCCAAAGATAATCAAAATGTGAGGGGGAAAATAAGTGCAAAATTCATTTTTTAAAGCAATCGAAAATAAAACAGGCGTTTCCATGGATGAACTTTTTACGCTCGCCAATGCCATCTCATATGCTGATTTTACAGATGAAGATCAAGTACGTAAAGTCGTACGCAAAGTTGGCAGTTTAGCAAAGAAACCTGTATCTCAAGAGTTAGAAGATCAACTTACAAAATCCATTTTACAAAGTGGAGGCTCGTTAAGTCTATCTGACATTGAAAAAATGTTGTAGTTTGAATAGTTAGCATAATTATAGGTTTAATGAGATAAAGGTTAGGGTAAAAAGTAATAGGAGGTGGGGAAGATGGGATACATTTTACCAATTCAACCAATACAGTCTCAGATTTACGCGAATCGTTTGTTAATGGATCATACTAATTTTGCTGTTATTAGCAATATTAATGGTATTCGAATGAAATCAATATTTGATGAGCGACTTGAGGAGGAAGGTCGGAAAGTTGAAAAGAAAGATGAAAAGCAACGATTAGCTAATGAAAACCCATCGAGCCTACCACTGTTTAAAAGCTTTATCCAACCAAATCCAGTAAATCTATCGCCTAAAATCGCAGAAATTTGCGGTAAAGGAAATCGTATAAACTATTATATTTAGATAAAGGATTATAACTTGATAAAACTTAGTCCTTCCAATATTAAATAAAAAAATACCGATGGTTTCATCGGTATTTTTTTTGCATCATAAATTCTTAGGCATCAAAATAACAAAACTAGTTTTATAACTGAAAATTAATATTCAATCTAACCATAAATCTTGTTAGTAAAAATACTAGGACACTAAAGTAAATAAAGGTCCAACAGCACTTGTTATATGCTTGTTGGACCTTTGTTAACCAATACTCTAATTACGACCTTTTTTCTTTTCAGAAGAATCTTTTTTAGGTCCAATCTTCTTTTTGTCTTCTTTGTTTTTTTTATGACTGTCCGCTTCCTTGTTAGTATCGTCATCTACTTTTTTATCCGTAGTTTCTTTTTTGTTTTGGTGGCTGTTTGCATCTTTTTGATGATCACCCTTTTTTGCATCTTCCACTTTCTCATCTTCTATTTTGTGACCGGCTTCTTTTTTATCACTACCATCCGTATCCCTTTTATGCGGTGGTACTTTTTTGTCAACAATGTCTTGGTTGAGCTCAACTTCATTATCAGTCGAGGAAGTAAGATTTTTCGTTTTTTGTTCAGAATCTTTTGGCCCGTGTCGCTTTTTTTCTTTTGGTGTTCCTTCTGTCAAAAGGTGATCAATCTCATTCTTGTTATCTTCTGTCAAAATCTTTCACTACTTTCTATAATGTAATGTCACTATTACAGACTATGTGAAATAGCGTTATTCTGTTCGTAATTTTGTTATTTTCTTTCGGTATCATATTATTAATTTTAAAGTACACTGAAAAGTTTATTTAAGTATGGAATTAAAGACCCATAGATCTTGAACAATTATACTAAAATAGGCGTTTAACCAATGCTTTGCCATTCCAGGATACATATAATTATTAAGATACTATAAAAGGGGGTTAGAAAAAGTGAATAAAAAGATGATACTTTCTCTAGTTGATAGAGTTATTAAGGTAGATAGAGGTGGTCCTGAATCCCGTGTGGGTATGCTGTTATCAGCAGAAGATGACCACTTTACATTGCTTACAGAAGACGATGGAATTGTTTTTTATAATACACAACACATTAAGAGCCTGACGTATAATACAAAAAATCAAGTGGATTTTGGGATTGAAATTCCAAAAGACTTTGATTTCATACAAGCTAATGACTTCAGAGGAATATTGGAGAAATTAACACTACGGTGGGTAAAAATTAACCGAGGTGGACCAGAAACGTTAGAGGGAGTAATGGATGTTGTTACAGATGATTTTGTGACAATTGTAGCAAATGAAGAAATAATTCGAGTTTCTTTGTTTCACATTCGGAACATTAGCTATGGTGTAAAACTTGAAAAAACGAAAGAGACTGAAAATAAAAAATCTGATGACAAGGAAAGTAAGAAAAAAGAAGACAAATAGTAAAAGGTAAAAAACTATATAAAGAACTGAATAGCTGAAAGAGGCATTCGTCGCTTTTATTTAACGAAGCGACGAATATTCAAGGAAGGAGGCGCCAGATATTGCTAGTTGAAAACTTAAAGAAAGTATTATATGAACATAAAAAAATGAAAATAGGTATGTATTTAAGTGACAATCAATTTACAGAAGGAATTTTGTTGGATGTTAAACAAGACCACCTTGTTATGGAAGTGAATAAGAAAATAGTATATTTTGCAATGCATTCTATTCAAGCTCTTTCTATAAATGCCAAAGATTTTTGCAAAACTGACAAACTTTGTTCTTATCTCGACAAAAATGACTTAACAGATGTTTTAATAGCCTTAAGGTACAATTGGGTCACCATTAATAGTCTAAGCAAATTTGCACTAAATGGTGTTCTTACTAGCATATTACATGATCACATTGTCTTAATTAATAAAAAGGAACTACTCTACATTCCTAAACCATATATATCCAATATTTACAGTGAGTTAACTAGAGCAGATATGACCTATTTAAATAATAAAGAGCAATTAATACTCCAAGAACTATATAAATCAAATATAAGTAAAGGATTAGTAGAAATAAAAGAACCCAATTTGGAAAGTAATCAAGAAAAAGTTAATCAAGAATACTGTATTTTTGAGCATGAGAAGCTAACCGAACAGTCCAACTTGGATAAAATGGGGGAAATAAAAGCTTATCCGTTAGAGAAGCTTGATGAAGATGATTTTATAGAAAAAAGAAATAACTTTGAATCAGCTAATAGTTCACAAATTACAGTGATGCCCTTAGAATCAAATCAAAACCCTAATAGCATAAAAGACCTCATTTTACTCGAGAGAAATGAAGAAACAACTGAACAACAAAACTACTCTAAGGAAATGGAAACAGAATACCTTCAGCAAGATGAGCTAACTATTGTTAATAATCTTGAAATCACAATCAGCAATGAAGTGGAAAATAATGTTGGATCTCTTATTTTGGAAGGTCCGAATGAAATAATACAGGAAGTTGGAAATGGTAAAAATAAACGTTTAAAGCTTTATCCAAAGTCCAAAATTAAAATAAAATCAAATTTACTTCAACAAAATTCTTTAGAGCAAGTAGAAAAAAGTATAATAAAAATTGATAATGTAGAAAACTCGAAGATTTTAAAGGGAGATCCATTAACAAGAACGAATACCCCCCTAAAGCAGAATCACAAAAAAACACTATTAACTGCATGGAGTGCTTTAAATAGTGACCAATCTACAATTACTATTCCCAAAAAATCCAAAACTAAATCTAAACATCTAAATAGTAATAGAATGTCAGATAGTCTGGAAATTCAAACTGAACTAGTTCATACATTATCTCCTAAAAGTAACATTACGGATAAACGAATTAATAAAGCAGCTTTTGAGGCAATGGATGAAAAAAACATTCTGGCTGAAAAAAAAAACTTTCTTAAACTTGCAAAACCATTAAGTCCAAAAGAAGAAAAAGCATTGTTAGAGAAACAGTATTTTGCATTAATGAACTATGCTGCAAAAAAAGTTCAAAAATCAATTAGGTTGGAGCAGCAACCTGAACTAAGTAATTCTTTGAATAATAATAGAGAACTTAGTGAGCAATCTAAATTACTAGAAACATCCACAATGCGTCGTTCAATAAACCAAAAAGTAGAAGATGAATTGATGGAAAAACAATACTATTCTTTAATGAAACATGCGGCAAAGATGTATCATCAAGTAAGAGACCATCAATAGAAATGTAAGGAGATGTGATCTTGAATAAAATTATTCAAAGTCTTATGAAGGAAATAGTTCAAATAGAGGTTTCGGGAAAGAATCAGATTAATGGAACAGTTATTGATTTAGGAAGTGACATAATGGTACTTTTTAATGGTGAAGATTTTATGTACATCCCTATAAAACATGTACATGGCTTTAGAGTCGGTCGTAACAATGAATACGATATTCAATACCCCACAGAGTTCCCAAGTATAATTGCAGATGAAAATAATCAAGAATTATCTATAATAGAAGTTCTTAATCAAGCTAAAGGAAATTATGTTGAACTATTCGTAACAAACGATAAACCACTTCATGGATATATAAAGCAGATAATGAGTAACTATTTTGAATTTTTTTCTCCTATATATAAGACGATGTATATTTCTATGAGTCATTTGAAGTGGCTAATTCCCTATAGGCAAAATGAAAGTCCTTATGAATTAGGCGACAAAAAGTTGTTACAAACAAGTAATGACTCATTAGCTAGCTCATTTGAAACACATGTTGAAAATCTAAAAGATAAAATTGTTGTATTAAATATTGGAAGTAATAATAGTAAAATAGGTAAAATAAAAGATGTGCAACAACAAATTGTTGAGATTCAACCAGCAAGAACACAATCGATTTATATAAATTTAGATCATATTCAAACATTACATCAAGTATAATTTGATATTTTAATAGTGGAAGCATGAAATACTTCATGCTTCTTGAAAAGATCTTAAAACAAAATACATAAAACCTCCTGTCATTTAGGGAATGTATATATAGTCAGTATGGTATTATCTTTTCTCTACACATTTCGTGATGGCGTTAGATAATCCACAACAGGATTGAAAAAGGGTTGTGAAGTGACTTAGTCACATCATGATCCTTTTGAATTCTAGCGGTAATAGTGTAGCCAATGTTTTGTCCAAAGCGCTTTGGAAATAGTAAAGACAAGATGCACTTAAAGGGAGCTTGCAGTTTTCTTAAAGAATAAGAAAGTATATAAATTTGTGAGCCATGAATAGGTTGATTTTTGCTGCAGTCGGACGCTTTCGGTGTGGTGAGCGATAAGCCATCACCGCCGCATTTGCGTCGTTTGTGATGGCTCATCTGTCTCACTCATGCGGCCACTGAAAAAGTGACTAAATATTTGAATTTGAAAATACAGAATATTGTTACCCCCACTTTCATTGGTAAAACCTTAATAATAAGCAGAATCACCCCCATTTTAGTAGCTAAAAATAGAACTTTTTTAGGAATGAGTTTTTATGAAATTTTCATTTTCGGGAAAATTGGACTTTTTCAGTGGCCTCTCACTCATCGCACTGGAGTCGCCGCCTTCCGCCTCAATCAACTGAGTAAATAAAAAGACAATTTGCTAGGTTGAAATAATGAACGGTTGCTTATAAAGAGCGTATAGACGGAGTTGGTGGAATCTTGAAAAAAAAGATAGCACATATTGAAAAAGAAGCGCTGAGCGGACGAAATTGTATCTTCGGACGCTTTTAAAAGAATAGGAAAGGATTTATTCTCTCATTAACCAAAACAAATGCATTATATCTTTACATTTTTCAAGAAGGCGACGGACAAACAACCGCCACAAGATTACAGAAAAAAGTGGATGGAGAAGTGACGCAGTCACTTCTCCATCCACAGAAATTCCTATGGTAATAGTGTAGCCGATGTTTCGTCCAAAGCACTCTGGGAATTGAGAAGACAAAATGCACTTAAAGGACGCTTGCGTTTTTCTTAAAAGATAAGAAAGTATATGGATTATCGTCCTGCTAAACGAGTGTTCATAGTACTTTAAAGAATTAAATAGTACCGCGGATTTCCTTTTCAGGTGTACGCGTTCAGCGGGGGCGCCGCATTCGCGTCGTTGTGATGGCTCATCTGTCTCAGAGGAACGAAGGGTAAGAGCGCCACATCGTGTGGCAACGCCTTCGTTACCAACATCCTGTCGGCCACCATCAGGTGTCGCCACCTTTCACTACAATCCATTAAGTGAGTAGTTCCTAGTAAGAAAGTATATGAAATTGATATACTAGAAATCCAGTATTCACAACGACTTGAAGTGATTTTAATGGTGTCTTCCTTAAACGGGATGTCCTATATATTTTTACTTTTATCGTACACAGTATACATAAATCAGCGGGTAGATGATTAGAATTGGTGGAACCTGAAAAAATAGTTAGCATTCATTGATAAAGAAGCGCTGAGCGGACGAAATTTCATCTTCGTCCGCTTTTAAAAGAGTAGGTAAGGATCTATTCCCTCATTAACAAAACATTATGCACCATGTCTTTAAATATTCCAAGAGGGCGACGGACAAACACCGCGACAAGATTACTCTATCGGTAATAGTGTAGCCAATGTTTCGTCCAAAGCACTCTTGAAATAGAAAAGACAAGATGTACTTAAAGGGCGCTTTCGTTCTTCTTAAGAAATAATATTAGAAAATAATGAAATTTTTTTATGTATATGGACATACACCTCGATTCATTTAAAGAGAAGTGAATATACATACAGAGAAACGGACAAACATAAAAAGGAGAGGAAATGGTATATGTATGAGTTTTCAGATTGGGGTCGCCAGTTTGGTGTTTCTAACGACTATGTTAGTCATATTTTGGAGACCTAGAGGAGTTAATGAGGCATGGCCTGCATCAATAGGTGCAGTGATTATCTTATTAGTAGGGATTGTATCACTAAATGACGTTATAGATATCATTAGTAAAATCGGTGGGGCTTCCATCACCATTATGGCAACTGTTGTAATGGCTGTTATATTAGAAAGTTTTGGTTTTTTCAACTGGGCAGCTGCAAGAATAGTGATTTTGTCAAAAGGTTCTGGTCACCGACTTTATTGGTATATCCAGTTATTATGCTTTTCTATGACATTATTATTTAATAACGATGGAAGTATTTTAATAACAACTCCAATTTTAATAATGCTTCTTAAAAATATGCGTATAAAACCCCATGAACAAATCCCCTATTTGTTAAGTGGCGCACTAATTGCGACCGCTTCTAGTGCACCAATTGGTGTCAGTAATTTAGTTAACTTGATAGCTTTAAAGATTGTAGATATGTCACTTTGGATGCATACAGCAATGATCTTCGTTCCCGCAACGCTAGGATTATTGTTTATGTCGTACTTGATGTATATCGTTGTACAGAAAAAACTACCAAAAACACTTCCAGATTCAGTCCTAGATATTGAGGAATCTTTTTTTATAAAAAATTTTCATCCATTAAAGACGAAAATATCCGTTGAAACAAAACGAAAACGAACAAAATTTATGTTAAAGATATTACTGTTCGTCTTTGTCATACGAAGTCTGCTTTTTGTCGCTTCATATGTAAATATTCCAATTGAAATGGTTGCAGTATTTGGGTCGCTAGTTCTACTATTTTGGAGATGGTATCATTTACGGACTAACCCGGTAGATATATTGAAGAAGACTCCTTGGCACATTCTAATTTTTGCTTTCTCTATGTATGTAATTATTTATGGGTTGCATAATGTAGGTCTTACCGCATTGTTAGTTCAAATGTTTGAACCAATTGTAAACCAAGGATTATTTCAAGCAAGTTTTATCATGGGAGGTTTAGTTTCAGTACTTTCTAACTTATTTAATAACCATCCAGCATTAATGATTGGGACGATTACTTTAACAAAAATGGGATTAGATCCAATTACATTAAAGACTATCTATCTCGCAAACATTATAGGGAGCGACATGGGATCATTGTTATTACCTATTGGTACACTTGCTTCCCTTATTTGGATGCATATCCTAAGAAAAAATAAGATAAAAATTACTTGGAAAGACTATTTAAGCGTAACTATAATCGTCATACCAATAGCAACAATTGTAACACTGACATTGTTATACTTTTGGGTACAATTAGTTTTTGCCAATTAAAATAATAAAAAGTTATAATTAATAAAGTTAATTATGAGATATAGAATGGCAGGGAATCTATCAAACAAGTTGATTTCCTGCATCCCTATATATTACATGGTAAATGCCATTAAACTTCATCCTCTAATGGTCATGCGAATAATATAAAAAATAACAAAAAGATCCATTTTTCCTCATTAACAAAAAAATCGTCAACTTGTTACATAGAAATATCTAAAGTAGGTCTGTTTAAATCGTTCCCTGTATGTATATGTTGTTCTAATACGAAATGATACAATTTTATTTTCATCTTTTATTTCTGCAGAAATTCATACGAAACAGAGATGATTTTACACTTAAATCACTTATTTTTTCTATGGTTTAACTGTCTCTTGTTTACCAAGCAAAAAACCATAAACCAAGTAACTTCTATTTTCACAGAACAAAAGAGATGATTTTTATTAAATCATCTCTTTTGTTTCATTTAACTGAATAACTTTTCCATAGCCCGATGAGGAATACCTGCTTCTAAAAACTCAGGCGAAGTAATCGAATAACTTCTTTTTTCATAAAATGGAACAGCATGACTCTGCGAATTTAATTTAAGCTTATGGTAGCCGTTTGAATGGGCATAATCTTCCATACATTGCATCATTAAGTTGCCCAACTTTTTACCTCGATATTCGGGAAGAATACATACACGTTCTATTTTCCCAACATTAGGTTCTGCTGTTCGAATTCTTCCAGCTCCAAAAGGAATTTCATCATCATAAGCAACAAAATGAATCGCGTTTTGATCATGTTCATCCAATTCTAGATGAATCGGCACATCTTGTTCTTCTACAAAAACTTTTCTTCTAATAAATATAGCGTCTTGATACTCATTATCTGTTTCCACGATCTTTGCATTAACCAATTATTACTCAGCTCCAGACAATCTAAAAGTTTCGTAAACAGTCCAAGAACCATCTTCTAATTGATAAAGCATATGAAGGCGATCAATTTCTTCTTCAAATTCCGCACCAATCATTTTTAACTGTGGATAAATATCATCGTGTTCACTAGAATTCATTTTTTGGGCAATTGTTATATGGGGTACAAATGCATAGTCTTCTGTATCATTTATCTCTATTGCATTTAAGTCGCCACGTAAAGCTAACAATTCTTCTGTTGGTTCTACTTTAAAATATATTGCATTTGTGACAGGAGCAAAAGAACTTACTTTAGCAGTCTTTAATGTAAATGGTTTATGCCCCTTCACAACTTCTGCAATTTTTTCCGCAATTGGTTTGATTTCATTTTCATCTGCTTCAAATACACCTTTAACCGTCATATGTGGTGTTATTAATGAGTAGTGTGGGTCATAACGCTTTCTGTAGGAATTAGCAAAATCCTGTACTTTTTTAGAAGGGAAAGCAACAATACCGTATTTCATTTTTCATTACCTCCTCGTATTTTTATAACAGATCACATGAACATTATACCATTTATATGCCGAAATTGTTTTTAAGTGATCTTTTCATATCTGGTTGCCAAAGCTTCCATGTGTGCTCTCCATTTAATTCGTCATAAAAGGTCGTAAACCCTTTTTTTAATATTAATTTATGCAAAACTCTATTCGGAGTGATAAAGTCTGTTACTAATCCATCTCCAGTTAAAACGGAGGTCTCCTCTTTACCTATAACATGATATATAGAGAATGCATGTACATCTTTATGATTTTCCACTTGAGACAAAACGTATTCATTCACAAGTGGAGAATGTAAAATTATTTTTCCAAATGTATTAGGATATTGGAGCGCAGTTAATAAGGATACTGTCGCAGCAAGAGAGTCCCCAATTAATGCTCTTCCCATACCGATTTGGTATGTTGGATAATTGGCATCTATGTATGGAACAAGTTCTTGTGCCAAGAACCTTATATATGCTTGATGTTTTTGGCCATCTGGATGATACTTTTCTCTTCTATCTTTTACATTTTTATATGGAACTCCAACAATTATTACGTTCTCTATTTCCTTTTGATCATATAACTCATCAGCAACACGAGAAATTCTCCCTAGTTGAAAATAATCTTTTCCATCATTTGCAATAAGTACGGTGTATTTATAAAGTGGGGAATAATTTGGTGGTAAGTAAATAAGTAGCTGCATTTCTTCTTGAAGTGCATCGCTAAAAAGCGTCATATCTTGTACAATTCCTCGGTTCATATAGTTCCTCCTAAAAAGTAATCATGTTGTATAGAAATTGTAACATATACATGATCAGAGGTATAATGAACAACAAACAAGCATTCAAAAGTGTCTGTTATTCTCGACATTCTTTCGTAAGAATAAGGTCCTTGTAAACAAATAGTGAGATAAAGGGGATTATTTAATGGATAGACAAACATCAAGAGTCCACTCTAGAACGGTAGAGAAAGCTGCGAATGATGCGTTACTTCGGAGAGGGGTTACGTTAGACGAAATTGCTAAAATCGTCTTTCAGATGCAAATACCGTACAATAAAGGGCTAACCATGGAACATTGCGTCGAATCGATTAAAAGTGTATTGAAAAAAAGAGAGATGCAGCATGCGATTCTCGTTGGGGTAGAATTAGATGAGCTTGCAGAAAAAAAGTTATTATCAGAACCACTGCAACAAATCGTAGAAGCAGATGAAGGATTGTTTGGTGTAGATGAAACAATCGCTCTGGGCTCCGTGTATACGTATGGAAGTATTGCCGTAACTACATTTGGTCACCTGGATAAAAATAAAATAGGTATCATTTCAAAATTAGATACAAAATCCGGCGGTGGAGTTCATACTTTTCTAGATGATTTAGTAGGAAGCATTGCCGCTTGTGCTGCTTCTCGACTAGCTCATCGTACAAGAGATCTAGAAGAAGCAAATGAAACATTTGAAGACATTGCTCCAGAAGAAACTGCTCCAGAAACAAATATTAAAGGTGTTCGTATGTAATTTGAAAAAATAAGTGAAACCCCAAGCTTTATCATCAACTTGGGGTTTTTTATTTATGATTTACATACCGTGTAAAAAAGTGATTTTAGAAAAAGTCATAATACTTATGAATGAAAAAATCAGCCTTCCTAATATGTTAAGGAAAAGCTGATTTTACGTAGAAAAATTATTCAATTATTACTCTCCATTTCGTCTTGGACTTCTTTAAAATATAAAAAGGATTCTTCTTCCAATTCTGATAACCGTTCTTTGTTTATTCCCATTGCAAATGCACCCGTAAAAATTGTTTCCCACCATGTTGCTGTTTCTGTCATCTTCATTTCCTCCTTTAAAATCTCTTTGTCCATTTGACCAATATATACCCTGCCAAGTTTCGATCCTAAACTTATGTTCAGAAAAATGAATCGAATATCACATGTTGTATGCAAGACTTATAGACTAATGTATTGGAAGTGTAAGAAATGATTTTCTCTCTACATAAAGAGTATTTCCACATTTCCTATCTTTCATGTATTATTAAAAAAAATCATTTTGATTAAGCATGTAAGAATCTTTCTTTCGTTAGAAAAAAATAGTATGATTCTTTAAATAAGGTTAATTCTTTTTTTTACTTGATTAATGAAAAGGAGATGTTTTTTTGAATGTTACATCACAACAAATAGAGCGTATGATTGAGGAACTTCAAACCTTTTTTTATTCTGGAATCACTAAAACACCTCAGTTTCGAATAGATCAGCTAAACAAGTTAAAGATCACTATTAAGAAATATGAAAAAGAAGTTATTGAAGCACTTTCTAATGATTTACGAAAAAGCGAATTCGAAGCATATACAACGGAAATTGGTCTTCTATATGACAATATATCTTTTATGGCAAAAAATCTAGAAAAATGGATGGAGCCAAAACAGGTTAAGACGCCAATTGCTTTAATGCCTTCCAAAAGTTTTATCGTTAACGATTCATACGGGACTGTTTTAATCGTAGGACCGTTTAACTATCCTTTTCAACTCGTGATGGAACCACTTCTAGGAGCTATCATAGGGGGAAATTGTGCTGTAATAAAACCTTCTGAAGCAACGCCACATACTTCTCAAATTGTGAAGAGAATAATTGAAGAAACATTTGACCCGAGATATATTCGAGTAATAGATGGTGAAAAGGAAGTAACATCGCTTTTAATCCATGCACCATTTGATTTTATCTTTTTCACTGGAAGCGTAAATGTCGGCAAAATTGTGATGCGTGCTGCAGCTGAGCGATTGACGCCGATAGCACTTGAACTTGGTGGGAAAAGCCCGGCTATTGTAGATCATACAGCTAACTTAGAAGTAGCTGCAAAGCGGATTGCATGGGGGAAACTGGTGAATGCAGGTCAAACTTGTGTTGCTCCAGACTATGTATTAGTAGAAGAAACGATAAAAGAGGAATTTGTCGAGCTATTGAAACAAACGATTCATACGTTTTTTGGAAAAACAATTCAAGCTAGTGGAGACCTAGGAAGGATTGTGAATGAAAATCAGTTCGATCGTCTGAAAAGAATTCTAGATTTAGAAAAAGATCATATTGTTTTTGGAGGACGTACAGATAGAAGTGATTTATATATTGAACCAACCTTATTGGAGGGGGTAAGTTTCTCAAGCCCGTCAATGGAAGATGAAATTTTTGGACCTATATTACCAATCATTTCGTATACTGACTTACCAACCATTATTCGGCAAATTCGTAGATTACCTAAACCTCTTGCTGCCTATATGTTTAGTGAGCACGAAAGAGCCCAAAATTATTTCTTGGAAGAGTTTTCATTTGGTGGAGGTTGTATAAACGATACAATTTCTCATGTGGGAAGCGCATTTTTACCCTTTGGAGGAGTAGGTAATTCAGGAACTCGTGCCTATCACGGGGAAGCAAGTTTCACTTTATTTACGCATCAAAAATCTATTATGAAAAAGAGTACGAAGTTATCGGTAAATATTATTTTTCCACCATATAGAAACAAAGTGAAGCTTGTTAGAAGTCTTCTTAAGTAAAAATCGGGTACGGAAAAGACACTGACTTCCTCCGGCGAACCAACGAGCCTCCTTCGCTATATTTCTTGTATGTCTCGTTGGTCTTTTCCTCCGCAGGAGACTTATATCTTTTTCCTTTATCTATTAATCAAGAAGTATTTTGCGAAGCTATCCTTCAACCTAGAGTTAGTCTCAATTGTCACCAAAATTTTGGCGGACACATAGGGATGCAAATCTAAGTTCTATAAGAAAAAAATTATTTTTGGTAAGATATAGAGGTACATAAAAGGAGGAAGTAAAGTGTCATTTACTTTTAATAAAGAAGAGACTGTTTCATTGTTAAAGCAATTAGTTGAAATACCTAGTCCATCTGGTTACACAAAAGAAATTATGGATTTTATGGAGAATATTTTACTCGATTTACAAGTATCATTTAAACGCACGAACAAAGGGGCATTAATTGCTACTATTAAAGGGGAAAATGATGTAACCCATCGTTTACTTACAGCTCACACAGATACACTTGGTGCAATGGTAAAAGAAGTAAAAGCAAGCGGAAGGTTAAAACTTACTATGGTCGGCGGATTTAATTGGAATGCAGTTGAAGGGGAATACTGCACCATACATACTGCTAACGGTAAAAAGATCCGAGGAACTATTCTTATGCATCAAACAACTGTTCATGTCTACAAAAATGCAAGTGGTCTGGCAAGAGATGAGCAAAATATCGAAGTTCGCGTGGATGAAAAAGTAACGAATGCTGAGGGAACACGTTTTTTAGGTATTGAAGTGGGAGACTTTGTATCTTTTGATCCGCGCTTTGAAGAAACGGAAACTGGTTTTATTAAATCCCGTCATTTAGATGATAAAGCAAGTACAACATTATTGCTTCAATTAATTAAGACAATAAAAGAAAATAAAATTCTTCTTCCAAATACAACTCATTTCTATATTTCGAATAATGAAGAAATCGGCTATGGTGGAAATTCGAATGTTCCAGAACAAGTAATGGAATATATTGCAGTAGATATGGGCGCAATAGGAGACGGACAAACATCCGACGAATATACCGTTTCTATTTGTGCAAAAGATTCTTCGGGACCATACCATTACGAGCTTACTCGTCAATTAGTAGAACTTGCAAAAAAAGAAAATATCGATTACAAATTAGACATATATCCGTTCTATGGTTCTGATGCATCAGCTGCTATTCGAGCAGGTTACGATGTAAAACATGGTTTATTTGGACCAGGAATTGAAGCTTCCCATGCATATGAACGGACGCATATTGATTCGTTGGAACAAACAGCTAAACTTTTGTATGCTTATGTAAATTCAAAAATGGTATAAACAAACTTTAATAAAAACTAGTAGAATCAGCAGCCGCTTCTGTGATTTATTTCGTTAGAAAACGGTAAGCTGGTTCTTTTTTACTTGTATTTTCGTGCACAAATCCATATGATAAAAAGGTAAATAAGAAGGAGATACAAAATATATGGACTTAAATTTAACAGATGAAATATTAAAAAGAAGAACCTTTGCAATCATTTCCCATCCCGATGCTGGTAAAACAACTATTACAGAAAAGCTTTTATATTTTGGTGGGGCCATTCGTGATGCAGGAACAGTAAAAGGGAAAAAATCCGGGAAATTTGCAACATCGGATTGGATGGAAATCGAAAAGCAACGTGGTATCTCGGTTACCTCTTCTGTCATGCAATTTGATTTTAACGATTGTCGCATTAACATTTTAGATACTCCTGGGCATCAGGATTTCAGTGAAGATACGTATCGAACATTAATGGCTGTAGATAGCGCAGTCATGATTGTTGATGCAGCAAAAGGGATTGAAGCACAAACATTAAAACTATTTAAAGTTTGTCGCATGCGAGGAATTCCTATTTTCACGTTTATAAATAAACTTGACCGTCAAGGGAAAGAACCATTGGAACTAATGGAAGAGTTAGAAGAAGTCCTTGGGATTCAATCTTATGCGATGAACTGGCCAATTGGTATGGGGAAAGAATTCTTAGGAATTTATGATCGCTTTAATAAGCGAATCGAACAATTCCGTGTAGAAGAATCCGATAAATATCTTCCTATTGATGAAAATGGAGAACTTGCTGTGGATCATTCGATGAAACAAACTTCCTATTATACACAAGCAATGGAAGACATCCTACTTTTAAATGAAGCAGGAAATAATTTCGATAAAGAAAAAGTACTTTCAGGAGATTTAACTCCTGTCTTCTTTGGTAGTGCGTTAACCAATTTCGGTGTGCAAACTTTTTTAGAAACCTATTTACAATTTGCTCCTACACCACAACCTCGTAACACAGATATTGGAGAGGAAGTAAGTCCATTGAATGAAGAATTCTCTGGCTTTATCTTTAAAATTCAAGCGAATATGAATCCTGCACACCGCGATCGTATTGCCTTTGTCCGTATCGTATCTGGTAAATTTGAAAGAGGTATGAATATCACACTCGCTCGTACTGGAAAAAATTTCAAAGTTACACAGTCAACACAGTTTTTAGCAGATGACCGTGAAACGGTTGATGTGGCAGTTGCAGGCGATATTATTGGTCTTTATGATGTGGGGAATTATCAAATTGGCGATACAGTAGTTGGAGGAAAGAAAGCATTTAATTATGAGAAGTTACCTCAATTTACTCCAGAACTATTTGTGAAGGTAACTGCTAAAAACGTATTGAAATCAAAGCATTTCCATAAAGGTATCTTGCAATTAGTACAAGAAGGTGCGATCCAGTATTATAAAACACTTCATACGGAAGAAGTTATTTTGGGAGCAGTTGGCCAACTTCAATTTGAAGTGTTTGAGCACCGGATGAAAAGTGAATACAATGTAGATGTACGAATGGAGCCAATCGGTTCGAAAGTAGCTCGATGGATTGAAAATGAAGAAGAGGTAAAAGAATCGATGACTGGTCCAAGAAGTATGCTCGTGCGAGATCGTTACGATAATTATGTTTTCTTATTTGAGAATGAGTTTGCAACAAGATGGTTCCAAGATAAGTATGAGCATATTAAATTATACAATCTTCTATAATATGGGAGGCCGCCTTTTAAATAAGGTGGTCTTTTTTTTTAGATTAAGCAAGTATATAGATTTTCCTCTTGCGAAACCAGTTTCATAGTACTTTAATGAAAAAATAATACCGAGGATTTACGTTTCAAGTGGACGCTTTCCGCGAGGGTGCAGCATTCGCGTCGCTTGTGATGGCTCTTCTATCTCCGAGGAACGAAGGCTAAGTACGCCACATCGTGTGGCAACGCCTTCGTGACCACCATCCTGTTGGCCGCCGTCTGGAGTCGCCACCTTTCACTACAATCGATTAAGTGAGTAGTACCAACAACAAGATTTTGTCTAGTTACAGCTAAGAATCTAGTAATAGTAAGGCTTCATAATATATTTTCAGGAGCTTGATCATGATTGTTTTTTCTTTTACCGTTCACAGTATATATGAATTAGTGGGTGTATGATTAGAGTAGGCGGTACTAGAGCAAAATAGAGAGTATCCAATGATAAAGAAGCGCTGAGCGGACGAAATTGCATCTTCGTCCGCTTTTAGAAGAATAGGAAAGTACTTAATCTCTCATTAACCAAACCTAATGCACCATATCTCTACAAATTTCAAGAGGGCGACGGACAAACATCAGCCACAAGATTACTGAAAAAAATGGATAGTGAAGTGACGCAGTCACTTCACTATCCAAAACTTTAATGGTAACAGTGTAGCCAATGTTTCATCCAAAGCACTCTAGAAATAGAAAAGACCAAGTGCACTTAAGGAAGGTTATTTCTTCCTTAAAGTGTAAGATTGATTCAAATCGTAAAATAGACTCTGCGAATCGCAAAATCCAAGCCCAAATCGCAAGATCGCACACCAGAATGGCAAGATCTTTATTTAATAATTTGAACTCTTCCTTTTTTGGGCATATGATAGTAGTAGCAAATATAAAGGTGGTCCCCGAAAATGAAAATAAGTGATTTCTCCATAAAAAGGCCTGTATTCACAACCGTGATCATGTTTTTAATCATTATCCTCGGTGGGGTTTCCTTTTTTAAAATTCCGATTACATTAATACCGGACTTAAATCCTCCAATTGCGGTAGTCGTTTCAAGTTATCCTGGCGCAAGCCCAGTTGAAGTAAATGAAAAAATTACCAAGCCACTCGAAAATTCCTTAAGTACATTACCTGGTATTAAATCCATTAATAGTACATCCCAAGAAGGAGCAAATTTTATATTATTGGAATTTGAGTGGTCCACAAATATGGATGATGTAGAATCAGACGTCATGCAGAGAATCGACATTACGCCTATGCCTGAAGGAGCCATAAAACCTAAGTTTCTAAAGTTTGATCCAGCTCAATTTCCGGTTATTCAGTTATCGTTAAGTGGCAAAAAAGCAAATGGAGATATTCGATTAATCGCGGAAAAGCTAGAAAAAGAACTAATTAGTACAGAAGGTGTCGCAAGTGTAAATGTATCCGGTGCAATCGTAGAAGAAGTGCAAATCCTGCTTAATCAAAATAAGCTAGAAGAAAAAGGGATAACACAGAGCGATATTGTACAACTCATTCAAGCAAACAATATCTCTCTTCCAGGAAGTCCTATTGAAACAGAAGATAAAAAAACGCTCACCACTAGAATCATTAGCACTCTTACTACGATAGACGATATTAAAAACCTAGTTATTACTGTAAATCCGCTCGATGGAAAAAAAGTGACGATTGCAGATATTGCGACGGTCCAACTTACGGAACCAGAACAAAGTTCAGAAACTAGGGCAAATAGCGAACCCGCTGTATTACTATCAGTTCTTCAAGAATCGAATGCAAATACGGCGAATGTATCCAAAGCATTTAAGGAAGCGTTAGACAAGCAACTGGCAAAAGAAGAGTTTTCCGGTATAAAAGCAGATATATTATTTGACCAAGGAGATTATGTAAGACTAGCGATTAATAATATTGGCTCAACGCTTATAACAGGCGGTATTTTAGCAATGCTTATATTATTTATCTTTTTAAAGGGAATTAAGAGTCCAATTATTATAGGTATTGCTATTCCGTATTCAGTTATTGTGACTTTTGTGTTAATGTTCTTTGCTGGATTCTCTTTAAATATTATGACGCTTGGAGCATTAGCACTAGGAATAGGAATGCTCGTCGATAATTCCATTGTTGTCATTGAAAATATTGAAAGGCATTTAGGATTAGGCAAGAATCCACGAGAAGCAGCTTTTATTGGGACAAAAGAAGTTGTGGGAGCTATTACTGCATCTACTTTAACTACAGTCGCTGTGTTTGTGCCTGTTATATTTCTTTCTGGATTAATTGGACAAATATTCACGGAATTTGCACTAACGATATCGTTTAGTTTATTTGCTTCATTAGTCGTGGCCATTACAGTTATACCAATGATGGCTAGTAGAATGCTGAAGAAGCCAAAAGGTGATCTTGAAGCGAAAAGACGACGTTCGAAAACGTATAATAATTTTGAACGATCCATTAGATGGTCATTATCCCATCGCGCGATAGTTCTTACGATTACAGTTATTTTATTGGCCATTTCAGCGTTTGGTTTACTCCGCACGGGGACGGAATTTTTACCTGCTACAGATGAGGGCTTTGTTACGATTGCAGTAAGACTTGAAAATGGTGCATCTTTTGGAGCAACGAATGAAGTCGTTAAGAATATTGAACAGCAATTGCAAGAAGAAAAAGACGTGGAAGTGTTCGTCAGTTTTGTAGGAGGAAATCAAGAAGGGCAATCGAGAGGGACATCTAAATCTAATATTGCAGAAATATCCGTAAAGCTAGTACCTTTAGATGAACGCAAGCGATCTACATTCACGTTTGTAGATGAAGTCCAACCGAAAGTAATAAAAGTTGCTGGGAAAAATGTAGAAGTGAATTTTAATATGCAGACTGCAGCTGGTTCATCACCTAACTCATTATCGTTCACGCTATCATCTGCTAGTAAAGATAATTTGAATAAAGCGGTACATTCCGTTTCGAAACAAGTGGAAAAAATAAATGGCGTAACTAGTATGAGAAATGATTTAACCGAAAAAATTGATGAAGTGCAAATGACAGTAAAAAAAGATGCCGCAACAGATTATGGGCTTGCCCCCGTACAAATTGCTCAAACGGTTAATAATGTAACACGAGGTGTATTTGCTACTCAAATTATATCCGACCAAGATGATGTCTATGGAGTTTATGTGAAATATGATGAAGCATATCGAAATAGTGTGGAACAATTAAGACAACTAAAATTAAGAACTCCATCTGGTCAGTATATTACATTACAGGATGTAGCGAATATTGAAATTGCAGAAGGACCTCTAACTATTCGAAGAGTAAATCAAGCGAGCGCTGTTACATTCACCTTAAAATATGATTCGCACTATTCTTTAGGTGAAATGTCCGGTTTCGTGGATGCTGCCATTGACAAAGCTAATTTGCCAAAAAATGTGCTCATTTCCTTTGGAGGAGATAGAGAGTTATTGGACAATGCAAAAAATGATATGATATTAGCTATATTATTGGCAGTTGTTTTAGTATACATCGTAATGGCTGCACAATTTGAGTCGTATAAATATCCGTTTGTGATTATGTTCACTGTTCCTCTAATTGCTATTGGAATTTTCATTGGTCTCTTCACGACAAACACATCAATAAGTATTTCAGTAGTAATTGGGATTCTTATCTTAGTAGGTATTGTTGTAAACAATGGAATTGTCTTGGTGGATTATATCAATCAACGAAAAGCGAGTGGTTTGGACTCTTATGAAGCAATAATAACTTCCGTAAGGGATCGCGTTCGTCCAATTTTAATGACTGCTTTAACGACTATTTTAGGACTAGTTCCCCTTGCCTTAGGTTTAGGAGAGGGAACGGAGATTAATCAGCCAATGGGAATTACCGTAGTAGGTGGATTAATTAGTTCTACATTCTTAACTTTATATGTTGTACCTGTTATTTACAGTTTGTTTGATAAAGAAACAAGAAAAAAAGCAGTGTCTAAAAAGTCAGAAGGTATTTGAAATTACATCCAGAATCACCTTTAGAATAAGTCTTTTATATTGCAATTAAAGAGTTCTACTTCTAAAAGTTGAAACAGTATGATATAATGAATAACATAATTAAATAGACTTTTGACATATGTCAAAGGGGAGTAGCTATAGGGAAACCTATTTCATAGTCGTCATTACATGGCTTTTGCCATCGGTTATGATAGTAATTTTACAATTACTTAGCAAGACCTTTGCCTTTAATTAGGCAAGGGTCTTTTTATTTGCAAAAAGGAGGATATTAATTTAATGGAAGCAATATTATTTCAGTATGGATGGGTATTACTTGTTTTAGTTGGATTGGAAGGATTACTTGCAGCGGATAATGCAGTCGTGATGGCGGTAATGGTAAAACATTTACCGAAGGAGAGACAGAAAAAAGCATTATTTTACGGATTAGTTGGAGCTTTTGTATTTAGATTTTTGGCACTTTTTATGATTACATTTCTAGTAAATGTATGGCAAGTTCAGGCTTTGGGTGCTGCATACTTATTATTCATTTCGATTAAACATATTTATGATAAATCGAAAATTAAACCAGAAGATCATCCTGATTTTGACTTAAACACATCAAAAGGATCAAGTTTTTGGTTTACTGTATTAAAAGTAGAGGTAGCGGATATCGCTTTTGCAATTGACTCGATGCTTGCTGCTGTGGCTATAGCAGTTACTTTGCCAGAACTTGGTGAATTACATATAGGGGGCATCAACGGGGGGCAATTCGCAGTAATGTTCTTGGGAGGAGTAATTGGGCTTGTCATTATGCGTTTTGCAGCCCATAAATTTGTTCAATTGCTTGAAAAATATCCTTCATTAGAAACAGCTGCATTCTTAATAGTAGGCTGGGTAGGAGTAAAACTAGCTGTTTTGACACTTTCACATCCAAAAGTTGGTATACTAGATGAGCATTTTCCACACTCAGCTCCTTGGGAAATCACGTTTTGGACGGTTCTATTAGCCATTGCCCTTTTTGGTTATATTTTTGGTGTAATATCAAACAAAAAAGTTTACAAATAGTATTTAAGTGGAAAAGCATAAAAGATAGTTGGTTTTAGCTATCTTTTTATGCTTTTTTTTCTTACAATGAGGGAACAGTCTATACGTTTTCTGAAAGGAAATTATCACCATGATAAAAAAACGACTAAAAACAAAACTAAATAATACCCCAGCCCAAGCGATTGTAACCTATTATTTTATTGCAATCGCAATTTCTGTGATACTACTTCGTTTACCGGGTGTTCATAAGCCTGGAGTTCACGTTAATTTTATCGACAGTTTATTTACTGCGGTAAGTGCTGTAAGTGTCACTGGATTATCATCGATTAATATATCTGAAACATATAGTGTATTTGGATATTTTATGATCATACTTGTACTGCAATTAGGTGGTATTGGAATTATGGCTTTAGGAACTTTTGTTTGGTTAATTTCTGGTAAAAAAATTGGACTTCGTGAACGTCAACTGATCATGGTCGATTATAACCAATCAAATTTATCCGGAGTAGTTAACTTAATTAAAGAAATCGTGAAATTATTATTGTTGATACAGGCAATAGGAGCATTATTATTAACCTTGTACTTTACCCAATATTACGATTCGTTCAAAGAAGCATTGACCCATGGTATCTTTACATCTGTATCTGCTACGACGAATGCGGGATTTGATATTACAGGAGATTCCTTAATTCCTTATCATCATGATTATTTTGTTCAAATTATTACTATTTTTCTCATTATTTTTGGAGCAATCGGGTTTCCTGTCCTAATAGAAGTAAAGGAATTTCTATCGAATAAGAATAAAAATTTTCGTTTTTCTCTATTTACAAGACTTACGACCATTACTTATGCTATTCTTTTAGTTTTTGGAACCATCATGATATATTTACTTGAAATGTTCCATGCATTTAAAGGAATGCCTTGGCATGAAAAGTTCTTTACTGCTTTATTCCATTCCGTTTCTACACGGTCTGCAGGATTAACTACGATAGACGTTACGCAGTTTCATGAAGGAACAAATTTTTTAATGAGTGTGCTCATGTTCATCGGTGCATCCCCAAGTTCAGTAGGTGGAGGAATTAGGACGACGACATTTGCTATTGCTGTCTTATTTCTCATAAACTTTTCGAGAGGAAAAGATAGTGTACAAATCTTCCATCGTGAAGTTCATTTAATCGACATATTTCGCGCCTTTGCAGTAATTATTTTAGCTTTTGCCATGGTATTTATTGCTACTATTTTATTATCAGTTACCGAAACTAATGTACCAATTACTTCCTTAATCTTTGAAATTACATCAGCTTTTGGAACATGTGGGATGTCTCTTGGAATAACTGGGGAACTGTCCGACATAGGGAAAGTGATTATTATGGTTCTAATGTTTATTGGGCGTGTAGGCTTGATTTCATTCTTATATTCAATAGGTGGAAAAAGTAATAAAACAAAATTCCACTACCCTAAAGAACGCGTTATTATTGGTTAAAAAAACCGAGCATTAGGTCCATAATTGGATCTAATGCTCGGTTTTTTAAAAAGATATGAAACTACCATGGAGCACGTAAGCAGGCATCTACCATTAAAAAAATGATTTCAACTTTAAACCGGCGTTATTTTGAGTAAAATTGGATATCCTATTAATTTTAAATATGAATAAAGACGCTGTTTTCATACAAAGTATCACGTCTCTTGATTAACCACCTTATTACATTTTAGTGGAAAAGTTCATAGATACCATTTACATTTACACACTTTTTTTGTATTTACTCTGGACACTTTAGAAATATTGCGACTTAGTAACAGCTAGGATTTCCGCTTTAGGCGGACGCTTTCTGCAGGTGGAGCGATGGAGCCAGCACCGTCGCTTGTGCGGTCTCATCTGTCTCCCAGATCTCTTCGGAATCGCCGCCTGCCGATGAAATCCAGCATATTTGCTAGCTATTCAGTTTTCAATCTTAACTGTATTATCCGAAGTGAAATGCAATAAATGGATGAGCGGGACAAATCACATGATGAACACGACAAATTTCTCATAATAAAGTTTTAACTTAGAGTGAGATGGCACTGATTAATTGCACGCACTCTTAATAACACGTACTAACAAAAAACCTCTATTCTTGTGGCACTTTTTAATATTTAGTTTGAATTTTAGTGCATTTAGTTGGAAAAAAGGGAAGTTTAGTTAAAAAAGAAATTATTATTCTCCTTTTTCTCCGCAATTACCCAACCAGGAAAAACTAGCAAGCTCTAGTGGAGTGTAGCGAAAGGGCAGCCTAAGTGCGCCGCGTCCTGCGGCAACGGCTGCATGACTCACATCCTGTGAGCCCGCGGCAAAATCGACTCCTGTGGGATGAGTGAGACAGATTCCCCATCACATCGTACGCGTAGCGTGGGTGATGGGGCATCGCTCACCCCACGGAAAGCGTCCGCCCTGCAACGAAAATCCTAGCGGTAACTAAGACGCATTATATCTAAAACATAATTTTTTTGGTTAACATTAGTTAATTCACAAACATTATTGGGAATAATTAGATAATCAGCAGATGCGACAAAGTATATGAATTTTCATGGCAGGAATAGATTGACTTCTGCTGCAGGCGGACGCTTTACTGGGGGGCAAGCATCAAGCCGCTTCCTGTGCTCCTGAGGTTACTCGTCGTAAAAAATAATTTCGCTTCGCTCCTTACAGGGTCTTGATTTTCTTGCTAATCCTCTAGGAGTCATCCCCTTCCGCTCCAATCAACAGTACAAATAAGAAAAAAATATGCTTCGTGGAAATAATGAATCGGTACTTTCCATTCTTTATAAATAGGCTAAGTGGAACCTGAAAAAATAGATAGTATCGATTAGTAAAGAAGTGCTGGGCGGATGAAATTGACTCTTCGTCCTCTTTTAAAAGAATAGAAAAGGATTTATTCTCTCATTATCCAAACCTTATGTACCTGGTCTCTATCTATTTCAAGAGGGCGACGGACAAACATCCTCCATAAAGGTCTTCGTTAATAGTGTAGCCATATTTTCGTCCAAAGTACTATGGAATCGATGATGACCAAATGCATATAAAGGCGGTTTCCGCTTTTTTTACAAGATAAGAAAGTAAATGGTTTTTCCTGCTGCTAAACCAGTGTTCATAGTGCTTTAAAGGATTATTTTACCCCGACGGATTTCTGTTTCAGGAGGGCTCTTTCCTCGGGTTGAGCGATGAGGCATCACCGCCGCATTCGCAAGCTTGCGATGGCTCATCTGTCTAACTCATGATGGCGCTGAAAAACAAAAATCAGAAATTAAAGTCACCATTTGAGAAGTATATTTACCTTATAATTAGTCTTACATCCCCACAAACTCCCTAAAAATTGATGTAAATACGGGATATCATTTTTATTTTTTGAATAATAGTGACTTTTTCAGTGGCCTCTCACTCATCCCGATGGAATTGCCACTTTTCACTACAATCCATTAAGTGAGTAGTACCTTATAAAAAAATATGAAATTAATAAACTAGAAATCGAGTATTCACAACGACTTGAAATGCTTTTTAATGGTGACTACCTTACGTAGGAGTTCCTATATGTTTTTACTTTTACCGTCCATAGAATACATGAATATGTGGGTAGATGATTAGAGTTGGTGGAACCTAAAAAAATAGGTAGCATCTATAGATAAAGAAGCGCTGAGCGGACGAAATTGTATCTTCGTCCGCTTTTAAAAGAATAAGAAAGGATTTATTCTCTCATTAACCAAAACAAATGCATTATGTCTTTACATATTTCAAGAAGGCGACGGACAAACAGCCGCCCCAAGATTACCGAAAAAAATAGCTCGTGAAGTGACGCAGTCACTTCACGAGCTAAATTACTACGTTAATAGTGTAGCTGATGTTTCGTCCAAAGCAATCTGGAAATAGTAAAGACAAATGCACTTAAAGGACGCTTGCGTTTTTCTTATAAGAAGAAGTTTTGACCTAATCCAACTAGCACAATTTCCAACTATTTCGCAATAAAAGAAAAATGGGGAGTATTATTTATACCGAAAGTGGAAAGCAAATAGCCTTCTTTTTCTTTAATGATTCCTTGCTTATAAGAATTTATGCAAAGCGATATTGGTGTAATAAATGTTTGCTTATATAATTCACGTTCGTTCAATTGTAATTCAACAAACTCCGTACCCGCAATGGATGGATTCATAACGAGTTGTTTATAAAGATTCGATTGCTCATCTTTGGTCATATCATTTTCCCACCAAGGCTTACGAGGTTGGAATTTTTGTTTGGATAAATAATCGAGTTTCATTACACTTTGAATGATTGGTAACGAAAGGTTTTCAACACTCTCTAAGTAGGAATTCAATCTTGTATATAGATCCTCTAATTGATGTCCAATTTTCGACCAATTTCTTTCTTCCCAGAACGTTCCAAACTGTTGGAAAAAGTCGAAAGGTGTTTCAAATATTTGATCGAATAAATACTCCAGGGTACGATCCATTCGATGTGCATTCCAATACTTTTCTAGCACGTCTTCTACTTGTTTGATACGAAGAATATCATCAAAAGTTAAGACATTATTAGAGAATATTTCATATGGCGCTTGATCGACATAGACATAACCATACTTTTCTGCTTCCACCCGCAACCCGGTGCCTCGTAGTAATTTCAAAAAGCCAAGTTGTAATTCTTCAGGACGCATTTCAAATACTTCATTAAAAGTTCTTCTGAACGAATGATAGTCTTCTTCCGGTAAACCGGCTATCAAATCAAGATGCTGATCTATTTTTCCACCGCTTTTGACCATCGTCACAGTACGTTTTAATTTCTCGAAGTTTTGTCTGCGTTTTACAAGTTCATTCGTCAAATCATTCGTAGATTGTACGCCGATTTCAAAACGAAAAAGCCCTGCAGGAGCATTATCATTCAAAAACTGAATTACTTCTGGACGCATAATATCAGCCGTTATTTCAAATTGAAAAACAACTCCTGGTATATGTTCATCAATTAAAAATTGAAACATTTCCATTGCATAACTTCTACTAATATTAAACGTTCGATCGACAAACTTTATCGTTTTCGCACCATTAGTCATTAAAAAGCGAATATCTTCTTTTACTTTATTTCTATTGAAATATCTTACACCTACTTCAATAGAAGATAGACAAAATTGACAGGAGAATGGGCAGCCACGGCTAGTTTCAATGTAAGCAATACGCTTAGAGAGATTTGGGATATCCTCTTCAAAGCGGTAAGGTGTTGGTGATTCTCTCAAATCTAATTTTGGTGGTAGCGTATTTAGAATAAATTTGTCGTCTTGTACATATGCTACTCCAGGAACATCTTTTAATGATTGCTTATTATGTAAGAAGTTCAATAACTCCTTAAAAGAATGTTCTCCTTCTCCTACGACAATATAATCTATTTCTTTCACTTGTCTTAACCAGACATTTGTATCGTAAGAAACTTCTGGGCCACCTAAAATAATAGTTATGGATGGATCTACCGTCTTTAGCATTTTAATAACCTTTATTGTTTCTTCGATATTCCAAATGTAACAACTAAATCCTACTATTTCAGGCTTTTTCTGATAGAGATCTGCAACAATGTTGAAAGTGGGGTCTTTAATTGTATATTCAGTTATGAGGGGGGAATATTCTGGTTCAGCATATGCCTTTAGACAGCGTAGGGCTAAATTTGTATGAATGAACTTTGCATTTAGTGTTGTTAGTATTATATTCATTTTTAAACTCCTTTTTTACGTATATATATTGTATCAAGGAATAGAGGTGTCGACAATATGGGAAGAAAGAATCATTTCAATCTCAAAATAGATATGAAATAATCAGAATTAACAAACATTTATATCAGTTATTGGAATATTTTCTCTTTTAATTGTTTATTGCGTAAACTCTATTCATTTTATGTCTTTTTATGGAGATGGTTTTTCAAATGCAAGGAGAGGTTGGGTGATGTTGTGCTAGCTGAGTACAAGTATAAGAAAAAGTTTGAACATATTTTTCAATCTTATTCATCTGGGCTTATTTTTATCAATGAAAAAGGGGAAATTTTAGAAGTTAATTCAAAAATAGAAGAAATCTTTCAAACTAAACGAAATGAACTATGTGGTATGAATGCTTTACAGCTTCTCGAAAGTTTAGACGAAAGCTTTGAGAATAAGAAAGCTTTTATACAAACTGTACTTCAGGATGGAAATGCCGAACTATTTAGTGAGTTACAAAATAGCTTAGGCGAACTAAAGTATATACGGATTAGGGTATCAAAACAGAAGGATACTAAACTATACTTAACTGAAATACACGATGAATCTGAAAAGATGACAATGAAAAAAAGATTAGATCATTCAGAATCCCTTAGCACATTGGGACAATTAGCTGCAAGTATTGCGCATGAAATTAGAAATCCAATGACATCCTTAAAAGGTTTTACCCAGTTACTTTACAAAACAGCAAATGAGGATGGTAAAAGATACTTAACAGTTATTAATGATGAAATAAAACGAATGGAAGAAATACTAACAGAATTTTTGGAAGTTTCGAAGCCGACTAATAATAAATTTTATTATTTTGAAGTGAAGGATTTGATTGAAGAAGTTGTAAATTTCATGACTCCCCAGGCAATAATGAACAACATTAATCAAGTGATTACTTTTAGAGTAGATGAAAATCGCAAAATTTTAGGTGATCGAAACTTATTGAAACAAGTTTTTATAAACGCGATAAAAAATGCTATTGAAGCAATGCCAAAGGGTGGCAATATTAGTATAAATGTTATGGAGGATATAAAACATACAGATGATAAGTTCATATGTATTTCAATAGAAGATCAAGGTCATGGAATAGAAGAAAAGAATTTAGAAAAGATATTTGATCCTTTCTTTTCAACAAAAAACGGTGGGACAGGTCTTGGTTTACCACATATTTATAAAGTAATTGAATCGCATGGTGGAACAATCGTTGTGGATAGTTCCGTTGGAAAAGGAACCATATTTAAATTAATACTACCTAGTAAAGTGGAAATTAAGCCTATTTTGACAATATGAATGTTAGACCTTTATAATAGTGGTTAATGTATTATATATAGGTGAGGATGACCATAATGTCAAATGATCAATCGAACAGTGCGCTAAAGTTATTTGTCGTATTATCACGTGCTCATAAAGTAATTCACGAGAGTACAAATTATTTTTTTCAAGAAAACGGACTAAATCCTACAGAATTTGCAGTTTTAGAGCTTTTATATCATAAAGGAAAACAACCGCTGCAACAAATTGGCAATAAAATCTTATTGGCGAGTGGCTCTATTACCTACGTTGTAGACAAGTTAGAGGGTAGAGGCTATATTAGTAGAGTTTCAAGCGACACCGATCGGCGTGTCACTTTTGCAGAAATCACTCCAACAGGTAACGCTTTTATGGATGAACTTTTCCCAAGACATGAAGCGCAATTGATAGAGCTAATGAGCGAATTGACCAATGAAGACAAGCAAATAGTAATTGAACTAGTGAAGAAACTCGGATTATCCATTAAAAATCTATCTAGTTAATAAAAACAAGCTTCTAACGCTGTTCATGTGTTATAAGCTTTTTTTATATTTTAATATTTATCTTACAAGAACTTTTTTTCTACTTTTAACGTATAAAGTCACATTTGATGATTAATAATTTACTTACAAAATATTGCGAAAAAGTCTTCATTTGCATCTGTACGTTTTCGGTTCTCTTTGGGCGAAATGATTAAAACATTATAACGATGAAATGGGATGGGTGGATATTTGTCCGTCGCTACCCTAAAACGTTCAAAAGAAAAATGCTTTTTTGGAGAATGAGAGAATAGCTACCGTTCTACGAATTTTGCAAGTTCCCGAAGATGCAATTTCGTGAACTCTACACTTTTTTACCATACGTTCCTTGCTTATTTTTGCTAAGAAATACGACTCATAAGGAGATGCTGTGTAAGAATGTGGCACTTGCTTTCAAATAGAAAGGGAGGTAAGTCTTTAGAGAAGGGCTGAGCAACCAAAATAGCATCTTTGGCTGCTTACTATATGAATAGGAAAGTGGGCTTATTCTTTCTTTCCCAAGAGCTTTGGCACTTGGTTTATTTGTGCTAGCGGAGAGATATGGCTTTTTCGCAACCCCCGGCAAGCAGAAATCTGGGTAATGGTGTAGTAATCGTTCAGTCCACTGCAATCCAAAAGCGGCTATATACTAAGTTCCTAGTATTTTACCAATAAATTATCTAGTAATTATCTGGATATTTTTAGTTGATCAACACGGGTGGTATAAAGAATACATGATTGAGCGAATGACTTTTTTCATCATGTCAGCACATATTTCAAGAAGATGACGGACAAGCCTAGGCCAAAAGATTACTAAAAAAAGATCGTTAAGTGAGGCAGTCACTTAACGATCCTTTTTTTTAAGTTTAAGGAAGTATATTAAATTGTTATAATAGGAATACAGTATTTATAAAGGGTTGAAGTACTTTCTAATGGTGACAACCTTAAGCGAAATTTCTAAAATATTTTTATTTTTACCGTCCACAGTTTACCTGAATCAAAACGGAGATAATTAGAGTTGGTGGAAACTGAAAAAAATAGATAGCATCCATTAATAAGGAAGTGCTGAGCGGACGAAATTGCATCTTCGTCCGTTTTTAAAAGGATAGGAAAGTATCTAATCTCTCATTAACCAACCCTGATGCACCATGTCTCTACTTATTTCAAGAAGGCGACGGACAAACATCTGCCTTAAGATTACCTAAAAAAGAGGATCTGAAAGTGACGCAGTCACTTCCAGATCCTCTATAAAATTCTTCGTTAATAGTGTAGCCAATGTTTTGTCCAAAGCAATCTAGAGATAGTGAAGACAAGATGTTCTTAAAGCTCTTAAAGGCCGTTTGCGTTTTACTTAATTGTTTCAGCCATTTCAACAAAATTTTCGAATGCAGGATTATCTTCTGTATCAAAAATAGTTAGTTTTACTATTAATCCATCTCTTTCAAATGCATAACCTGAAATCTTGCCTTCAGGTGTATCAATCTGATAACCTTTTATTTCTTTAATGGAATCATTAGTAGGAAGTTGATTTTTATCTGTAATTTCTACTAATTTTTCCTTTTCATTGGAAGCTTTTAGTGTTTCTACTAAATTATTAGTAATGTCATTTAAATCGGCCTCACTAGCGTCGAATGTTTCTATTCGCATAGATTGTGCGTCGTTTTTGGTATTAAAAAGTATATCTTTGTTTGGTTCTTCTCCAGTTAATTCAAAACCATCTATCACTGTAATGGAATAGTTTTGGCTTTCACTTTTTGTAATTGTCCCTTCCAGTTCTTGTTCGGGTTTAGTAGTACTTCCGGCTGCTTCTGTTTGTTCTGCGCTTTTCGTATCAGTGTCAGGTTGATCGGCTTTTTCAATTCCCTCTGTTGTTCCACATGCAGCAAGTAACATAGTAAGAATTAGAATGGAAAGTAATGAGTTTATTTTTTTCAAAATAATTCAGCTCCTTTTTAGTGTTATAAATTTAAAATTGTTCTTATAAGTGTTTGTCCAGCTCCAACAAGCAAACTCGTCGCAGAAAAAATTCATCTGTGCTTTTCTTAATGGACGTTAAATGTAGATAAATGTTTCATTTAAATGGGAAAACAAAAAATAGTAGTACTAACATGGTTATATGTGCCAGTATGATAAGTTGCATACTTTTTTTCCACTCATACAAATAACCTAAAATAATTCCTACCACGAAAGAGCCGAGTACCCCTAACCAAAAACCACTAAAAACAATGGATATACTAAACAATACTGCGCTTATAACAACCGAATAAGAAGGTTTAAACCAGCGCTTTAATTGCTGTTGTATATAGCCTCTCCAAAATAATTCTTCTCCTGGTGCAATAAGAATTAAAAGGAGTAAATACTGCGATATAGAAGAGGGAGCAAATTTCGTGATAAAGTGATCAATACTTGTCGTTGAAAGCATAGGGAATATATGGATTATTTTGTAGCCAAATGCTATAATAGCATATAAAAGCATTCCAAAGCCTATACCTAGAAAAATATAGCGGATTGTTTTGACCTCATCTTTTATTTTAATATAAAAGTAAGCAATTGACATGAGAAAAAGGATCGTAAAAGTGTAGAAATACCAAAATACTTTCTCATTTGAAAATGATATCCATGTGAATGAATAAGCAAAGATCAAAGAAAGTAATAATCTTGCTAATGGTATTTGACGGTTCATAAAAAAAGCACATCCTAACAATTATTTAAAATACCGTTCTTCTTTGAAAGAGGAACGGTAAGACGTTTAATCTTCATTACTATATAATATTTTATAACGTTTATGGTTTACTACGGTCTTTTCTTCTATTTCGAGTTCATCAAAGTTCTCCATAAATGTTAAGTTAACTATAACAGAGTTTTCGTTAACTTTTTCGACAATACCTTGAAGACCGTCTCTAAACTCGATAATATTTCCAATTTCTGCAACTTTCACAGACTGTACCTCCCCTTTTTAGAACTTATTAAATTACAGTTTGCCCTAAAAAAAGGTATACGTAAAGTATTTTAGTCAAAAGTTTAAAAATTATACATCATTGGGAAAAAGAAAGGAATGATACAATGCAAAAATATGAAGAAATGTTGGATCTCCTTAAAAGTGGAGATATACAAACATTAGAAATTTCGAAAGACGAATTTCTTACTTTTCGTGAAGTATTGATCAAAAGAGAGGATTTTAAGCATTTTTCTGGAAATGCAATGCAAGGTGCTCAAGTTGTATATACTTACTTAAAAGTTCCGAGAAGTTAATCTGTCATTAATTGTCGAAAAGTTCTCGGTTTAAAACTTCCAACAAAAGGTATACTGAAAAGAATGTATATATTGTTAAAGGGGCGATTCTATATGTTAGAATCTATTTTAAAGCGCGTAGAATATACGAGAGAGAAAATGATACAGTCTGCTACTGAGAAGGGTGTATCCAATTTAGAAACTATTCGTTTAAGTGAAGAGTTAGATCAGCTTTTAAACGAGTTCCAACACTTGGAGAATATTGTGATGAATGTTCTAGAGTAGAATAGCTTATAAGGGGAGAATTGCATATGAATAGTATTTCCTTGCTTCGAGAAGAATTGAACAAAGCGGTGATTGGAAGGGAAAAAGAAATTGAACTAATGCTAATGGGCCTTATTCTACAAGGACATGTTCTTTTAGAAAGCGTACCTGGTTCCGGTAAAACAATGATGGCTAAGTCATTTGCTGAAGCAATTCAAGGCGAGTTTAAGCGGTTACAATTTACGCCGGATGTTTTACCATCCGATGTAACTGGTATTAGTTTTTTTCATCCAAAAAAACAAGATTTCGTCCTTAGAGTAGGACCGGTAATGAGTAATATATTACTTGCGGACGAGATAAACCGTGCGACACCAAGAACACAGTCGAGTTTACTGGAATCAATGGAAGAAAAACAAGTTACAATTGATGGAGAAACCATTAAGTTACTAACTCCTTTTATGGTAATTGCTACGCAAAATCCAGTCGAGTCTCAACAAGGAACATTTCCGCTTCCTGCTGCACAATTAGACCGATTTTTATTTAAATTAACGATTGATTATCCTTCCGTGGAAGAAGAAAGAGTTATATTACAACAATTTGGACGTACTCCAGGAGAGATAAAATCAAAAAAAGTAGTGACGTTAGAACAAATTGGAAATTGGTCTGAGCAAGTAAAGGATGTCGCAGTGCATGATGACATCATGACATATATCATTCAAATCGTACATAGTACTAGAAACCACCCATATATTGAATTAGGGTTAAGTAGTCGAGCTTCGCTTGCGCTACTGCAAGCTGCTAAAGCACATGCATTTATAAACAATAGAATGTATGTCACACCCGATGATGTGAAAAATGTTATTGAACCTGTGTGTCTTCACCGAATGAAACTTTCCTCTCAAGGAATGCTCATTCATAACTTAGTAGAGGTTATGAGAGAACTAGTTAGCAAGATTGAAGTTCCTGTAGAGGCTACTATTCGATGAATTGGAATCGTCAAGATTTAGGTATGAAGAATACGAGCATATATGTAAATATACTGATTATAATATGTTTCTTTAGTTTTCTTTTTAAGCAATATGCCTTTTTATCTCTTTTTTCTTTTTTATTAATGATTGCGCTTGTACAAGTGTACTATTATCGAAAGGTAGGTGAAAAATTAGAGCTGTTAAATGGAAAAAAGAGAGTCCGTTTAATGAAAGATACTACATCTCATATTGTACTAAACTTCCAAAATAAAGGGTTGCCTATTTGGAATGGAACCCTATTAATATCTTTTCAAACTTCTATAGAACCAAATGGAATTGCGAATACAACAATTGCGGGTTTTCACGATGTGAGAGTCCCTTTCACTATTGGTTATAAAAAGGAAGTTACATTGAAAATTCCTATAAAAGGTGTTCACAGAGGACTAGCTAGGATCAAAGAAATTGAAATCCAAATTCCACATCCTTTAACGGATGGATCGGTTTTACTTGAATATAAGCCATTTATTTTAATGGATGCAATTGTTTATCCACAAATATATCCTATTGATGATGAGCTTACCCCTTCTAAATTTAAGCAAGGTAGTTTAGAATTAAATTCTTCTTTATTTGACGATCCTTTTTTTCCTGTAGGAACAAGACAGTATGAGCAAGGAGATCAATTTCATCATATTCACTGGAAAGCTAGTGCTAAAACACAAGAGTTGCAAACGAAAGTATTTACAAAAGTAGCGGATGTTTCCGTCTTATTTGTTGTAAATCTGAAGGAAAAGTTTAGTGTAGTTTCAGATTTTGAAGAAAAAATAGAGTGGCTCGCTTCTCATATAGATGCTTGCTATAAAAAAGACATCCCTTTCTCATTTGCGATAAATATACGAGCATATGGAAAATATCCTTTTGTTTATTTGCCAATAGGGAGCGGAGATACGCATCGGATACTAGGATTAGAGATTCTCTCCATATTGTCTGTGAGTGATATTCTAATTCCATTTGAAAAGATGATTGCGTTCATAGATACCCATGAAGAGCTACCTGTTGCTGTATATATTATGACACATGACTTAAATCAGTTTTTACCTTCTCTAATCCCTTGGGAGCAACGTACAAATGTTTGGTATCCAATGGATTTAAGTATAGGGGGAGTATAATTATGCATAATTCGACCCGTACTGTTAATATTCAAGTACAGTCTTTTGGAAACTATTTAGAAGATATGTGGTTTATCGCTTTGATTTTAATTCTTATTTCAAAAGAAACAACTATAGCCACCCCTTTTGTTTGGATAGGACTTCAATTAGTTATTGCACTTGCATGTCTTTTTATTTTTAGACAAACAGGACCCAATATGTTCATTCCATTTGTTGTCCCTACAATAATTTTATCAGTCCTTTTCCTTTTTGGAGCTCCTTTTTGGTTATTTGTATTAGGTGCCGTGATTTCAATATGGCGAATTCAAGCTAGGTTTAATACTCTTCAAAACGAGCAGACTACGGATAGTAGCTTTTCACTATTATTTTTAGCTACTTTTCTATTCGTACATCTTACTTGTTTTCTATTAAGTTATGAAGCATATCGTTTGCTTCTCTATACAGTGTTTATAACAGGTATAGCTCTATTTGTTGGAATCCGTTTATTCTCAGTTTCTATGAACTCATCCAGTCACAATTCTCTGAAAAAAAACAACTTATTAAGTATCTATCTTGTTAGTATAGTTTCGGTGACCAGTTTATCTGCGATTATTTATTTCCTCGCACCTATTATTCGTAAAATGGTAGATGTTCTATTTGGAGGTATACTTCGTGTAGTACTTATCCCTTTTGGACCTTTAATGAGCTATTTTGAAGATCTGGTTAGTAAATTACAAATGAGGCAGTTCGAAGAGAGCGGACACGTATCGGTAGGAGAACAAGGCGAAATAGAGAAAAAAGTATTTACTGTTGGAACTAATTCAAATTTCCCTATCGGATGGATCTTTTTAGGACTAGCTACAATTGCAATTTTATTTTTTATACGATATTTATTAAAGAATAAACCAGAAAAATTAGAAATGGAGCAAATTGAAATTGAGTATGAGAACAATGAAATAAATGAAATAGAAAAACAAAAGAGTCAATCAAATTCCTTATACAAAGTAGAAACATCTCTTTTACGTGAAAAGTATGTACAGTTTGAAATGGAAGCTCATTCATATGAGTATGAGAGAAATAAAAGTGAAACGGTAAGAGAATGGTTTAAAAGAATGAACTGGGATGTGGACGTTGTATTTTTTCAACTATATGAAGAAGTGAGATACGGAAGCCATTCGATTAGTTCTGATAAAGCGGAATTATTTTTGATTACATTAAATGAAACAAGAAGAAAATTTTTTATTGAAAAAGATGTTTAAAGAAATGAAAAACGGGGCATATTAATAAAGAACACAGCAACATTCTCATTTCCCCCTTTTTAAGGATCATCCAAAAGTATTTGGGTGATCCTCTTTTTTTGGTACACTATACATATAAAAAATACTTATGGGGGAATAGACATGTCAGAGAAACTAAAAACAGGTTTTATCGGTATAGGAGTTATGGGCAAAAGTTTAGTTAAGCATCTATTAAAAGCAGGTCATGAAGTAGTTGTTTATACAAGAACAAAAGAAAAAGCAGAAGAACTAATTTCAATGGGGGCTTCTTGGGCAGGAACTCCAAGTGAAGCAGCAAGCAATACGCAAATTGTGTTTACGATGGTTGGATATCCACATGATGTAGAGGAAATATATTTTGGAGAGCAAGGAATATTGAAAGCTAATAATAAAGGGTTAGTTCTAGTTGATATGACTACTTCTACACCGACACTTGCCCAAAAAATTGAGCGAGCTGCAAAAGAAAAAGAAATGCTTTCTCTCGATGCACCAGTTTCCGGTGGAGATATCGGAGCGCAATCGGGAAAACTTTCAATTATGTGCGGTGGAGAAATAGAAACTTTCGATCAAGTGTTGCCTGTTTTAAGCCTTTTTGGAGAAACAATTTACTACCAAGGACCAGCCGGTGCAGGTCAGCATACAAAAATGTGTAACCAAATTACGATAGCAACTGGTATGATCGGGGTCTGCGAAGCACTTGCATACGGAAAAAAAGCGGGATTAGATTTAGATCAAGTGTTACGTTCTATATCCACAGGAGCGGCAGGATCTTGGTCACTCAGTAATTTAGCTCCACGAATGATAGCAGGCAACTTTGAACCTGGATTTTACATCAAACACTTCGTGAAAGATATGAAGATTGCTTTAGAAGAAGCAGAAAAGATGAACTTGCAACTTCCTGGATTACAACTGACGAAATCTATGTACGACGAGTTAGTAGCCCAAGGATATGAAGATAACGGGACTCAGTCTTTAATAAAATTATACGAATGATATAGGAGGTAATTACTACTATATGATACAATTGATATATATGAATATAGAAGGAAAGGGTGAATCGTGTGAATGATCATAAAGGCATTTTACTTGAAAGTGGAACAAACGAATTAGAAATTGTGGAATTTCAAGTAGGTTCTAACAAATTCGGTATAAATGTAATTAAAGTAAAAGAAATAATTCAGCCTATTAAAGTGACATTTATCCCGCATGCCCATCCACATGTGGAAGGTATTGTTCAACTGCGTGGAGAGGTACTACCAGTAGTAAGTATGGCAAAGGTTTTGGGATTACCTGTAGTAGTTAAAAACGAACAGGAAAAATATATTGTTGCAGAATTCAATAAGCAAAGAGTCGTTTTTCATGTGGATAATGTGACACAAATTCATCGTATTTCCTGGGATCAAATTGAAAAGCCTTCTGATATCTATCAAGGAAGTGCTTCGCATGTAATTGGTGTTATAAAACGTGACGATGAAATGATTCTACTACTAGACTTTGAGCGGATCATTGTAGATATTAATCCAGAATCAGGTATTAATGTAGATTCAGTAAAAAAACTGGGGAAACGTGAGCGTTCAAATAAGAAGATTGTCATTGCGGAAGATTCACCGCTTTTACGAAAACTATTACATGATACATTAAACGAAGCGGGTTATGTTAACTTAGATTTTTTTGAAAATGGGAAGGATGCACTAGACTTTCTAGAAAGCTTAGAGAAAGTGTCGTCTGATGTTTCGGAGCATGTGCAAATGGTAGTCACTGATATTGAAATGCCTCAAATGGATGGACATGCTCTAACTAGAAGAATTAAAGAAAGTAGTAATTTATCGAAGCTGCCAGTTCTAATATTTTCTAGTTTAATAACGGATGATCTTAGACATAAGGGAGACCAAGTCGGAGCAGAAGATCAGATAAGTAAACCAGAAATTGCGGAGCTAGTATTAAAAATAGATAAATTTATTTTATAAAAAACTAGCGTGAAATGATGTCATTTCACGCTAGTTTTTTACTTTCATTCTAACAAAAATTATCTTAAGTGCTCACTCATCTATCTAGATATGATTTATTCGTTTTAGTGTACGTTCTCGCATAACTTTTAGAATAGATGGGAGATTGTTTTGGGGTTCTCCGAATAATCGATTGAGGTCCGATATAATCAGAAAGTAGTTGCTTTGCCATTCGTAAATTCATTTTTCGAATGGGATTTCTATAGGTATCATCTAAATTGCCAAGATGGGGCAAGTTTTTGAAATCTTCTTTAACCGGTATTATATGAAAATAATAATCTGCACATTGGATTAATACCGAGGATTGCTGTTGACTAAACTTAGGATTACGGACAAAGTGAAGACCTATTTTTTTAGCTTTGTTTTCAGCTAACATTTTAGTTAGAGCTAATTTCTTTAACTCGTAAAGTGGTTTGTTATCAATTGCTGTTTTAGCATGACGATTAACGGTATAAATAGCAGTAGCAATACGTTCTTCATCTGTTGTCCTTATCATGAAATCCCCACCTAATAAATTTGTTATTTACATAATCATACCAATTTTCAGTGAAATTGTATACAAAAATCAAAGGATTAAATTATTTACAACTATATTAAAAAACAGAAACTAAAGATAATGAAAATAATGTCGATAAAACAGAGTGAAGTAATATTTGAAATTTGTATCCTAATGCTAGGTTGTGATACATATTGGAGGGCTACATGAATAATTCGGCAGAAAAAAAACTTGCTATTAATAATCACTTAGTTGATGTAATTCACCAAAATTCTCTGACATTTACTTTATTAATAGAAAAAAATGAAAAAAGTGAGTTTTCCATTAAGTATGCTAATACTGCAGCAGCAAGTTTTTTTACCAATACTTTTCAAAGTCCACAACATTTTTTTTCAGAGAAAGTTTGGAATGAGTTGTTTTTATTAATAAATACTTTCGTAGATGAAGAGCGGAAAGTGGTTCATAATTTCCCGATTACTTTTCAAGATAGTTTATATATATTTGATATTTCAATTGTTTCATTACAAGATGTCGCGAGCAATGTGTTTGGATTAACGATGATCAATAAGACCGAAAATGAAAAGGAAAAGATAGCATTAACAAAGATAAAAGAAAAATACTATTCACTAGTTGATAATAACACAGACCCCGTTTTACTAATTGATGAAGATGGAATTATTCGTTATTCCAATATGGCCGCTTTAAAAATTTTAGGATACGATATGGAAAAACTCTTAAATTATCCAGTGGAACAATTTATAGAAGCAAACTCATTGAGAAATTTTAAAATTATGTTAAAGCAAACGTTAAGTGGTTATGCTACTGAAATGCAAAATTGCCTTTTTCAACAAGATAATGGTCATTATTTACATTTACATTTGAAAGCAATTCCAATCAAAAACGAAGACCACATAAATGAACTTCATCTAGTTATACGAGATACAACGATCAATTCAGAAGAAAAGGACAAATTATATTATTTAGCTTATCACGACCAATTAACCGGTTTATGGAATCGACGAGCTTTAAAAGAGCATTTACGTGAAAATTTAAACAAGGTAGCAGAAGGATTAACAAATGAAATTGCTATTTTACGAATTGACTTAGATCGATTCAAACTTATCAATGAATCGCTAGGTTATACTTATGGTGATGAGTTGTTGAAGAAAATTGCAGATCGACTTATTCTTTTTTTAGATAAATCAAGTAATTTATACAGGCAAAGTGGAGATGAATTCGTTTATATATTGAAAGGGAAATCGAGAGAAGAGACGAGTTTATTTGCAGAAAGTATATTAAAAGAACTGTCGAAGCCAATTTTCTTAGATTATCAAGAATATTTTGTTACTGCATCTATCGGAATTTCTATGTACCCTTATGATGGGAAAAAAATGGACGAGCTGCTCATTAAAGCAGACCAGGCTTTATACGTCGCGAAAGACAGAGGAAGAGCACATTATCGTTACTATCAACAGCAAATGAATTTGTCTTTTCCGAACGAAGCATTAATGGAATCTCATTTAAGGAGAGCAATTGAAAAAGAAGAACTTTCTATTCATTTTCAGCCTCAAGTAGATTTAGTAACAGATGAGATTAATTCTTTTGAGGCTTTGCTTCGTTGGAATAATCGGAAGTTTGGTTATGTTACTCCTATGCAATTTATTCCGTTAGCTGAGGAATCGGGCATGATTATGCAAATAGGTGATTGGGTATTAGAAGAAGTTTGTATACAATTAAAGTACTGGCAAGAAAAAGGTCATCGTCCTGTTAGAATTGCCGTAAATATTTCACCAAAACAATTTAAGCAAGAAAACTTTGCTATGAAAATACTGGAAAAAATTAATAAGTATCAAATAAGTCCTTGTTCTTTAGAAGTTGAAATTACTGAAAGTGCAATGACAGATATGCAAGATACTTTTGCGATGCTAAAAGAATTGAAGGACATAGGAGTAATCATTTCTATTGATGACTTTGGTACAGGTTATTCATCTTTAAGCTACTTGAAGAAATACCCTATTGATATTATTAAAATTGACCAATCATTTATTAAGGATATTGAATCAGATGAAAAAAATGCAGCAATTGCAACAATGATTATTCGTCTTGCTCATAGTTTAGGAATGGAAGTTATAGCAGAAGGTGTGGAAAAGGATAAGCAAGTAGATATATTAAAGGCAGCAAATTGTCAAAAAGCACAAGGCTATTTTTTTAGTAGACCTATACCGATTGCAGATATTAATGAGGCTTATATGTAGAATACAAAACCGTAAATTTCTTTTAAGAGATTTACGGTTTTTCTTTTATTTTTATGATAAAATAATGAGTGAATATTCATTCAATTTAAAAGAGGGGTGTAGAGTGATGTTAAAGGGAAAAACCATTATAGTTACTGGCGGCTCAAATGGAATGGGAAAGTATATGGCAATGAAATTTGTTTCTGAAGGAGCAAATGTTGTCATAACAGGACGAGATATAGAAAAGCTAGAACATGCTAAGAAAGAAATTGAGGTATATGGTAATACTATTTCTGTTTTTCAAATGGATGTACGTAATCCGGAGCATGTCTCAGGAATGATCGACTTTACAGATAAAACCTATGGTCAAATTGATGGATTAGTAAATAATGCAGCAGGTAATTTTATTGTGAATACGGAAAAGCTGTCTCCAAATGGTTGGAAATCAGTAATTGATATTGTATTAAATGGAACATTTTACTGCTCAAATGCTGTTGGAAACTACTGGATTGAAAAAGGGCGAAAAGGTTCTATATTAAATATGCTTGCAACTTATGCGTGGGGGGCTGGAGCAGGTATAGCTCATTCTGCAGCGGCAAAAGCTGGAGTGATGTCACTTACACGAACTCTTGCCGTAGAATGGGGTTCTAGATATGGAATTCGAGTGAATGGTATTGCACCAGGTCCAATTGAGCGAACTGGTGGAGCAGAAAGGCTCTGGGAATCGGAAGAGGCAGCAAATAGAACACTTAAATCAGTACCTCTTGGCCGCCTTGGTAAACCGGAAGAAATTGCTGAACTTGCAGCGTTTATATTGTCCGAGAAGGCTTCCTATATGAATGGTGAAATTGTAACATTAGATGGTGGTCAGTGGTTGAACCAATTTCCATTCTAAAAAATTATCAATAGTTTGTAAGCGATTCCATAGTTTTTTATTCCTTGCATATGCTATCATAGTTATATAGGTTATGTTTTCATATAATGAAAACAAACAAAGGAGTAGAATGCGAATGATTTCTGTAAGCAACAAAGACTTTTTACAAATTCCAATTGAGGATTACATCATCTCTGCAGAGAAAGTAGCTCATGTCCAATTAGGTAATAACGCGGAGCATGCGTTGTTAGTATTAACAAAAACGGGATACTCTTCTATACCTGTTTTGGATGTGAAATATCGACTTCAAGGATTAATAAGTACCCAACAAATAACGGATGAAATTTTAGGATTAGAGCATATTGAATATGAAAGACTACCTTTATTAAAAGTAGATGACATAATGAAAACAGATCTACCGACAATTCATGTAACAGAAAAATTTCAAAAAGGGTTGGATTTATTAGTTAATAACCCTTATGTGTGTGTTGTAGATGATGAACGAACTTTTATAGGAATTCTAACAAGAAGAGTGATATTAAAACAAATGAAAAAATATTTATATCAACACGAGTAATAAGGAATATGAGTAATAGAAGAAGGCCTAGCACCAAAGGCTTTCTTTTTTTTGAAATGAGGATTTTTTTGATAAGTAAAACAACAAAACGACAGTAACAAATCAGGTCTGTTGATTAATCACTTTCTTACACAAAATACTTGTAAGGAAAGCATTAAAATCTTCGTTAGAATTTGTTTGTTTTCGTTTCGGTTTGGACGAAGGTACAATTTCGACACACAGTGTTTTTGTTATTATGCATTATATAGAACGGATTTTTTATATAGTGCGCACTAATTAATCAGTAACCGTAGGATTTCCACTGCAGGGCGGACGCTTTCCGCCGGGTGAGCGATGAGCCATCGCCGACGCTACGCGTTCGCTGCAATGGCTCATCTGTCTCACTCATGAGGCCACTGAAAAAGTGACTAAAAATTTGAATTTAAAAATCTTGAAAATTCTTACCCCCACTTTCATAGGTATAAACCTTGAGAATAAGTAGAGTTACCCCCACTTTAGTAGCTAAGAATAGTACTTTTTTGGGAATGAGTTTTTATGAAATTTTCATTTTCGGGAAAATTGGACTTTTTCAGTGGCCTCTCACTCATCCGGCTGGAGTCGCCGCACTTCCGCTGCAATCCCATAGGACTTTGCTAACTATTCAATAACACCAGATACAATTGTCCGATAAATTATGAGCAACATTGGATACTTTTTTCGCAACATTAAGAGGCATATGCACAATATAGGACGTGGTACTTGCAACATTCTTGGACATTTGCGCAATATATTGATTGCTTGTACCCAATACTAATAATCTCATGTCAAGTTAAAGCTTTGTTATAAGACAAACGTCTTTATTTATAGGTTTAATTTGGCATGGGATGACACCTATTAAGGTACAATATCCATATATTTCAGCATAACGGAAGCTATCTTGCGATTTAGGTGTATGATCTTGCCATTAGCGGTTTCTATCTTGCAATTAGCGAAAAATAAGCATGCATCTTATAATCGAAAGCGTCTATCCTGTGGTAACGAATCCTAATTGCTCATAATTTACGTGACAGCACTTACTAAATAGCCGGCAACTCACGTTGATTGTAGCGTAAGGCGGCGACTCCTGCCGGAATAGCAAATAAATTTTGCAACGAAAGCGAAGCGGCTGAAGCCATGCCGGCGGAAAGCGTCCGGCCTGAAGCGGAAATCAAAGCGAAAACCAACGAGTGTGCACATATAAACACTGCGTTCCTAAGGGCGATGCTAGTTTATATAGATGCTGCATGGATAAAGTTAAGTGGTAATTGATTGGCCATTTTTGGCTAATCAACAGACCTGGAAACAAATATTAAATAGCCTTTGTACTTGTATTTGGAATACCTAAAAAGAAGGGAGCATAAATATGACTTCGGATTTCCTAATTATTAAAATATTGGCGGAAGAACAAAATATGCGAAAAGCAGCAGAGCGACTGTTTTTATCTCAACCAGCTCTTTCATTACGCTTACAAACGATTGAAAAAGATTGGAACGCGAAACTTTTCTTGCGTTCACAAAAAGGGTTAACTCCTACGCCAGCTGGGGAGCTTGTGATCGAGTTCGCAAATAACCTTATTTTGCAAAAAGAAGAAGTATTAGAGAGCATTCAATCGTTAACTTCCAAAGTACATGGTACTTTAAAAATTGCCTGTGCCTCTATAGTTGGACAAAATTGGTTACCTAAAGTATTAAAGGATTTTGTACAAACGTATCCTGAAGCGAAAATTTCCCTCCTTACCGGCTGGAGCTCTGAAATTGTAAAATCTCTTTACGATGGAGAAGCACATATTGGAATTGTGCGTGGACAAACGGATTGGAAAGGAACAAAAATGCATCTGTTTCGAGATACACTTTATTTAGTTGATAAAGAGATGACTTCTGTTGAAGATGTATTAACAACAGAAAAGCCATTTATTCAATTTAAAAGTGATTCGAACTATTATCAAGAAATTCAACAATGGTGGCAAAAACACTTTTCTACTAATCCAAAAAGACAAATAATTGTGGACCAAATCGAAACATGTAAACAAATGGCCTTAAATGGAATTGGTTATGCAATTCTTCCATCTATTACACTGAATGGTCATGAAGATGTACATAAAATACCTTTAACAAATCAAGAAGAGCAATTTGAGTTAACTAGGGATACATGGTTAATCGGTTACGATGCAACATTTGAACTTCCTCAAGTAGATGCGTTTGTTAAAATTGTTAATAAACACGCAAAAAAGTTCCATTAACCATTAGAGAAAGGAACTTCCAATTGAAATTAACGTACTAATACATATAAAGGTAAGGGAGGACTATATATGTTTATCCGAAAGTTTTCGTTGTTTTTAACAGCACTTTTAATATACTTCACATTACTACCGACAATTGATGCTTTAGCAGCTCCTAACTTACAAGTAAAAGCAACGGCTGGCTTTAATGGAAAAGCTAAATATGGAGAGGGTTTGCCAATCAACATAACCGTGGAAAATAAAGGGGATGCTTTTTCGGGGGATATAGTACTTGATATTTCAGAGTCATATAATCTTGGCAATGCACAAGCAATCCCTTTTGAAATTGGAACAGGAGAAACAAAGACAATTCAAATAGTTGCATCTGGATTGACAGAAGACTATATGTATCAAGGATCTAATGCTCAGTTAATCCATTTTTACGAAGATGGTTGGAAAAAAGGAAAATCAATCGATTATAAAGGCACAAAAAATTTAAGAGCCACTTTTGTAGACCCAGCTACTATTTTTTATCTTACATTAACAAATAGTGCAGACCGTTTAAGAGTACTTAGTCAAATTAAACAACAAAACCAATTAAGTCGAGAAGTGATTCATGTAGCTCAATTGAGTAATTTCCCATTACCACTGGAAGCGACAGCATGGCAAATGGCTGATTACATCATAATCGATGAATTTGTTTTGGCTGATTTAGCAGAGAAACAACAGCAGGCACTAATTGATTATATAGGTAGTGGCGGAAATATTGTAGTTGGGGCTTCCGATAACACAACTGCAGAACTAGGAAAGATTGGAGAGTTCTTACCGTTAACACTACAAACAAACACTAAAACGTTAGCAGCAGAAAAAGTTCGTGCTTTTACCGCGAATAACTTATTGTCAAATGATTTAAAAGTCACTAATGCTTCGCTGAATGAAGGGGCTACACAACTACTTGATCTTGATGGAACAATATTAGCTGCAAAGAAAAAATTAGGTAGTGGTACGATCATCCAAACAACATTTTCACTTGGGGATGAGCCTTTAGCAAAAGACCCAGTATATAGCGACTTAATGGCTACTATTTTGCAGTCTATTAAAATACAAAATACTTCAAGTATGTATGGCTCCAATTACAACACTAAAGACCAATTAGTATATGAATTAGGAAGTACAAATTCCTTATTCAGTTCGTTTAAAGTATCAACACCATTAATGATCGTTATTGTTTTAGTGTATATGATCTTAGTTGGACCGCTATTATATATTATATTGAAAAGAAAAGACAAAAGAGAATTTGCCTGGGGCATAATTCCATTAACAGCTATTGTTGCCTCAGCTGCAATCTTTGGCTATGGAGCTAAGGATCGTATTGCACGTCCACAAGTTCAGCAATCTTCCTTTCTTTATGTCAATGAAGATAAAAGTATAAATGGATATTATGTGGAATCACTTTTAAGCAATAAAAGTGGAGAGTTTTCTTTTGAAGCTCCTTCCTCTACAACAATGGTCGCCCAAAGAAATACGAATTCGTTCACTGGACAGTCTCCTAACATACATGAAAAAGCCATTTTAGAAAAACATGCGACAAATAGTGAGTTGACTTTTAGAGACGTAGCTTACTGGTCCGTATCTTCTTTTCTAGGAGATGCACATCTTCAAAATGTTGGGAACTTTACAGTCGATCTTCGTGTAGAAGCCGGTAAAATAATTGGAACAGTTCAAAATGATTTTCCTTTCACACTAAAAGATGCATCTATATGGTCGGGAAGTAAACTGATTAAACTAGGAGATCTTCAACCTGGGGAAAAAATAGAAGTGAATAAAGAACTTGGATCTGTCATGTTAACACCTACTTCGAACCCGTATATTAATCGAAACTACGGCATGCCAGTACCAAATGTAGATGATTTATTTGATCAAAGAAAACAGTCCTTATACGCTTCTAGTCAAATGTTTAATCAACTAGGAACTAGCCCAGCAGTAACTGCATTTTCAGAAGATAATATTATTCCAATTGAATTGAAAAACAAGAAAGTAGAAATGTCTGCACTTCATTTAATTATTCAACCATTTAAAGCAGAGACTATTTTGGCAGGGGATTTTGTACTTCCTGCAAGTACGTTTACTGTAAATGTGAATACAGATACTTCTGGAAAGTATATGCAGCCAGTTGAAAATAGTAATTTAGAGTGGAATTTGGAAGATGGAGAATATAATGTATACTGGAAAATTGCCGAAACAATTCCTACTGATAAAATAACATGGACGCAATTGCAAATAGCAAATACAGATCGTAATTCGCAAACTATTGAAATTTGGAATACTGCAACTCAAGCTTTTGAAGAAATTGACGAAAGTAGATATACAGTAACTGAAAATATTCAAAACTATCTTAACCATTCAGGAGAAATATATTACAAATTGCATAAAAAATCTGTTCAAGGAGATTCATTTACGAGACTTCCAGAAATACGTTTAAAAGGAGAGGTTCAATAATGATTGAGATTCAAGGATTAACGAAAAAATACGGTTCCTTTTATGCTTTAAATGATTTGAACCTCACTTTAAATGAAGGAACAGTATTCGGATTTGTTGGGGCAAATGGAGCAGGCAAGTCTACGACATTTTCTATACTTGCAACGCTTTTGCAGCCAACTGCAGGAGATGCTTTTGTTAATGGAAAAAGTGTGAAAACGGAAGCGCATGAAGTTCGCAAGCAAATAGGCTATATGCCAGACTTTTTTGGTGTTTATGACCAATTAAAAGCAAATGAGTATTTAGATTTTTATGGTGCAAGTTACGGAATAGCAGAATCTGAAAGAGAGAAGTTAATACCTCAATTATTAGAGCTTGTTAACTTAACACATAAGCGCTATGAATACGTTGATCTGTTATCACGTGGTATGAAACAACGTTTATGTTTGGCACGTGCACTTATACATGATCCTAAAGTGTTAATACTGGATGAACCTGCTTCTGGACTTGATCCTCGCGCACGAGTGGAAATGAGGGATATTTTAAGGCAATTAAAAGATATGGGGAAAACAATATTAATCTCTTCGCATATATTGCCAGAGCTTGCCGAAATGTGCGATGAGATTGGGGTTATCGACGGCGGGAGACTAATTGCACATGGTTCGGTTGCGGAAATCCAAGCCCAACTTGCAGGAGAAAGAAAAATTACCGTAAAAATAAAAGGATTATTAGAAAATGCAGTTACATTTTTTGAAGAAGATCCTTTTGCTTCCAAAGTAGAAATACAGCTGGAGAAAAATAGTATTATTTTTAATTATCGGGGAACAGAAGAAGATCAAATTAACTTATTGAAGAAAGCTTTGGAGCATAATTTAAGGGTTATATCTTTCTCAGAAGCAGAAACCAACCTTGAAGATGTCTTTATGGAAATTACGAAAGGGGCGAAATAAAATGAAACCATCCTTTTCAAATCCGGTATTAAAAAAAGAGATTAAGTTACGCTTTCGTTCGCTTAAAAGCTTTACTGGGATTCTTTTTTATTTAATTGCGATGTGTATTTTTGTTTTTGGCTTTATTATGCTTACTACATCCTTTACTGGTACTGGTTATTTCCGGCCAGAAGAAAGCTTTTTGATGTTTGCTATGCTGACGTATATTCAACTAGGGCTTATTCTCTTTATTACCCCAGGCTTAACGGCAGGTGCTATTAGTACGGAGCGTGAGAAACAAACATTAAACATTTTACTAACAACGTCTCAAACTTCGTTTCAAATCATTATGGGAAAATTAACTTCGTCTATTGCATTTCTTCTTTTGTTATTAGTGGCTGGGCTACCTATTTATAGTCTAGTTTTCCTTTTTGGTGGAGTATCTCCAAGTCAGCTTGGAATCATTTTCTTATTCTTCTTTTTAACCATGCTTGCTATTGGCGGGATAGGAATTATGTATTCCACGATTATTCGTAAAACGATTGTAGCAATGATTGCAACGTATGGAACAATGATTTTCCTAACTGCTGTCACTGGTTTTATATATCTAGTTATAACAGGGATGAATAGTATGGTAACTGGAACACTCACTTCATCGCCAATCGGTCACTTTTTTGCAAGTATTAATCCGATAGTTTTAATGCTTACGCTTATTTCTCAAGGATCAGATAGTTTTATTAGTCAATCTACACTAGTAGACTTTCCAATTTGGGCAGGATATACGATTTTTTATGCTTGCGTAACTATATTAACTATCTTTATTGCAGTGAAAAAGCTGCGCGTTAATATGAAACGTACAAGATGAGGAGGAATTTAAGGTGAGTAGTCCCCATAAGCTTATACGATTTGTTCAAAAAGCTAGGCTTAAACTTGCCATAGAGCATTATATACGACTGCTTCAAGCGGCATTGTTTGTTGGCTTTTCTTCTGCAGCGGCTATTCTACTTATTTCTCGCTTATTTGTATTTCCATACTATATCCGAACTGCAGTAATTGTTGGAGTTATTGTTTTAGTAGCAGTGTTTTTATATGCATTTTGGATAAGGCCTTCGAAGGAATATGCATTACAAAAGTTGGATTCCTTTTTTTCAGATAATATATTCGTAACTGCTCTATCTTTTCTTCCTGAAAAATCTGCGCTTGCAAAAGGGTTGCTAGAAAAGACCGAGCTAGAAAGTAAAGAAGCATTTAGGAAATTTAAACAACGTGAAAAACATTATTTACAGCCTAAATTGATTTTAGGATGTGTACTTGCTTTTACTGTTGTACTTGTTTTGTCTGCATTTCCTGCAGCAACCCAATTAGAAGCGAAAGACATTGAAAAAGAACATCAAATTGTCGATGAAATGAAAAAAGAAATAGAACAGCAAGAAAAAAAGCAATTAGCAAAGTCTATAAAGAAAGATTTGAAGGAATTAAAAGAAAAACTAAAAGAAGTAGATACGGCGGAAGAGGCATTACGTGAAGTAGTAAAAAAGCAAAAAGAATTGGCTTTAAAAGAACAGAAACTAGAAAAAAAGAAAGAACTTTCGGAACAAGAAGGTTCCACTGATTCCTCTTTAACAGCAGAGGAACAAAAAGAATTAGCTTCGTTAGAGGATGTAAACAATACTTTAGCGAAGAGTGCCTCTTCTATTCAAACTGCACTAAGTAAAATGGGAAAATCATTCCCCTTTACTGCGAGCCAGATAGCTCAAGGAAATCCGATCTCAACTAATAATGATAAAAGCAATTCGGGAAAATCGGAGGCTGGAAAAGAAGAAGAAGCTGACTCTGGTGAAAGTAAAGGGAATGGTGAAAAAGGTCAGAGCCAAGGGAAAAGTCACGGTCAAGGTCAAGGCCAGAGCCAAGGGAAAGGTCAAGGTCAAGGCGAGGGACAAGGACAAGGACAAGGAGCAGGAACAGGAACAGGAACAGGAACAGGAACAGGATCTGGTGGTCGGGACTTGCTTTCCATTCCTTCAAGAATTGGAGGAACTGGTGAAACAACTGTAGATGGAGGGAAACTTGGGGACGGAGAAGCAGCAAGTCAACAACCTGGAGAAGTACCAGTGACTCGTGGGTCGGCTAAGCCTTATGAAGAAGTAGTGAATGAATACTCGGAATCGTATCTAAAAAGCTCTGAGAGAATGCAGTTACCAACTGATCTACAGCGGCTCGTTCAAAATTATTTTTCATCAGTCGAGAATAGGGAATAGTGGAGGGGACTTATGACTTTTACAACAGAAGATTATGTCAAAATGAGTAAACGTTTAGAGGAAGTTCGAATAGAAATCGGACATTTTATCGTTGGTCAAAAAGAAGCAGTGGAGTTTTCGATCTATTGTGTTTTAGCAGACGGTCATGCGCTTCTAGAAGGGTTACCTGGCCTTGGTAAGACAATGCTTATTCGAACTATATCCGAGGTGCTTGATTTATCATTCTCCCGAATCCAGTTCACTCCGGATTTAATGCCATCCGATATTACTGGAACGAGTATGATTGAACGATTAGAAAATGGTAAACAACAATTCACCTTTCAAAAAGGGCCAATATTTAGCCAAATGGTTTTAGCGGATGAAATAAACCGCGCAACTCCGAAAACACAAAGTGCATTATTAGAAGCAATGGGTGAAAAAACGGTTACCGTACTCGGCGAAACGAAGCAGATGGATAGACCATTCTTTGTACTTGCTACACAAAATCCAATTGAAATGGAAGGAACATATCCATTACCAGAAGCACAAATGGACCGTTTCCTTTGTAAAATTCTTGTTTCTTATCCAACAAAAGCAGAAATGATGGAAATTACAAAGCGAACGACAGGTGGACAGTCTATTGTATTAAATAAAATAATGAATTCGGAAGAAATTGTGCATGCCCAGCAAATGGTAAAAGAAATATTAATCGCAGATGATATGTTGGAGTATGCTGTAGAAATTATTTCAGCTACGCACCCAGAAGCTTCCTCTATTCCAGAAATTGCACAATATGTTCAATATGGAAGTGGTCCTCGGGGCTTACTAAGCTTGATAAAACTTGCGAAAGCACGTGCTTTAGTTGCTGGACGCTATCATGTGTCGATTGCGGATATTAAGTCTGTTGCAAAACCTGTACTTAGACATCGTTTATTACTTAATTACGAAGGAGAAGCAGAGGGGAAAACAGCGGATGAAATGGTAGATTTAATTTTACAAACGATTAAACAAGGGCAAATCGTATGAGTACAGATCCATTGGTACCGAAAGAGTGGATTGGAAAATTAAGTCGACTATCCATCTCTACCAAATCCAAGCTTCGCGGGCTGCATAAAGGCTCCCATCGTTCCCAACGCTTCGGAGCATCACTTGATTTTTCAGATTTTAGAGAGTACAGTCCTGGAGATGATGTACGCCAAATTGATTGGAATGTATATGCTCGAACAGACAAGTATTTTATTAAACGATTTTTAGATGAACAAGAAATGCGAGTACATATCTTACTCGATTCTACAAAATCAATGGGTGAAAAATTGAAATGGACATTTTCTAAACAACTTGCTGTATCTCTTGGAATTCTCGTATTGCAACGAGATGACCGTTTATCTTTTTCGGCAGTTACTAATGAAAAGCCCCCTCCATTTAGACGTAAGGGGGCCACTTACCTAAAGGCCTTTACCCAAACTATTTCTGATTTAAAAGAGCCTATCATGACACAATCATTTTCCAACAATGCAATTTCATTTTTACCAAAAGATAGTACGGTACTATTTATCATAACGGACTGCTTAGAAAGCCTTGAGTCTTGGGAGAAACTGCTTCAAAAACTCCCTAGATTTGCAGGGGATATACGCATTTTACAAGTAATAACAACGGAAGAGCTAGCACCATCTTATACAGGTGATGTGCAATTACAAGATGTGGAAACTTCCCATTTATTGAATGTATCAATGTCTTCCAAAGTAATTGAAACGTATGAACATGAAAGAAAATATCACCAACAAGGTCTTGAGTTATTATGTAGTAAGTTCGGAGTGAGACTACTACAAGTGAATGCAAACGACGGTATCTCTCACGTTCTATTTCATCAACTATTACGTGCAAACTGGGTGCAATGAGGTGAAACTATTTGGGGTTTAATCAATTACTATTTTTATGGACAGCCATTTTTCCAATAGCTGTATTGATTTACTATTTCTTTCGAAAAAAATATATAAAGCAACCTGTTTCTTCTACTCTTTTTTGGCAAGAAGTGATGAAGGAAACAAGGGCTTCACCTTATTTGCAACATTTGCAACGTAATATGTTATTTTATTTACAAATGCTTGCGATGATTTTACTTGTTTTGGCATTACTTCAACCGTATTGGAAAACGAAGGCACTCGCTGGAGAACAAATTGTGTTTATAGTTGATACTTCAGCGACGATGGAAGTGAAAACAAATGATTCAACACTTTTCGATCAACATAAAAAAGAAATGAAGCGATTTGTTGAACAGTTGTCAGGTAAACCGTTAACGATTATTACGACAGGAAATCAACCTGCAGTTATTATTCGACAAGAAACAGATCAAAACCAAATAAACAATGCGATTGATCAATTAGAAGTAAGTTATGAAGATGAAAACATGTCGAAGTCTTTAGATTTTGCTCAATCTTTTTTTCAAAATAAAGCTACATCCGTTTATATTTTTACGGATCATTTAGAACGTCACTCCTTGCCATTGAAATATAAAAATGTAAGTTGGAATGTGGAAGGATTAACATCGGAAGTAACTAACATATCTATTAAGCGATTTGGAGCTACGAAAACGAACAATGGTATTTCTGCTTTAATTCAATTAGTCAATCAATCCAATAAAGAACAGAATACAATACTCACAATTTCAAATGAACAGAAAGAATTAGTGAAAGAAAACGTAACGATTCCACCAAATGAAACGATTACTCGTTCATTTAATGAACTATTGGAATCATCCTTTTTAAGTGCCTCGATCGATATCAAAGATCAATATGCTTTAGACAATTCCATGACCGTAATTATGCAAGATCAAATATCTAAAGTGTTTATCGATACCTCTATGCACTCACTTGTAAGGACTGCATTTCAATCGATGGATATAGAAGTAAGCAGCGTTCCTACTGAGCAAATAGGATTGTTACAGGAAGAAGGCATTATCGTTACAAATCAATTCGAATTGGTTGATCAATTAGGACGTCCTTCTTTATTTATCGGTAGAAATGATGCTTCAGCTAAGGAAGTAAACGGGGTTGTACAAACAACAGAGCATGCCTTATTTTCTTTTGCTAATTTTTCCGATATTTATGTAAGTACTGTTTACCCTCCAGTAGAAGGCTTTACAACAATCGCAACTGTGGGAGAAGAGCCGTTTATACAAGTTTCTCCTCGTGGAGATATTATAGTACTCTCAGATATTCAAATGACAGATTGGCCGTTAAGCCCATCGTTTCCTCTTTTTATGTGGAGTGTGAAAGAACAGCTTTCTGCTGGAAATACGTATTTAGGTACTTTTTCACCAAATGAGCGAAAACCATTATCTCTTGGAAGTGCTACGAATGAATGGGATATTTATACGTCGGACGATTCCTATGAATATTCTATTGAAAATGGAGGAGCATTTATAGCACCCAAAAAGCCTGGTTTATATGTACTTCGTTCGAAAGATGTAGAAAAAAACTTTGTCGTTGCTTTATCTCAAAAAGAAAAAGCAATTGTAAAGGGAACGACTTATAGATTAGGTGGGCAACAAATAGAGTCGAAAGCAAATTTTAGTAAGCATTCGTTTGTTCCTTATCTATTAATAGTTTTGTTGTTCTTATTTGTAATGGAGTGGGAGGTGCAAAGACGACGTGGATTTACGAATTGACCAACCACTATGGCTTTTGTTATTTGTACCAATTCTTCTGTATTTTAGTTGGACATGGAAAAAAGATAAAAAGGTTTTTCGAAGAGAAGGAAAAGTAGTATTTTTTATTCGTATTGTTGCTGTTTTTTGTTTAGTTCTTGGATTAACGAATCCTTATCTTTTATTGCCAATTAAAGAAGAACAAGTCCTCTTTTTAGTGGATCGCTCTGCTTCTGTTCAAGGAACCGATCAACAAGTGGCAGAATGGATTGAAAAAAGCTTAACGTCAAGGAAAGACACACAACTAGTCGGAGTGTATACGTTTGCAGAAGACTTTCAAACCGAAGTAGCTTTAACAAAGGGAGAAGTAAATTTACCAGTTTTCACTCCAATGAGAGCTTCAGGCAATACAGACATAGCAAGAGCATTGCAACTCTCAACGGGGATTGTGGAGCCGAATAAGGCGACGAGGATCATCCTTTTTTCGGATGGATTAGAGACAAGTGGATCTGTTGCAGACGAGCTAATGAAAATTGCAGGTGGGAATATCACAATTGACGTCGTCCAATTGGAAAGAATTGCTTCCGAAGATGTTGCAATCACTTCATTCGAGACCCCTCCAGTTGCGTTTGAAGGGGAACAACAGCAGCTAAACGTTCAATTGGAATCTACCAACGATACAAAAGGTGAACTTCTTCTTTATCAAAATGATCAAATAATATCCCGTGAACACGTGTCGCTGGAAAAAGGTACAAATAGCTTTACATTTCGAAACTCCTCTACTGGAGAAGGGTTATTAAAGTATGAAGTACAAATAATTGTCCCAGGTGACGAATTAATTGAAAATAATAAGTTAACGAGCGTAACAAATGTAGAAAGCTCACCAAAAGTATTAGTAGTGACTCAAGATGGGAAGCATTCCAATATTCCGACGGTTATTGATCAAGCAGCAATTCAAACAGACGTCATTGACGCAACCGCACTCCCATTTGATTTATCTAATTATTTAGCGTATGACGCGATTGTTTTTGATAATGTTCCTGGCCATGAAGTTGGTGAACAAAAAATGATGGTCATCGAACAAGCGGTGAAAAATTTTGGCGTAGGATTTATGATGGTTGGAGGGGAAAATAGCTTTGGATTAGGAGGTTATTTTAAAACCCCTATTGAAAAGTTACTACCTGTTGAAATGGAGATTAAAGGAAAGCATCAGCTACCAACACTTGGTTTAGTAATAGTTATGGACCGTTCAGGAAGTATGAGCGGCTCTAAATTTGATTATGCAAAAGAAGCGGCAGCACGTTCAGTTGAAATGCTTCGAGAAGGAGATACGCTTGGATTTATTGCATTTGATGATCGTCCATGGGAAATTATTGAGCCAGCGCCTCTTTCCAATAAAGAAGAAGCATTGGATACTATATTATCAGTTGGTGTTGGAGGAGGAACGGAAATTTATCCCGGGCTTGCACTTGCATATGAGCGCTTAGCACCATTAAAGCTTCAGCGGAAGCATGTGATTTTATTGACGGATGGGCAGTCTTATAAAAATAGTGATTACCAAACATTAATAGAAGAAGGTGCTAAAGACAATATAACAATTTCAACTGTGGCAGTAGGTCAAGATGCGGATCGAGCACTACTGGAAAGCTTGGCGGAGATGGGAGCGGGGACCTTTTATGATGTCGCGGATGAATCAACTATTCCTGCTATTATGGCTACGGAGACTGCGATGATATCTCGCACATATATTGAAGATAATCCTTTCTATCCCATTATTTATGGTGATCCAACATGGACTAGCTTATTTGCTGAAGGGGTTCCACAGATGAATGCTTATATTGCAACAACTCCAAAACAAATGGCATCTGTAATAGCAGAAAGTGAGAAAGAAGATCCGGTACTCGCCGAATGGATGTATGGATTAGGAAGAACCATTGCTTTTACTTCAGATTCTACAGGGGAGTGGAGTGGTGACTTCGCAAGATGGAAAAATTGGGGCGATTTTTGGAACACGGCAGTTTCAAGACTTTTACCTGCGTATAGTGAAGTTCCTTTTACAATTCAAAAAGCTAACGACGGCAGTTATACAGTAATAGATCCTTCCGGAAAATCATCATTTATTGAAGTAGCAGCTGTGAATGAAAAAGGAGTAGAGTTACCTGTTACTTCCGAGCCGATTGCGCCTGGAAAATCCCGAGTGACGGTTGAAAGTGAACCGGGCTTAGTATTCTTCCGAGTTTCAAATGAACAAGATGCAGTGTATCAAGCTGGGATGTCGATTCCGTATAGTGAAGAGTATAAGTTGCAAAAGCCGAATACGGGTAAGTTAGAGTTGATTGCTAGTCGGACAGGTGGAAAAATGCTTAAAGATGCTTCGGAGGCATTCCGTCCAATTCATCTAGTAAGCTCCGAAAAGCAACCAATACAGCAAAAACTCATTTTAACTGCAATACTATTGTTTTTTATTGATATCACCATTAGAAGATTTGGTTTTAGACGACTACTTGCACCTTTGTATAGAACGAAGAAGGAATCGTTAGAAACTGTAACCGCAACAAGCAATGTTGAAAAGCTTGTTAAAGAGAAAAAGAAACGATAAAAAAAACTGGTAGTGAAATTTTTTCACTACCAGTTTTCTAAATGAACAAGAAGATTTGTAAACTGTGTATGTTTGAAATGTTAATTCATATTGTTTTTAGTTGCGCTAACTTATTTTGGAGATCATTTATAGCTTCATTCCACATGCTATTTTTTCAGTTCATTCCAATTAGTAATTAGTCTCGGGTCTAGTGCAATTGGTCTCGAAGTGCCATAAAGTGTAAATAAATCACCTGGTTATGCAGCTCTTGGATTCTAAAAAGCGATTTCTAATTAGTTAGATTTGCATTAAAAGAAATAGATAGCATCTAATCTCTCATTAACCAAATCAAATGCAACGTGTCTCAACAAATTTCAAGAGGGTGACGGACAAACATCCACCACAAGATCCTCCTAAAAGTCTTCGTTAATAGTGTAGCTAATGTTTCGTCCAAAGCACTCTGAAAATAGTAAGGACCGGATGTACTTAGAATGCTTGCACTTTTCTAATGTGTTAAATTACCGGCCTTTTCTTCTTTATCCAAACAATTGTTACACACCAAGCACATAGCAAAATAACCGAACCAACCATAAACGGAAGGTTGATGTTAATATCGAAAAACATTCCAGCAAGTGCTGGGCCGATCATATTACCCAAACTCATATAAGCATTATTCATACCTGCAGCAAACCCCTGTTCATCTCCTGCTAACTTAGAAACAATGGTATTAACTGAAGGTCGGATAAGGGTAGTCGCAGTCGAAAAGGTAGCCGCTACGACTAATACAAGCCAGAAACCATTCACTAGAAAGAATAGTAAGAGTGCTAGAGCAGCTACAAATAAGTTCACTAAAATAACATTTAACTCACCAAAACGTTTAAATAACTTACCTATAACCATCGATTGGACAATAACTCCGATAAATCCTCCAACTGTTAAAACAATCGCAATATCTTGAGGTGTGTAGTTATATTTATGATCCACATACAAAGAAAATGTTGTTTGGAAATTGGCTATACCAAATGAGAAAACAAAGATGATGATCAACATGATAAAATAAGGTGTTTTAACAGATTTTTTCAATTGAACTAATATATTATCACGTTTTTTCTTGTCATGGGAAATTGCTAAAACTGCATTTTTTATATCTGGTAAAATGAAAAAAGAGATAATTGCAGAAAGGATCGCAACTAAAGAAGCCATATAAAATGGGAAAGTTAAACTAACTTTCGCCAAAAATCCACCTAAAGCAGGTCCAATCATAAATCCAAGGGACATCGAGGCACCTATTAAGCCCATACCCCTTCCACGAGTTTCAATCGTTGTAAGGTCCGCAACAAATGCCATCGTTGCCGGAATCAAAAAAGCTCCCCCAATACCGCTTATAAAACGTGCAACATAAAGCATCCATTCATGAGTAGCGAGCCCAAACCACAATTGCGCGGCGGAAAAAATCACTAATCCCATTATAATAAGTTTTTTACGGCCAAACGAATCCGATAAATCTCCGGCTAAAGGTGAAAATAAAAATTGTCCTAAAGCGAAGGAAGCAATAATAAAACCTAGTGCTTGACCTGCTACACCGAACGTTTGTAAATATTGAGGCATGACCGGAATAACTAAGCCGATTCCAGCTGTTGCAATAAACATATTGAACATTAATATGTAAAGGGCAAATTGATTTGAATTCTTCACCGTATATTTCCTACTTTCTCATTTATACATATAAGCGTCTATCGATTCTAACATATACTCCAAAAAATAAAAACTTTCGCGTCACGAAAAATAATAAATTACCAGGTCTGTTGATTAGCCAAAAATGACCAGTAAATTACCGCTTAACTTTATCTATGCAGCATCTATATAAACTAGCATCGCCCTATTAAAGTGGGCAAAGACCGCATTGTTTATATAGTGCACACTAGTAGGTTACCGCTTTGATTTCCGTCGGCATGGCTACAGCCGATTCCCTCGCTTGCGCTCAGTCCAGGGTCTTCAGCTCATGCTCCTGCCGCTTCGCTTTCGTTGCAAAATTTATTTGCTATTCCGGCAGGAGTCGCCGCTTTACGCTACAATCAACGTGAGTTGACGGCTATTTAGTGAGTGCTATCACGTAAATTATGAGCAATCAGGATTCTTTACCACAGGATAGGTGCTTTCGCTCATAAGATGCATGCTTATTTTTTGCTAATTGCAAGATAGCTTCCGTTTTGCAGAAATATATGGATATTGTACCTTAATAGGAGTCATCCCATGCCAAATTAAACCTATGAATAAAGACGTTTGACTTATAACAAAGCTTTAACTTGGCATGAGATTATTAGTATTGGGTACAAGCAATCAATATATTGCGCAATTGTCCAAGATTGTTGCTAGTACCACGTCCTATATTGCGCATATGCATCTTTATGTTGCGAAAAAAACATCCCATGTTGCTCATAATTTATCGGACAATTGTATCTGGTGTTATTGAATAGTTAGCAAGACCCTATGGGATTATATCGAAAGGGCAGCCTAAGCGCGCCGCGTCCCGCGGCAAAATCGACTCCAGCCGGATGAGTGAGACAGACGAGCAATCGCAGGCGAACGCGTAGCGTCGGCGATGGCTCACCGCTCACCCGGCGGAAAGCGTCCGACCTGTAACGAAAATCCTAGCGGTCACATAATAGAGCCTCTTTAGTGCGTACTATATAAAAAATGCGTTCTATATTACGCGTAATAAAAAAAGGCTGAGTGCGCAAAATTGTACCTTTGTCCAAACTGAAACGAAAACAAACAAATTTTAACGAAGACTTTAATGCTTTCCTTACAAGTATTTTGTGCAAGAAAGTGGTTACTCAACAGACGTGATAAATTACATATTCTCCAAAAGAAAATCTAGAATCGTCCTTAAGCAGACGATTCTAGATATTAGTTTTTCCCCATCTTAAACTTTAAAAATAACTCGTTATATTTACCGAGCATCTTAGGACCAAGATCATTGTATACTTCTAAGTTATCACGCATTTCTTCCGTTGGATAAAAACGCTCATTGGAAGTCACTTCTTCATCCAATAGCCCCATTGCAGCTTTATTAGGTGTTGAATAGCCAACATAATCTGCGTTTTGGGCAGCCACTTCTGCACCAAGCATGAAGTTAATGAATGCATGAGCACCATCTATATTAGCGGCCGTTTTAGGAATAACCATATTATCAAACCATAAATTCGATCCTTCCTCTGGTACAGCATAGTCTAACTCATCATTTTCCGACATCATATCAGCAGCTTGACCAGACCAGGTTAGCGCAACCGGGGCTTCCCCATTAACCATTAATTGAGTTACTTCATCCCCAATAATTGCCTTTACATTCGGTGTAAGCTTTTTCAACTTAGCAGATGCTTCTTGTAATTCTTTATCATCTGTTGAGTTTAATGAATAACCTAGGCTATTTAATCCCATACCAATTACTTCTCGGGCACCGTCAACTAGTAAAACCTGCCCTTTTAAGGATGGATCCCACAGTGCTTCCCAACTGTCGAACGTTTGTCCATCAAGAAGGCTAGGATTATAAACTATACCTACAGTTCCCCAAAAATAGGGAAGGGAATATTCATTTTTGGGATCAAAGGATAAATCCAAAAAATATGGATCTATATTTTTTAGGTTTGGGATTTTCGAATGATCAATCGGTAGCAGCAAATGGTTTTTTTTCATTTTTTCAATGGCATATTCAGAGGGTACGGCAATATCGTATGAAGTACCTCCTTGTTCTATTTTCGTCATCATCGCTTCATTCGAATCAAACGTTTCGTATACAACACGGTATCCAGACTCTTCTTCGAATTGTTTAATTAAATCTGGATCAATATATTCTCCCCAATTATAAACTGTAACTGTATCACTACCCGCTTTTCCGGAGCTTTTGTCCAAATAATCATTTGCAACAAATAGTAAAACACATACAATTATTATAGAAACAATAGCATTTATAATGTCTTTCATTTTCGTCCCCCCATTCCTGCAGGGTTTTTCCCACGCTGGCTAATAAAGTAATAACCCACAACTAGAATAAGTGTCACGAAAAAAATGATCCCAGAAAGTGCATTAATTGTTAATGTAACACCTGTACGTGCCATAGAGTAAATTTCCACAGAAAGGGTACTAAATCCATTTCCTGTTACAAAAAAGGTAACGGCGAAATCATCTAATGAGTAAGTAAGTGCCATGAAAAATCCTGCAAATATACCTGGTTTAATAAAAGGAATAATAACGCGTGTGAAAATATCTCGTCTTGTTGCACCAAGATCCGCAGCAGCATCAATTAGAGAACTGTTCATTTCTTGTAACTTTGGTAGAACCATCAGTACAACAATTGGAATACTAAATGCGATATGTGACATCAGTACGGATGCAAATCCCAATTTAACACCAACCATCGTAAACAAGATTAAGAAGGAAGCCCCAATGACTACGTCCGGACTAACAATTAATACATTGTTTAGCGATAAAATGGAATTGCGGATGGACTTATTTCGCATATAAACGATACCAATGGAACCGAAAACGCCAATTATCGTTGCAAGCAGTGCGGATAACAAAGCGACGATAACCGTATTAATAAGAATCATGATAAGACGTGTATCCGAAAATACATCCGCATAATGCTCCCATGTAAAAGATTCGAAATTATTCATAGCGTCTCCGCTGTTGAATGAATAAAATATTAAATAGAGAATAGGTGCGTATAACACGATAAAAACGAGGGCTAAGTATAGCTTCGCTGATTTACTTATTTTTTCCATGAGAAGTAGCCCCCTTATCTCGTTGACCCGTAATAATCATAATGATAACCATAAAGATGATTAAGAAAACTGCGATAGTTGAACCCATTCCCCAGTTTTGTGTAACTAAAAATTGCTGTTCAATCGCAGTACCTAATGTAATAACCTTATTCCCAGCAATTAATCGAGTAATCATAAAGAGAGAAAGGGAAGGGATGAAGACCGCTTGTATCCCAGCTTTTACCCCATTTATTGTTAAAGGGAAAATTACTTTTGTAAACGTTGCCCAACTAGATGCCCCTAAATCTCTACTTGCATCTATGAATGAAGGATTTAATTTATCCAGTGCATTAAAAATCGGCAAAATCATAAAAGGTATGAAAATATAAACGGATACAAAAATAAAGCTAAAATCGGTAAATAATATTTGTTTACCTCCAATGCCAAACACATTTAAAAATGCATTAATTGGTCCATATAAACCGAAAATCCCGATGAATGCATATGTTTTAAGAAGTAAATTAATCCAAGATGGAATAATGATAAGCAATAACCATAATTGTTTATGCTTCGTTTTTGTCAGCCAATATGCAGTTGGATAAGCAATTATTAGAGAAAATAACGTTATTAGAAAAGCATACCAGAAAGAACTAATCGTCAATGTTAAATAAACAGATGTAAAGAAGTTTTTATAGTTTTCTATAGTAAAATGACCGTTTATATCGAAGAAAGAGTAATATGTGACTAAAGCAATAGGTGCTATAACAAATAACGCAATCCATGCATAATAAGGTACAAGATAAAGCGACTTTGTACTTTTAGTTTGCATAAGCGTCTTCTCCGTATGATTCTAAACGTTTATCAAATTCTTCTTCTGTTTCATTCAATCGCATAACATGAATCGATTCTGGATCGAAATCTAATCCAATGAATTCGCCAACATTTGCTTTTTTAGTAGAATGGACAAGCCATTCATTTCCTTCATCATCATAGGTTGAAAGTTCATAATGTACACCTCTAAATAATTGCGTATCCACTTTTACTTTCATCTTTCCATTTTCCACGCTCGTAATTTCTAAATCCTCTGGTCGGATCACAATATCAATATGTTCATTAGGAGTAAGTCCTTTATCCACACATTCAAACTCTTTTCCGCCAATTTGTACTCGGAAGTCCGCTACCATTGTTCCGGAAACAATATTAGACTCCCCAATAAAATCTGCAACAAATCGGTTAATAGGCTCATCATAAATATCCATTGGTGTTCCACTTTGTTCAATGTGACCTGCGTTCAATACGAAAATTTCGTCGGACATTGCGAGCGCTTCTTCCTGGTCATGTGTAACAAATATAAATGTTTTCCCTAAACGTTGCTGCAATTCACGAAGCTCATATTGCATTTCAGAACGAAGCTTTAAATCTAGAGCAGAAAGAGGCTCATCTAGTAAAATAATTTCTGGATCGTTTACAATCGCTCGTGCAATTGCAACCCGCTGTCTTTGTCCACCTGACATTTCTGCAATTTCTCTATTTTCATAACCACTTAAATTGACGAATTTAAGTGCTTCTAGAACTTTTTGTTCAATTTCTTTTTTTCCTATTTTTTTAATACGAAGTCCAAATGCAACATTTTCAAATACATTTAAATGAGGAAATAATGCATAGTCTTGGAAGACAGTGTTTACTTGGCGTTCATTAGCGGGGACGTTATTGATTAACTTTCCATTGAAATAAATGTTTCCACTTGAAGGTTGCATAAATCCCGCGATTAATCGCAGGATGGTAGTTTTCCCACAACCTGATGGTCCTAATAGCGTGTAAAATTTGCCGCGTTCTAATTCAAAATTAATACTTTCTAATACCTTTGTATCTGCGTCGTAGGATTTTGAAACATTCTCGAAGCGAATAATAGATGTGTCTAACATAATAATCCTCCAATTTTTAATAATAAATTATCGATTTCCCTATTTATGTACGTATATATTCTAGAGCTTTTTCTTATAAGTAAGAATTTGTAACTACATAAATAATTTGTGTTTCCTCATGGGATGCGTTTTCTAATAAATGTTCATCATAAGCTTCAAAATAAATAGCTTCCCCTTTTGTAGCTGTGTAATACTGCTTTCCAAGTGTAAGTTTGATGTCTCCCTGTAGCACATAAATAAATGTCTCAGAAAGCGAAGGTTCAAATTGTTTAAACTGACCATTTTTACCTAAAGTAATATGCACTGGTTCCATTTCATTTTCATTGGACTCGGAAATAAGCCACTTTAGTTTGTAATTTTTATCATCATCTTCAAAAGTTATTTGCTCTTTTATTGAAAAAACGACTTTAGTACGTGCATGTTCATCATTAAAAAAATCTTTTGGTTTACAACCTAACACACTTAGTATCGTAAAAAGCGTTTCGATAGAGGGTGAATTAATATCTCTTTCTAGTTGAGAAATAAAACCTTTACTAAGATCTGTTCTTTCGCCTAGTTCTTCTTGAGTAAGTCCTTTTTCTAGACGTAATCGTTTAATCTTCTTCCCAATTTGCATATTTTGAAACTCCTTTGGAAGTGAAATAATGTCCTATTTTCAAACAAAGTTTATTTTAACACAACTTTAAGTTTACTTTAACAATTTATTTAAATTTATTCAAAAAAAAGTTGCTTTGTTTGTCAATTTGAGAGTGAAGCTAGAGAATTGGTTCCTATCACTTTACCAAGAGTTTATATTTTTTTATGTATAAAAAAGTCTATGGATTTTCATGCAAGGAACAGGTTGATTTCCGCTGCAGGCGGACGCTTGCAAGTCGGACAAGCATCAAACCGCTTCATCTGCTCCTGCGGTTACTCGTCCCAAAAAAGATTTGCTCCTGCGCAAGCTCGTCGCAAAAATTAATTTCGGTACGTTTCGTCCAGTGTCTTGATTTGCTTGCTAATCCCCTAGAAGATGCCACATTTCGCTCCAATCAACAGTGCAAATAAGAAAGACAATATGCTTTGTAGAAATAATGAACTAGTACTTTCCATTGTTTATTTATAGGGCAAGTGAAAGCTGTAAAAAATAGATAGAATCCATGAATAAAGAAGTGCTTAGCGGACGAAATTGACTCTTCGTCTGCTTTTAAAAGAGTAGGTAAGGATCTATTCCCTCATTAACAAAACTTTATGCACCATGTCATTAAATATTTCAAGAGGGTGGCGGACAAACATCTGCCACAAGATTACCAGTAAAAATGGATCGTGAAGTGACGCAGTCACTTCACGATCCACAAAAATTCCAACGGTAATAGTGTAGCCAAAATTCTTTTTGCGACGAGTAACCGCAGGAGCAAATGTTTCGTCCAAATCACTCGGGAAATAGAATAGACAAGATGCATTCTAAGGACGCTTGCGTTTTTCATAGTTATCCGTTTCCAAATTCTTTCATTTTCCAATACGTGAGAACAGGCAGTTTTATATTAAATGCATACAATAGCTGAGGACTATATAAAGAAGGAGTGAATTAAATGAAGTTGAGAGAGGAGTTCCCCGAATTACCACGGCATCTACAATGGGTTAATGGTCAAGTAACAAAAGAGCAAATCATAGGTGATGTACCTGTACTTATTCAATTTTGGTCAATAAGCTGTAATCAATGTAAAAGTACAATGGTACATCTCCACAAATGGAAAAGCTTATACGGTGATAGATTTAAAATAATTAGTATTCATATGCCTAGAACTATAGAAGATGCAAATGATTATCTAATTTATCAAACTGCTATGCAAATGAACATGACATATCCTATTTGCCTTGATCATGAACTAATTGTTACGAAAATATTTCAAAATAGAATAGTTCCCGCATATTACTTATTTGATAAGAAAGGGTTACTAAGGCATTACCAATCCGGTGAAAGCGGAATGCAAATGCTAGAAAGACGTTTAATACTCCTCATGAATGAACAAAAAATGTGAGATACAAAGCCTATCTACTATTCGTTTTCTTATGGTAAACTTAGTTCAATCGAATTGTAGGGAGGCATTGGCGTGAAAAAAGAATTTGTTGTCATTGGATTAGGTCGATTTGGAGGAAGTATTGTAAGAGAATTAGTGAACCAAGGCGCTGATGTAATGGCAATTGATAAAGTTCCAGAACGCGTAGATGAATTTAGTTCGATTGCTACGCAGGCTGTTGTAGCGGATACAACAGATGAAGCAACGCTGAAGTCATTGGGTATTCGAAACTTCGAACACGTCATTATTGCTATAGGTGATGATATTCAATCTAGTATTTTAACGACATTAATGTTAAAAGAAATAGGAGTAAAAAAAATTACTGTAAAAGCTCAGAATGATTACCATGAAAAAGTACTTCGTAAGATTGGTGCGGATCAAGTAGTACATCCAGAGAGAGATATGGGAATTCGTATTGCTAATAATATCATTTCTAATAATGTTCTGGATTATTTAGAGCTTTCGGATGAGCATTCCATAATGGAGATAAGAGTGAATGAAAAACTTGCAGGCTATTCTATCATCGATTTAGATATACGTGCGAGATACGGCATTAATATTGTTGCTGTGAAAAGGGGTAATAATATAATTGTATCTCCACAAGCAGATGAGCAACTCCAATTAAATGATGTACTCATAATAATCGGTGCAGATGTAGATATTAATCGTTTTGAAAAGAAAGTATTATCGTAAATGTCATAGAAAAAGCAACATTCTAAAAGGTGGCGCTAAAACTAGTATGATGTATTATCACATGTGTTGATTAACTTAAAATGTCCAATAAATTACTAGTTAATTTTGTGATAAAACACTAGCTACTTGGTATACAGCTGTTTTTGGATTGTTTTGGACTGAACGAATACTACACCATTAACTAGATTTCTGGATGCGGAGGGATGCGACTATGTCGCATCCCTCCGCATTTTTCGTCGGTAATCATGAGGTAGTCGCTTGTCCATCGCTCTCCATATACACAAATAAGCGAAGTGCCAAAGCTTTTGGGAATCAAAGAATAGCTTCCTTTCTATTCATACAATAAGCAGCCAAAGATGCAATTTTGGCTGCTCAGCCCTTTTCTAAAGTGAATCCGCCTTTTTGATTTTAAAGCAAGTGTCACATTCTCACACGGCACCTCTATACGAGTCGTATTCTTTTGCAAAAATAAGCAAGGAACGCATTGTAAAAAAAGTGTAGAGTTTCCGAACTTGCAACCTCCATAGAACGATAGTTATTCTCTCATTTTCTAAAACAGCATTTTCTCTTGAATATTGTAAGGAAGCGAAGGACAAACATCTGCCACAAGATTAACTAAAAAAGGATAGGAATTTTCATGCCAAGAACAGTTAATTTCCGCTGCAAGCGGACGCTTTCCTGGGGCAAGCATCAAGCCGCTTCCTTCGCTACGTTCAAGGTCTTATTCTCAAGGAGTCGCCGCTTTCCGCTCCAATTAACAGTCCAATTCAGAAAGAAAATATTCTTCGTAGAAATAATAAACTAGTACCTTCCATTGTTTATAAATAGGGCAAGTGGAACTTAAAAAAATAGAGAGCATCTACAGATAAGTAAGCGCTGAGCGGACGAAATTGCATTTTCGTCCGCTTTTAAAAGAATAGGAAGGGACATATTCTCTCATTCTCCAAACCTTATGTACCTTGTTACTACATATTCCATGAGGGTGAAGGACAAACATCTGCCACAAGATTACCGAAAAAAGAGGATCTGGAAGTGACGCAGTCACTTCCAGATCCTCTTTACTATTATTCGTTAATAATGTAGCCAATGTTCCGTCCAAAGTACTTTGGAAATAGTAAAGACAAGATGAACTTAAAGGACGCTTGCATTTTTCTTGCAACAGTAATAATGCAGCAGATTTATAGTACAAAGCTCTCAGAAAATGTTGAAGATAAGGTGCTCGTAAGGTTTTAAGCTATTCTTATACTTCCATGATAATAGGTAAGATCATTGGACGTCTTTTTGTTTTTTCATACAGATAAGGACTTAATACATCTGTAATTTCGTTTTTTAATTCTGACCATTCAATTTCTTTATCTTGAATGGTAAAGCGTAAATGCTTGTTCAACATTTGCTGTGCCTCATTGATCATTGTTCCTGATTCACGCATATAAACAAATCCACGGGAAATAATGTCAGGTCCAGAAACGACTTTTTTCTTTTCCATATCAGCGCTAACTACTACAATTACTAGTCCTTCTTCGGATAAAATTCGACGATCACGAAGCACGATATTACCAATATCGCCAATACCACTTCCATCAATATATATATCACCAGAAGGGATTCGACCTGCTACATGCGCTTCATTTGCACTTAAAGCAAGCACATCTCCATTTTCCATTATAAATGTATTTTCAGGAAGAACATCACAGTCAATTGCAAGTTCTGTATGAATTTTTAACATACGGTATTCACCATGAATTGGCATGAAGAATTTAGGTTTCATTAGACGAAGCATAAGCTTTTGTTCCTCTTGAGAACCGTGTCCAGATGTATGGATATTATTCAAAGAACCGTGAATTACTTCCGCTCCAGCACGGTAAAGCAGGTTAATTGTACGATTGACACTCGATCTATTACCAGGAATCGGAGAAGAAGAGAATACGACAGTATCTCCAGGCTGAATTTGAATTTGTCGATGTGTCCCATTTGCAATACGTGATAGAGCGGCCATAGGTTCACCTTGACTCCCGGTACACAAAATTAACACCTCATTTGCAGGTAAACGATTTAATGCGCTCACATCTACAAATGTCTCTTTCGGTGCAGTTATATAGCCAAGCTCTCTCCCGATTGTAATAGCATTGTCCATACTTCTTCCAAATACAGCAATTTTACGATTATGTTGTACAGCATAATCTGTTACTTGTTGAAGTCTATGAATATTCGAAGCAAAAGTAGCGAATATAATACGACCATTTACTTTTCGGAAAATGGAATCCATACTCTCCCCTACCTTACGTTCTGACATTGTAAAGTTAGGAATTTCAGCATTTGTACTATCTGAAAGTAAACATAGAACGCCGTCACTTCCGATTTCAGCCATTTTGGTCAAGTTTGCCGGTTCTCCAACAGGAGTAAAATCAAATTTAAAGTCACCTGTATGTACAATATTACCAGGTGGTGTTTTTACTACAATTCCGTAAGCATCAGGAATACTATGTGTCGTTCTAAAAAAGCTAACGGCAGTTTTTCTAAACTTAATGACATCATTTTCTTCGATAACATTCATTTTAGTTTGACGAAGTAGACCGTGTTCTTCTAATTTATTGCGAAGTAAGCCAAGCGCTAATTTCCCACCATAAACAGGTACATTGATCTGCTTCAATAAATAAGGAATTCCACCAATATGATCCTCATGACCATGTGTAATAAAAAGACCTTTAATCTTATCCACATTTTTTACTAAATATGTGTAGTCTGGGATAACATAATCAATTCCCAATAAATCATCTTCTGGAAATTTAATGCCAGCATCAATTAGTATAATTTCATCTTGAAATTGAACAGCATACGTATTTTTGCCGATTTCGCCTAGTCCGCCGAGGGCGAAAACTGCAGTTTGATCATTCTTTACAAATTTCATAGATTATATCTTCTCAACTTTAAAATTCAAACTAGCTTGTTCGTATTCTAAATGATTACCTTCAAGTAGTTGAATTAATTCGATATTATACTTACGATCAATCAGGGTAGAACGTACTTCACGTTCTGATTCTGCTTCTACGTATAAGCTTTTTGTGTTTTCGCGAACTGGTACTTCTAGTGCATTCTCTTGATAATAAACTTTATAAATCATTTTATACTCTCCTTTTTCACGTTCAAAATAAATCAATTCTCTTTATATTATCACGACGCTTATTTAAAATAAAGAAAAGCCCTCCAAAAGTATGAAGGGCATAAAAATTTAAGCGATTGTTTTTTTTCTAAGCATTCCGCCGAGCCGTCTCAACAATTTCCTTTTCAGGCGTTTCAACATGGCCACCCACTCCTTGCACTTCATTATATACACGATTTTGAATTAAGTAAAGGAATTAAACAGAAAAGTCAAATAATTAGCATTAAGAAAAGAGGAGTTTTTTTATGGTAAATAAAATTTTATTTTTTGATATTGATGGAACAATTTTAGATGAAGAAAAAAATATACCTATAGGTGTAAAAGAAGCAATACATGAAGCAAGGAAAAATGGACATGAAATTGTCATTGCGACAGGGAGGGCTCCTTTTACAGCAAAGTTTATATTCGATCAATTAAAAATTGAGTCATTCATTTGTTATAATGGTCAAATCGTTCAGTTTAAAGGCAAAGTTATACATAAAGGTGTTATAGGGAAGAAAGAGTTACAACAATTGACTGATTTCGCAAAAAAACGCGAGCAACCAGTAGTTTATATGAATAACGATGAATTTGTCTCAAATATAACTGACCATCCAGATGTATTTGAGAGTATTTCTTCTTTAAAAATATCATTGCCTCGAACAGAAGAAAATTTCTTTGTAGAGAATGATATTCATCAAGCTCTAATCTTTGGTGATTCTGATAATCAAAAGGAATATGAGAAGGAATTTCCGAATTTAAAGTTTGTTCGTTGGCATCGAACGTCCTGTGATGTTCTACCTGAGGGAGTGTCAAAAGCGAAAGGAATCGCATTATTATTGAAGTATATAAATAAATCAGCAGAAGACGCTATTGCATTTGGCGACGGTTTAAATGATATAGAAATGCTTGAATACGTAGGCACTGGTGTAGCGATGGGAAATTCCGTAGAACAGTTAAAAAAACATGCGACATTTGTCACAAATCATGTTTCCGAAAATGGTCTTATTAACGCTTTAAAGAAATTACAACTCATTCAATAAATATTAAGGAGATTCAAATGAACAATTCACCAAAGAAACATGTATTAATTTATGGGGATGCATTTGTGGACTATATAGCAGATGACTCAAGTAATAAACAATTTTCAAAGTTTTTAGGAGGAGCAACGGTTAATGTGGCAGCAGGTATTTCTCGACTAGGAGCTTCTTCCTCATTTATCACCGTGACAGGAGAAGATGCTACCTCCAGGTTTGTTACTAATGAACTTGCAGCAGAAGGAGTAGATCTTTCCTATGCGAAAATGATCCCCGAAAAAAGGGTAAGTGGTGTATATGTTCATTTGACCGAAAATAATGATCGAGTTTTTCATACTTATGTGGACGAAACACCGGACATTCAAGTTGAATTTTCTACTTTAGAGGAGGAAGCTTTTCGAAAAGCTTCTGTTTTTCATTTTTGCTCCGGAACTTTATTTCATCCAATAGCGCTTAAAACTACTAGGGAGATAGTGGCTAAAGTAAAGAATTTGAATGGGATGTTGTCTTTTGACGCGAATATTCGCCGATTAAGATGGGAAAGTGAAGAACTTTGTAGAGAAACGATCCTATCTTTTTTTTCACAAGTAGATTTATTGAAATTAACGGAAGAAGAACTTTGTTTTCTGACAGAAATGGAAACACTGAATGCAGGAATTGAGAAAATACAAAAATATGGAATTCCAATAATACTTATTACGGTAGGGGAAGAAGGTACTTATGCGGTCATGGATGGGGAAGTCACACATATCCCTGTGAATAAAGTTGAACCAGTGGATACGACAGGTGCTGGAGATGCATTTATGGCAGGTATACTTAGGCAGATTCATTTAAAAGGAAAACCAAGAACAAAAGATGATTGGATAGATTATATTATATTTGGCAATAAGCTTGGAGCCATTTGTGCAACAAAATTTGGGGCCTTGTCTGCCATGCCAAAAATAAATGAACTGAACGAATAATAAGCAAGACGCCCATTTGCACTAGATTAATGGGCGTCTTAAGTTTTAGTGCTAAGCTCTGTCATACGGTATCGAGTTTGGTATTTCTGCATATGGATTAATTTTGTTAATGTGGTCGTAAAACATAATGCCATTTAGATGGTCTAGTTCATGTTGAAAAGCAATTGCTGTAAGTCCTTTTAAACGTTTTTTAAAGGAAGTTCCATCCGGAAAAAACCCCGTTACTGTAATTCTTGCATATCTTGGGACATAACCTTCCATTATTTCATCAACAGATAAACAACCTTCTCCGGCGGAGATATATGTTTTTTCAACAGAATGACTGATGATTTTGGGGTTAACCGCTACAAAACTTACTAAATTATCTTCTTCATCTGTTAAATGTAAAGCGAACATTCTTTTTTCAGCATCCACTTGTGGGGCAGCAATACCAATTCCAGGTCTTAACTTGTATTTTTCAACCATTTCATCATCTTGACTATTTATCACGTATTCTAGTAGATCGGATGCGAGATTCTGCTCTTCCTTTGATAATGGGAAAGTCATCTCCGTTGTTCTTTTACGGAGAGCTGGATGACCATCTCTCACAATATTTTTCATTAGTATCATTTGATTCGTCCTTTCGAAGTTCATATTCCTATTATATCGAAAAATGTTCATTAACTAAACAAAAAGAGCCCATTCGTCGGTTGAATTTAGAAGCTAGAACAATTATAGTGAAATGCATATGGGAGGTTGTTTTGTGAAAAAAATGAAATATATAGTAACGATGAGCTTGGTTTTATTATTATCAGCATGCTCCTTCGGGGAGACTACGGAAGAAAAGTTATCGAATATCTTAACAGAAATTTATCAATCAGAATCTGATTATAGAGACGTGCAATCAGAGTTAAACGACACGGAGAAAAAAGAACAAGCTAATTTTCAAAGTATGATGGAGTTAACGAAAGATCAAAAAGAGGAATTGACAAAACAGGTTGATGAAACTGCAAAGCTTTTGGATAAGCGTTTGGAGTTAGTGAAAAAGGAATCAGCTTCTATAAAGAAAGCTTCTGAGAAAATGGCAGATATTGAAACGCTTATTTCAAATACGAAAGATGAGTCCGAAAAAGACAATCTTAAAAAAATGGAAGAAGCATTTAAAAATAGATATACAGCTTACGGTGCTCTAACAGAACAATATAATACTCTTGCTAATTTGCAAGATGAGTTATATAACATGTTAGTAACGGATGACGCGGAAGTGAAGGAGATTCAAGATAAAGTAGAGCAAGTCAATGAGCAGAACGAACTTGTCCAAAAAGCTGTAGACAAATTTAACGAGCTTACCACACAATTAAACCAAGTAAAAGAGGCTGTTTTTGCTTCGTTTCAAAAAGGGGATAAGTAACGAAAGTAACCTATAATACGGCTGCTTTTTGTATTATATATTAATGCTAAATTCATAATCTGATATAATACAGACTTAATTATTGACTAGTACAGGATGGATAGTTTTGAATTTTCTTTCAAATAAAAACCTTCGTTTTGGATGATTGACCGAAGTTTTAATCTTGAGTATACTGAAACAGAAGTATAGTTGTATCACTACGTAGAAGAAGAAATTTTAATACAGAAGAAAAGGAGAGTTGCTATTATGGCTGCAAACAATTCAACGCAGTTAGATCCAAAGAAAACGCTTCAAGAGATTGAAGAAAAGTTTGAAATGTTCCAAATTTTGAACGAAGAAGGAACAATTGTAAACGAAGAAGCTAACCCAAACCTATCAGATGAAGAATTGGTAGAATTAATGAGTCGTATGGTTTATACACGAATTCTAGATCAGCGCTCTATTTCTTTAAATCGTCAAGGACGTTTAGGTTTCTATGCTCCTACTGCAGGACAAGAAGCTTCTCAATTAGCTTCCCAATTTGCACTTGAAAAAGAAGATTTTATATTACCTGGTTACCGTGATGTACCTCAAATCGTGTGGCATGGTTTACCACTTTGGCAAGCTTTCTTGTTCTCACGTGGACATTTCATGGGGAACCAAATTCCAGAAGGCGTAAACGTATTTCCACCTCAAATTATTATCGGAGCACAATTTATTCAAGCTGCTGGAGTAGCACTTGGTATGCAAAAACGTGGAAAGAAAGCGATTGCAATTACGTACACTGGTGATGGCGGATCATCACAAGGTGATTTCTACGAAGGTATTAACTTTGCAGGAGCTTTCCGTGTACCTGCAGTGTTTATCGTTCAAAATAACCAATATGCTATTTCAACACCACGTGAATTACAAACAGCAGCAAAAACAATTGCACAAAAAGGTATTGCTGCAGGTATTCCAAGTGTACTTGTTGATGGGATGGATCCATTAGCTGTTTACGCAGTAACAAAAGATGCAAGAGATCGTGCGATTAACGGGGAAGGTCCAACTTTAATAGAAACTGTTTGTTACCGTTATGGTCCACATACAATGGCTGGAGATGACCCTACTCGTTACCGTACATCGGAAACAGATTCTGCTTGGGAAAAGAGAGATCCACTTGTTCGTTTCCGTACTTACCTAGAAGGTAAAGGATTATGGAATGAAGAAAAAGAAGCAGAAGTTATTGAAAAAGCAAAAGAAGAGATTAAAGATGCTATCAAGAAAGCAGATAGTGCTCCAAAGCAAAAAGTAACGGATTTGATAAATATTATGTATGATGAAAATCCATATAATTTAGATGAGCAATTAGCTTACTATACTGAGAAGGAGTCGAAGTAACCGATGGCACAATTGACGATGATTCAAGCAATTACGGAAGCACTCCGTACAGAGCTTAAAAACGATGAAAACGTGTTAGTCTTCGGTGAAGACGTAGGCGTTAACGGAGGAGTATTCCGTGCGACAGAGGGATTACAAAAAGAATTTGGAGAAGATCGCGTATTTGATACACCTCTGGCAGAATCTGGTATTGGCGGTTTAGCGGTAGGACTATCTCTGCAAGGATTCCGCCCAGTTCCTGAAATTCAATTCTTTGGTTTTGTGTTTGAAGTAATGGACTCTATTAGTGGTCAACTTGCTCGTATGCGTTTTCGCACAGGAGGAGCATTTCATGCACCTGTTACGATTCGTTCACCTTTTGGAGGAGGAGTACATACACCAGAAATGCATGCAGACAGCTTAGAATTATTAATGACATCAACTCCTGGAGTAAAAGTTGTTATTCCTTCTACACCTTATGATGCAAAAGGTTTATTAATCTCAGCTATCCGTGACAATGATCCAGTTATTTACTTGGAGCATATGAAATTATATCGTTCGTTCCGTGGTGAAGTTCCGGAAGAAGAATATACAATTCCGCTTGGAAAAGCAGATGTAAAACGTGAAGGAACTGATTTAACGATCATTTCTTATGGTGCAATGGTACATGAAAGCTTAAAAGCTGCGGAAGAGTTGGAAAAAGAAGGACACTCTGTAGAAGTTGTGGACTTACGTACTATACAACCACTTGATATTGAAACAATTATTGCATCTGTTGAAAAAACAGGACGCGCAATGGTCGTTCAAGAAGCACAAAAACAAGCTGGTATAGCTGCAAACGTAGTAGCAGAAATCACTGAAAGAGCTATTTTAAGTTTAGAAGCTCCAGTATTACGTGTTACTGCTCCTGATACTGTATTCCCGTTCTCTCAAGCAGAAACAGTTTGGTTGCCAGGAGTAAAGGATATAGTAGAAACAGCTAAAAAAGTATTAACGTTTTAATAACATAATTTTTAAATAGAAAGGGTGAATATTATGGCATTTGAATTTCGATTACCGGATATCGGAGAAGGTATACATGAAGGCGAAATCGTTAAATGGTTTGTGAAAGCAGGAGACGAAGTAGCAGAAGATGATATTTTATGCGAAGTCCAAAACGATAAAGCAGTCGTTGAAATTCCTTCCCCTGTTAAAGGGAAAGTTACGGAAGTTTTAGTAAGCGAAGGTACAGTAGCGGTAGTTGGAGACGTTCTTATACGATTAGATGCTCCTGGGTATGAAGATTTGCATTTTAAAGGTCATGACAACGAAGCTGCAGCTGAAAAAACAGAAGCACAAGTGCAATCTTCAGCAGAAGCAGGACAAACGATTGATAAAGAAGCAACAAAAGCTCCAGAAAAGAAAGAAGCAACGAAAGAATTGCCAAAAGAAGAAGCAAAAGGTAGCAAACGTATAATCGCTATGCCTTCTGTACGTAAATTTGCTCGTGATAACGAAGTAATTATCGCAGAAGTTTCTGGTTCTGGGAAAAATGGACGTATTCTTAAAGAAGATATCGAAGCATTCTTATCAGGTGATCAAAAACTGGCTGAAGTTACAACAGAAACGCAAGGGGAAGAAACACTACAAGAAACGAAGGTAGAAGAAAAAACTTCTGCTCCGATTTCATTAGAAGGTGAATTCCCGGAAACACGCGAAAAAATGTCGGGTATACGTAAAGCAATAGCAAAAGCAATGGTACATTCGAAACACACTGCTCCTCATGTGACATTAATGGACGAAGTGGATGTAACAGAACTAGTAGTTCATCGCAAAAAGTTCAAAGACATTGCCGCTGAGAAAAATATTAAGTTAACTTACTTACCATATGTAGTAAAAGCATTAGTAAGTACTTTACGTGAATTCCCTCAATTGAACACATCATATGATGATGCAACTAGTGAAGTTATTCAAAAACATTATTTCAATATTGGAATTGCTGCGGATACAGACAAAGGTTTACTCGTTCCTGTTATTAAACATGCGGATCGTAAATCGGTATTTGCTATTTCCGATGAAATTAACACGCTTGCAGGAAAAGCTCGTGATGGAAAATTATCACCTTCTGAGATGAAAGGTGCTTCATGTTCTATTACAAATATCGGCTCTGCGGGTGGCCAATGGTTTACTCCAGTTATTAACCATCCAGAGGTTGCTATACTTGGAATTGGACGAATTTCAGAAAAACCTGTCATAAAAAATGGTGAAATTGTAGCAGCTCCTGTGTTAGCATTATCTTTGAGTTTTGATCATCGCATGATCGACGGTGCGACTGCTCAACATGCGTTGAACCATATTAAACGTTTGCTAAGCAGTCCTGAATTATTATTAATGGAGGCGTAAAAAATGGTAGTAGGAGATTTCCCGATTGAAACAGATACTTTAGTAATTGGTTCAGGTCCCGGGGGATATGTAGCTGCAATTCGTGCTGCACAAACTGGACAAAAAGTAGTAATAGTAGAAAAAGAACATATTGGCGGGGTTTGTTTAAACGTTGGATGTATTCCATCAAAAGCTTTGATATCTGTTGGACATCGTTTTGAACAAGCAAAACATTCAGATGACATGGGTATTACAGCAACTGACGTGAAAATTGACTTTTCAAAAGCTCAAGCTTTCAAGGATAGCGTTGTAAAAAAATTAACGAGCGGTGTTTCTGGTTTATTAAAAGGGAACAAAATCGACGTAGCGATGGGCGAAGCTTACTTTGTTGATGCAAACACTGTCCGTGTAATGGACGACAAATCTGCACAAACCTATACTTTCAAAAATGTGATTATTGCTACTGGATCACGTCCAGTGGAAATTCCAACTTTTAAATATACAAAACGTGTAATTAACTCAACAGGCGCTTTAAGCTTACCTGAAGTACCTGGAAAATTAGTAGTAATCGGTGGAGGTTATATTGGTACTGAACTAGGATCTGCATTTGCTAACTTAGGATCTAATGTAACGATTATTGAAGGTGGCGATGATATTTTAGCTGGCTTCGAAAAACAAATGACAACTATCGTTAAAAAAGGCTTGAAGAAAAAAGGCGTTGAAATCGCGGTTAAAGCTTCTGCAAAGGGTGTAGAAGAAACTGAAACTGGCGTAGTAGTAACTTATGAAGTTGGCGGAGAAGAGAAAAAAGTTGAAGCTGATTATGTATTAGTTACTGTTGGCCGTCGTCCTAACACGGATGAAATGGGTCTAGAAGAACTAGGTATTAAATTTGCAGAACGCGGATTATTAGAAGTAGATAAACAATGCCGTACAAGTATTAGTAATATTTATGCGATTGGTGATATTGTCGCTGGTCCTCAACTTGCACACAAAGCATCCTATGAAGGAAAAGTTGCTGCGGAAGCAATCGCTGGTCAATCTTCTGTTGTCGATTACTTGGCTATTCCAGCAGTATGCTTTACAGATCCAGAAATGGCTACAGTTGGATTAAATGAAGCTCAAGCTAAAGAGCAAGGATATGACGTAGTAGCTGGGAAGTTCCCATTTGGAGCAAATGGTCGTGCACTTGCACTTAATGCTACAGACGGTTTTGTAAAGCTTGTTTCTCGTAAAGAAGACGGGTTACTCCTTGGGGCACAAATCGTAGGTCAAGGTGCTTCTGATATGATTGCTGAACTTGGTTTAGCAATCGAAGCAGGTATGACTGTGGAAGATATCGCAATGACAATTCATGCACATCCAACACTTGGAGAAATTGCAATGGAAGCTGCAGAAGTTGTTATGGGTCATCCAATCCATATCCTTTCAAAATAAAATTTTAAGAAAAAACTACTTGATGGATGAGTTTTTCATCGTCAAGTAGTTTTTTTGTCGTCTATTTTCAATATAAAGTCTTCTTCTAAAAAAGGTGTTGTTAGTCCCGAAACTAATGAATCAATCCTATAAAGGAGAAAATTGGCCAACTTTTTAAAATCTAAATTTCTATTATACATAATAATTAATTCAATATAACCCTTAATAAGTCCCTTTACCATAATGGTCATATCAGGGATATGTCTTTTTATCGTTATTCCATATACCCCCACGAGCAACTCTTTCAAGGTATCATTTAGTTGTTTATCCATTTGCTGCATTAAGACAAATAGCTCAGTATCTTCGGGTTTTGTTTGTTCTCTTAATAGCATTAAAATGAAATCAGAGTATTGATCTATTTCTTCAAATTGAATACATAGGAAAAGTTCTAGTTTATCTTTAGGTGAACTATCCATTTCAAAAACACTCGCAACTTTTTTAGAAACTCTATCAATAAAAACCTCAAATATACTAAAAAGCAAACTTTCCTTTGATTTAAAATATAAATAGAAGGAGCCTTTTGAAATGCCGCAAGCTTCCGTTATTTCTTGCACGGAGGTAGATTCAAAGCCGCTTTTTGCGAAAAGCTCCACAGCTCTTTCAATTATTAATAACTTTTTAGTTGAAATTATAATGCCACCTCTTTCTTATTAGTTGACGAATGACTGACTGGTCATTTACTATTATAAAGGAATGTGACTGACTGGTCAAAAAAACAACTTGGGGGAAAAGAATGAATTCTATAATTAACTTTGTCATAAAGAATAAATTAGCAGTATGGCTTTTAACATTAATCATTACTGCTGCAGGTATTTATGCTGGAACAAATATGAAACTTGAAACAATTCCAGATATTACGATACCTGTCATTACTGTAACGACTGTTTACCCTGGTGCAACACCAGAACAAGTTGCTAAAGAAGTATCTGAACCTTTCGAAAAATCGGTTAGTAATCTTGAGGGTGTGAAAACGGTTAGTTCTACTTCTTTTCAAAATGTATCTTCACTTCAAATTGAGTATACATATGGAGTTGATATGAAGGAAGCAGAAACCGAATTAAAAGCTGCATTAGACAATGTAAAGAAACCGGATAATGTAAAAGATCCTTCGGTTGCCCGCATTAGTTTAAATGCATTCCCAGTCATCGCTTTAAGCGTTTCCAATAGTGGAAAAGATTTGGATGCATTAACGGACGATGTAGAAAAAGTAATTGTTCCTAAACTAAATGGAATTGAAGGTGTGTCTTCAGTAGCAGTTTCAGGACAACAAGTCGAAGAAGTAAGTTTGGTATTTGACCAAACTAAATTGGCTCAATATGGATTAAATGATTCTACTGTTAAAATGATTGTGCAAGGCACAAATTTGACAATGCCTTTAGGTTTATTCCAATTTGATGATGAAGAACAGTCTGTTGTAGTAGATGGGAAAGTTACTACATTAGAAGACTTGGAAAATCTTAAAATTCCAGTAGCTGGTCCTAATGGGATGTCTTCTGTAACTTTAAAGGAAATCGCTAAAATTAATTTTGTTGGTAAAGCGGAATCTATTTCCCGTACAAATGGGAAAGAAGCAATTGCTATTCAAATTGTAAAAGCGCAAGAAGCTAATACAGTGGAAGTAGTAAATGCTGTAAAAGATATGATTCCCGAGTTAAACAAAGATTTTGATGGTATAGACATTAAAGTAACTTTGGATCAAGGAGAGCCAATTGAAGCTTCTGTTGATACGATGATCAATAAGGCGTTATTTGGCGCACTATTTGCAGTATTAGTCATTATGTTGTTTTTACGAAACTTTAAGTCAACCATCATTTCGATTATTTCTATTCCATTATCCATTTTAATTGCGTTTATATTATTACACCAAATGGGTATTACGTTAAATATGATGACATTAGGTGCGATGACCGTAGCAATTGCGCGAGTAATTGATGATTCCATTGTAGTTGTGGAGAATATTTATCGTCGCATGAGTCTACCAGGTGAAAAGTTAAAAGGTAGAGATTTAATTCGCGAAGCGACAAAAGAAATGTTTGTTCCGATCATGTCATCTACTTTAGTAACGATTGCAGTATTCTTACCTTTAGGCCTTGTAAGTGGTATGGTAGGAGAGCTATTTTTACCATTTGCCTTAACAATGGTATTTGCTTTACTTGCTTCTTTGTTAGTAGCGGTAACGATTGTTCCGATGCTTGCACATACTTTATTTAGAAAAAATATGGAAAAAGGACCTGTAGTGCATAAAGAATCGCAAGGAAAACTTGCAGCAGTTTATAAGAAAACCTTAAATGCTGCATTAAACCATAAAGCAATTACATCTATTTCAGCAGTAGTTATTTTGGGAGCAAGTTTGTTCTTAATCCCAGTTGTAGGAGTAAGTTTCTTACCGGATGAAGAGCAAAAAATGATGTATGTAACTTACTCACCTAGCGCGGGTGAAACATCTGGAGATGTAAATGCTAGTGTGGAACAAGTTGAAAATTATTTCTTGAAGAAAGACAAAGTAGATGTAGTTCAAGTTTCAATTGGTGGAGCTAATCCAATGTCTCCAGGGGCGTCTAATAGTGCATTGATGTTCGTCACATTTGATAAGGAAACAGAGGACTTTACGAAAGTAAAAGAAGATGCGATGAAAGATATTCAGGCTTATGATGTAAAAGGGGAATGGAAATCACAAGATTTTTCTACAAGTGGTTCTAGTAACCAAGTAAGCTTCTATGTTTACGGAAACAATAAAAAAGATATTGAGCCAGTAGTAGAAAAAATCTCATCTATTTTAGCGGACAACAAAGACTTGAAAGATGTTGATACAAGCTTATCAAAATCATATAAAGAATTTACATTTGTCGTTGATAAAGAAAAATTAACACAATATGGTTTAACGACTGCACAAATTGGGATGAAGTTAAATCCGAATGTCCCACGTGAAGTGTTAACAACCATTACAAAAGATGATCAAACTGTTGATGTTTATATTGATCAACAGAAAGAAAAAACAACATCAGTCGATGACTTATTAAAACAAACTATAACAACTCCTGTAGGGGTAGAAGTTCCTATTTCTGAGTTAGTAACCATACAAGAAGGAAAAAGTTCAGATACGGTAAACCGCCGAGAAGGAAAAATATTTGCTAGTGTTTCTGGAACGTTAACTGCGAAGGATGTAGCGAAAACTACTAAAGATGTCCAAGCAAAAATTGATAAATTAGACGTACCTGCAGGCGTAGAAATCAATACCGCTGGAGTTACAGAAGATATTGCGCAAGCATTTACGCAATTAGGTTTAGCAATGCTTGCTGCTATTGCAATTGTGTATTTGATACTAGTTATCACTTTTGGTGGAGGACTTGCACCATTTGCTATCCTTTTCTCATTACCGTTCACGGCTATTGGGGCTCTAGTGGGATTGGCGATTGCTGGCGAAACTTTAAGTGTATCTTCTATGCTAGGTTTACTTATGCTGATCGGCATTGTTGTCACTAACGCGATTGTTTTAATCGACCGAGTAATTCATATGGAAAAAGGAGGTCATTCAACGCGTGAAGCAATTCTAGAAGCTGGAGCTACTAGACTAAGACCTATCCTTATGACCGCACTAGCTACAATAGGAGCATTAATACCGCTTGCTATTGGTGTAGAAGGAAGCGGACTTATTTCCAAAGGTTTAGGGGTTACTGTTATCGGTGGGTTAACAAGTTCTACATTATTAACACTAATTTTCGTGCCAATGGTATATGAATTTTTTGCAAAATTTAGAAGAAAAAAAGGTTCAAATAACTAAATGGACTTATAGGGGGTTGTGTGGATATACTCTACACAGCTCCCTTTTTATAATGGTAGAATAAGGATGGAAAGGTTTGGTGATTAAATTGAAATGGACAAAATGGTTCTTACTAGCAGCGTTAGTGCTTGTACTATCGGCATGTGCAGTAGACAAAGAAAAAACAAAGTCTCAAAAAGAGAGTGAACAAACGACGGAGGTAACCAAAGTAGACTCTGTCGAGAAAGAGGTTGTAGAGGAACCTATAGAAGTTGAGAAACAAGAAATTCTATATGAACTAAATCCGGCTAATTGGACTTTTAAACCTACTGGAGATGCAAATCCCAAAGCTGTGCTAATTACGATTGATGATGCACCTGATAAATATGCTGTTGAAATGGCAACGACTTTAAAAGAATTAAATGCACCTGCTATCTTTTTTGTAAATGGTCACTTTCTTGAAACAGAAAAAGGAAAAGCTAACTTAAAAGCAATTTATGATATGGGATTTCTAATTGGAAACCATACACAAACGCATGCTAATTTAAAAAATAGTACAGAAGAACAACAACAGGAAGAAATTTTAAAAGTGAACGAAATAGTAGAAGCAGTCACTGGAGAGAAACCAAATTTTTTCCGGGCTCCTTTTGGTGTAAATACCGATTTCAGTAGAGCGCTTGTTCAAAGGGAAGGAATGCTCCTGATGAACTGGACATACGGATATGATTGGGAAAAACAATATATGGATGCCGCTAAACTAACGGAAATTATGCTAAAGACGGAGTATTTGACAAATGGGGCAAATTTATTAATGCATGATCGTAAATGGACTTCAGAAGCGTTAAAAGATATTGTAGAAGGTTTACGAGCAAAAGGATATGATTTAATAGACCCTCATACGATTAAAGGAATTGAAGATTAATACTATGTCTGTTGATTATCATGTTTTTCCCTACCAATACATTTAGGTTAATGTACGATTAGTTTTCCGTCTTACTGTAGATATAGTGGGTCTTAGTGACCGCAGGGATTTCCGCTCTAGGCGGACGCTTTCCGAGGGGGAGCGATGAGCCAGCACCGTCGCATGTGCGCCGTTTGTGCTGTCTAATCTGTCTCCCTGATCCCTCCGGAGTCGCCGCCTGCCGCTGCAATCCAGCATATTTGCTAACTATTCAGTGTCACTATTCACTTTTTAATCTTAACTATATTATCTAAAATAAAATCCAATAAATGGTTGGACGAGTCAAATCACGGAGAGAATGCGACTACTTTCTCTTAATAAAGCCTTAACTTTGCATTAAATTATATGTCGCCATTGAAAATATTCCGTATGTTGCGCATTATTTATTTGGTGATAATATCCGGATTAGTAGAGTGGATAACCTTGCGCAATACTACTGAATAGTTAATAAGTTTCTTCTGGGTTGGAGCGAAAGGGCGGCGACTCCTACCGGAGGCCAACAGGATGTTGGTCACGAAGGTGTTGCCACACGATGTGGCGCTTCTAGCCTTCGACCCTCTGTGGGCAAATGAGCCTTCACAACGAACGCGTAGCGGCGGTGAAGGCTCATCGCTCACCCGGTGGAAAGCGTCCGCCCTGCAGCGGAAATCCCAGCGGCAACTTTCTTACGACGCATTATTTCTAAAAAGCGAACTGAAACATAAAACTGTAAGCCGTCGTCTTGTTACATTAAATAGAAGAAGATGGATAATCAAAAGACTTGCAGTAATACATAAAAACATTTATGCGGAATGGAATATTCGCATAGATGTTTTTTGCAATTGTAATGGAATTATAGTTGAAATTGACGTAAGATATTGGATATTCAAATGACGTAGGAGGTTTTGGCTTTAGAAGTAGTTTCTTTTAAAGTGAGCTTAATGAAAAAGTACATACGAATTATCTTTCAGATTGTTATTTTATATTTATTTTCTCTGCTCGGATCTTTTATTGTTCACATACTGCATGTAAAATTTCCTGGAAGTATAGTAGGGTTACTATTATTATTTTTATTATTGCATTTCAACATAATACTGGTTTCGCTGATACAAGATGGAGCAGGTTTTTTACTTAGTATATTGGCATTATTTTTCGTTCCTGCAACGGTAGGAGTTATGAATTATTCGGAACTATTATCCGTCCATGGATTTTTAGTAGTATTGGCTGTCTTATTCAGTACAATATTTGCAATTATTATTTCAGGAAGAATATGCCAATACTTAGAAAATAAAGAAGCTTCAAAGGTGGTAGAATAAATGGCTGCTACTGGAATGATTTTGGGGACGATTTTCATTTATTTTCTAATGAGAAAAATAAATACCCGATTTACAACTCCTTTTTTATTGCCCGTTTTAACAACAACAATTTTGATCATAGCATTATTACGCTTTTTTTCTATTTCTTATGATTCCTATATGTTTGGGGCGAAATATATTAACAACATGCTGGGTCCGGCTGTTGTAAGCCTTGCTTATCCTTTATATATGCAAAGGGGACTTATAAAAAAATATAAATTTACCATTTTAACGAGTATTATTGTTGCGATGTTTTCTGGACTATTTAGTATCATAACATTTGCTAAACTGTTAAAAATGGAAGATGAATTAGTTCATTCACTTCTTCCAAAATCGATCACAACCCCTGTCGCGATGCAAATTAGTGAATCGATTGGTGGTAATCCTACGTTGACTTCTGCTTTCGTAATTGTAGCGGGATTTACAGGAGCATTGCTCGGACCAATAATCTTTAAAATATTCTGTATTGAAACGCCAATTAGTAAAGGGGTTTCGATAGGAAGTGCTTCGCATGGATTTGGCGTTTCAAAACTATCGGAGTTTGGAGAACAAGCATTTTCCATGGGTTCGGTATCGATGACATTAAGTGCAGTGATCGGTTCATTTATATGTCCTTTCATAGCATTATTTATATAATTTTAATCAATTACATAACCGAAAACTAAGTTTTAAATCTGAATAAAGTTGATTTCCGCTTCAGGCGGCAAACGACGAAACTTCTCCTTTGCTAGCGTCAAATCCTTATATTAACTTTTAGTTGGTCTCGGGTTGAAAAAAATCGTACTCGAAGTACCATAAAGTGTAAAAAAATATATCTTTTCTCTATCATTTCCAAAAGGGAGACGGACAAAAAATCGCCACAAGATGACCGAAAAAAAGATCGTGAAGTGACGCAGTCACTTCACGATCTTTTGCTCTAACGGTAATAGTGTAGCCTAGGTTTAGTCCAAAGCACTCGGGAATTGGTTAAGACAAGATGCACTTAAAGGACACCTGTTTTTTTCTCATTTAATCGCTTGTCGTTCCTTAATAACATGAATCATTTCTAATGTATCATCTTCTGGACCTTGAACAGGTAAACCTGCTTCTATATTCATCCGGATATAATCGATATTACCTTGCGTAATTATTTCCCCGGGAATAAAAATAGGAATTCCAGGTGGATATACCATCACAAACTCAGCGGAAATACGTCCTTCTGCTCTTTTTAGAGGAATAGATTCCGTTTGTGCGTAGAAAGCATCACGAGGGGACATAGCTAGTCCGGGTATATCAGGTAAAGTAACAGATGGTTCTACTATTACTGCGTCGGATTCAAATGCTGTTACCATTCGAACGAGGGCATTCACAAGTAAGTTTGCCTCTTTTTTAGTATCCCCAATTGTAAACAAGCAAAGAATGTTATATAAGTCTGACAGTTCTACTTCGATATTTGCATTTTCTCTTAACCATGATTCTGCAGCATATCCGGTAATCCCTAAATTTTTCACACTAATTAATAACTTTGTTGGATCCATATCATATGTCGCCGAAGAAATTAAAACTTCCTCCCCTACACAACGTAAATGAGGAATTTTATTAATCCGCTTCCGAGTATCCTTCGCAAGTCTAATTGTTTCTCCTATTAAATCTTCCCCATGAATTGCTAACTGTCTTCTAGCGGTATCTAATGATGCTAACAAAGGATAGGAAGTAGAAGTGGTAGTAAGCATAGATATAATGGATTGAACACGTTTAGCTGAAACTAAACCTTCTCTAACGTTTAAAACCGAAGTTTGTGTCATCGATCCGCCGAGTTTATGAACGGAAGTGGCAGCCATATCTGCTCCTGCTGACATTGCTGAAACTGGTAGCGATGGATGAAAATGAATATGAACACCATGCGCTTCATCTACTACTACAGGAATACCATGTTTATGTGCCATATCAACTATCTTTTTTAAATCAGCTGCAAAACCAAAATACGTTGGATTTATTACGAGTAAACCTTTTGCATCTGGATGTGCCTCCAAAGCTTTTTCAACAGACTCTGCAGAAATACCGTGAGAAATACCTAACTCTTTATCAACTTCTGGATGAATAAATACAGGTATAGCTCCTGCAAAAACGATTGCTGACATAATAGATTTATGAACATTTCGTGGGACTAGTAACTTATCGCCAGGTCCACAAATAGTAAGGATCATTGTCATAATTGCACCACTTGTACCTTGGACAGAAAAAAATGTTTGATCTGCACCAAAGGCTTCAGCAGCTAATTGTTGTGCATGTTTAATGGCACCTTTAGGGGAATGTAAGTCATCTAAAGGGGCAATATTGATTAAATCTATGGAAAGTACATTATCTCCAACAAACTCTCGAAATGCAGGGTCCATCCCTTTCCCTTTTTTATGCCCTGGAATATGAAACTGGATAGGATGACGGTTACGATGCTTTAGTAATGCATCGAACAAAGGAGTTTCTAATTGTGACAACGTTCATACCACCTCTAGTATTATTTTTTAAAAACAAATGAATTATAGCATTTCCTTACTTTTATGACTATAAAAATATTTGTGATTTGAATCTGAGTGTTATTTCTTTTACACTAAAGAGCATTGGGGGGATAAAATTGGTATTTCGTACAAGCGTATCTGATTTATTGGAAATTGAATACCCAATCGTCCAAGGGGGACTCGCTTATTTGGCATATTCCGGACTATGTGCAGCTGTTTCGAATGCAGGTGGGCTTGGTCAAGTAACAGCAATGAGCTTAACAACACCGGAAGAATTGCGGGAAGAGATAAACAAGGTTAGAGTACTAACGGATAAACCTTTTGGTGTAAATTTTGCTATTGGGCAAATGGGAAGACCTTATGAGAAAATGTTGCAAGTTGCAATTGATGAGAATGTTCCGGTTATTACGATGACAGGAGGAAACCCAGCTCCTATCTTAGAAAAACTTGCAAATACAACAATAAAAAAACTAGTATTAGTAGCCGCTAAACACCAAGCACTAAAAGCAGAACAACTTGGTGCTGATGCTGTAATGGTCGTCGGACAAGAAGGAGGTGGGCATTTAGGGAGAGATGACGTTGGCACAATGGTATTGATCCCTCAAGTGGTAGATGCAGTATCAATCCCCGTAATTGCATCAGGAGGTATATCGGACGGCAGAGGTTGGATGGCTGCTCACGCACTAGGTGCACAGGGAATTGAAATGGGTACTCGCTTTATCGCTACAAAAGAATGTGTCCATGCTTCCACTGCATATAAAAATGCAATAGTAGAAAGTGGAGAAATGGATACGATCGTCATTAAACGTTCGATAGGTGCCCCAGCTAGAGCTATTAAAAATAGTTGGACAGAAACGATTCGAAGTATTGAAAAGGAAAATCCGACATATGATGCTTTAAAGGACTACATTAGTGGTGAAGCAAATAAACGCTTTATCTACGAAGGTAACTCCGAAAAGGGATTTGGATGGGCAGGTCAGGGAATAGGTCTAATAACGGATATTCCTACCGTAGAAGAATTATTTAGTCGAATGGTAGATGAAGCAACAGAAATACGAAGAAAATGGAAATTATAGGAGGTACTAAAATGGACTATACATATCCATTCTCGCTAGACTGGTCGACCAATGAAATTATAGATGTAGTGCAGTTTTTTGAGGCAATCGAAAATGCATATGAAAAAGGTGTAAAGCGTGAAGAACTACTGAAAAAGTATCGTCGCTTTAAAGAAATTGTTCCATCTATTGCAGAAGAAAAAACATACTTTCGTGAATTTGAAAAAGAAAGTGGGTATGCAAGCTATCCAATCATTAAAAAAATGAAAGAAAATACGGATGGAGTGTTGATTAGAGGTTGAAAAACACCTCCAATAGGTTGTTTATAAGGCAAATTATTGGAGGAATCCTCTTACTTGATATTAATCATGGTTCTATAAATTGGTAGTAATTGCTCGAAAGTCTCTTCCGCTAAAAGTAAAAATTCCTCTTCTGAAAGTTTTACTGCTTCTTCTTTAGCGATATGTCTACCTACAAGAAATTCTCCTTTTTTTACATCACGTAGCCGAGTTAATAATTGCTCAAGATCAGTTTTTTTAGCATTCTTCAGAAGAATTGCTTCTTGCTTCATATGATCACCCGAAACAATAAAATCACTTGGAATTCTATTAAACAATGATTTTTTCTTTAATAGTCTTTCGGCAATGACAACTTTATCGGGAGCCTCATAGATGACTGCCAAAATAAGAAATAAATGACTTCCCCATAAGCCAATTTGGAAATGAGGTAATGCTTTATATCCCCTTTTATAAGGTGAAAATGCTACCCAACTATCTTTGGGAGGATTTACAGAGCGTCTAGCATGTTTTGCAACATGGGCAAAGTATTCATCTCCGAGGACACCAGAAAAGAATAAGCTATACTTTTTTCCTAATTCCTCAAATTTTGGACGTATATTGGAGCTTAATGCTTCCATTCTATTCTCTAACCCATCTATTTGGAATACGTTAAAATCTTTCTCTTCCCAAAATTTCTTACTCATTTGAAAACTCCTTTCACTTTGTATGTTTATTTTATAGCAAATATGGGTAAAAATCATGTAAGTAGAATTTTTGATTGACAATTATTTTATATAAGCGTAAATTATTATAAATATTTTGAATATTATAATAAAAAGTGAAGGGGTGTTAGTAATGAGACAGGTTGTTCATATTATTCGTAAAAATGACTTGGAAAGAGAAAAAATTTTCACATTGAAATTGGAGTTGGACTATGAATTAGCTACTCTTTTTGATGCAATCAGTAATAAAAATGAAAAAGAAATATACCAAACCAAAGTTAAGTTAATGGAAATTCATAATTCGTTGAAAGAACTAAATGCACTTGACTAACGTTTTACTTTTGAACAACACATAGAAAACACCTGCTTAATTGAAAGACAGCTGGTGTTTTTTTCTTTATACTTAAAAGGCAAGGTGATGTGAAGAGAGGGTGGATATAGTGAATTTACATAAGCTGGATAAATATGCCAAATCTTTAATCAAGGTAGCAGCTGGAAGAATAAGATCTTCTTTTGCAACGGATCTATTAATTGAAACAAAATCTGAAGCAAATGATTTAGTGACAAATATAGATAAGGAAACGGAACAATTTTTTATCCATCATATAAAACGTGATTATCCAGATCACCGTATTTTGGGAGAAGAAGGTTTCGGAGATGACATACATGATTTAGACGGCTATGTATGGATGTTAGATCCAATCGATGGCACAATGAATTTCATTCACCAAAAAACGAACTTTGCTATATCTTTAGGGATATTTAAAGATGGGGTAGGAATACTTGGTTATATCTATAATGTGATGGATGACGTTTTAATATCTGCAACCCTAGATGAAGGAGCATTTATAAATGATATTCGTATTCCAACGGTTAAACAAGTGAACTTGGAGCAATCTATCATTGGTATTAATGCAAGTTGGGTGGTTCCAAATAAATACATGGAGCACGAGGGAATGGTGAAGCTTTTACAAAAAGTTAGAGGCACTAGATCGTATGGTTCAGCAGCAATTGAAATATCCTATGTAGTTACAGGGAAACTGGATGCCTACATGTCTATGCGTTTATCACCGTGGGATATCGCAGGCGGGATGATAATTGCGAAAGAAGTTGGGGCAATCGTAACAAATCTTGCAAATGAACCTGTTAATTTGTTAGGACAAGGAACTTTTCTTATTGCGAAGCCAAGTCTGCATAAAGAATTAATAACTAATTATATTCAATTAAAATAAGAAATGGTCGGCAAAATTAATTGCCGACCTTCTTTATAATAATCCTTTATCACGCATTTTTTTCTTTGTTTTAAAACCATAGCCCATGATTACGCAAAGTAGAGCAATGCTAAGGATAATTAATAAGAAGCTTCTTAATGCTATAGCAATTCCGATAAATGCCATAGACAAAATTGCCCCAAGAGAATATAGAACAAAAATCCATTTGATATTGGTCAAAATGATTACCTCCAAAAATAAAAGATTAAAAATATTATTACTTTAGTTTCACTTGTGATATAATAACACAGTTATGGACTCGAAAAAAGAATATGGAGTGGAAATATGACAAATTTACGTCAAGATTTAAGAAACATTGCAATTATAGCACACGTTGACCATGGGAAAACGACTTTAGTCGACCAATTATTAAAACAATCGGGAACGTTCCGTTCTAACGAGCACGTTGACGAAAGAGCAATGGACTCGAATGATATCGAACGTGAGCGCGGAATTACTATATTAGCAAAAAATACAGCTGTAGATTATCATGGTACACGTATCAATATCCTTGATACACCTGGACATGCTGACTTCGGTGGAGAAGTTGAACGTATACTAAAAATGGTAGATGGCGTTTTACTAGTTGTTGATGCATATGAAGGTTGTATGCCACAAACGCGTTTCGTTTTGAAAAAAGCGTTAGAACAAAGATTAACACCTATTGTTGTAGTAAACAAAGTAGATAAAGATTCAGCTCGTCCATTAGAAGTAGTAGATGAAGTTTTGGAATTATTTATCGAATTAGGTGCAGACGAAGATCAATTAGAGTTCCCAGTTGTTTATGCTTCTGGTGTTAATGGTACGGCTTCATTAGATGCTGATCCAGCTAACCAAGAAGAAGACATGAAATGTCTATTTGAAAAAGTTATCGAGTCCATCCCTGCACCAATTGATAACTCAGAAGAGCCATTACAATTCCAAGTAGCATTACTTGACTATAATGATTATGTAGGACGTATTGGTATTGGTCGCGTATTCCGCGGAACAATTGAAGTAGGTCAACAAGTTTCTTTAATGAAACTAGATGGTAAAGTTAAAAACTACCGTGTAACTAAATTATTCGGTTTCTTTGGTTTAAAACGTGAAGAAATTCAATCAGCAAAAGCTGGAGATTTAATCGCTGTTTCTGGGATGGAAGATATTAACGTAGGGGAAACAGTTTGTCCTACATCACATCAAGAAGCTTTAGTTCCACTACGAATTGATGAGCCAACATTACAAATGACTTTTTTAACAAACAACTCACCATTCGTTGGTCGTGAAGGTAAATGGATTACTTCAAGTAAAATTGAAGAGCGTCTTCGTTCTCAATTAGAAACAGACGTATCTTTACGTGTTGAAGATACTGATTCACCTGATGCTTGGACTGTTTCAGGTCGCGGAGAGCTTCATTTGTCGATTTTAATCGAAAATATGCGTCGTGAAGGTTTTGAATTACAAGTATCTAAGCCAGAAGTAATTATTCGTGAAATTGATGGCAAAAAATGTGAGCCAATTGAACGCGTTCAAATTGATGTACCAGAAGATAGTGTAGGTTCAATTATTGAATCTATGGGTACTCGTAAAGGCGAAATGGTTGATATGGTAAATAACGGTAGTGGACAAGTTCGTTTAATCTTTATGGTTCCCGCTCGTGGATTAATCGGTTATACAACAGAATTCATGTCCCTTACTAAAGGTTATGGTATTATCAACCATACTTTCGATAGCTACCAACCAGTAGTTTCTGGCCGTGTTGGTGGACGTCACCAAGGTGTTCTTGTTTCTATGGAAACAGGTAAATCAACAACTTACGGTATGATGGGTATTGAAGACCGTGGTACTCTATTCGTTGAACCAGGAACTGATATTTATGAAGGTATGATTGTCGGAGAAAATACTCGTGATGCTGATATCACAGTAAATATTACTAAAGCAAAACAAAAAACAAATATTCGTTCAGCTAACAAAGATCAAACGAACGTGATTAAGAGACCTCGTATTTTAACGCTTGAAGAAGCAATTGAGTTCTTAGGGGATGATGAGTATTTAGAAATTACTCCTCAATCAATCCGTTTACGTAAAAAAGTTCTTGAGAAGAGCGAACGCGAACGAGTAACGAAGAAAAAGAAAAATGCAGAACTTGAATAGGAACTGAAAGGGTGAATAACCTTGGAGGAACAGCAAGTACTTGATAGAATGTCTAGCATTTCACGTTTTATATACGAGACTATGCCATCATTTGACATAGCAGGTTATGTATTATATTTAGTTATTTTCTTGCTATCCGTGGTTGTTTACAAACTTGGATTTGCGAAAAAATTACGTTTAGGACAAAACATAGTTATTTATGCATTTTTGTTGATAGGTTGTTTAATGTTGACGTTTTTAGCTTTTTTCCTTCCAGTTGTCGAAGGACTAATTGTAGCTGCATTAATCCTTATCATATACAAAATTCGTTTACGACTTGAAAGAAAACAAAGTCCAACTGCATAATACATTCTAAAGAATTATAGATTAATGCAAGCTAGCTCCACTACATTTGTATCAGAGCTTCAGACTGTAGGAAAACTCGATTATTATCGAGTTTTCCTACAGTCTTTTTTCTTTTACGAGCACCTTCTCTCTAGGGATCTCAAGAAGGAGAAAGACAAATAATCGTCACAAGATTACCGGAAAAAATGGATCGTGAAGTGATGTAGTCACTTCACGATCCATAGCTTTAAATAGTAATAGTGTAACTTGTGTTTTAGGCGATGCACTAAGGAAATAGTGAAAACGAGACCAATTAAAGAATTAGTTAGTATATTAACTACCGTGTTCATTGTATTTTTAGTTGCATAGGATTGTCTAAAGTTGTTTTGTACCATCTCACTCAAAGTTAACTCTTTACATAGAGAAATGGTTGCTTTCAAGATAAAATTGGTTGCTTAGTTCATGGATTGGTTGCTTTCAGTGTAGAATCTGTAGTTTTCACCTTACAATTAGTCGCTCTTTGACAGTTTTTAACTTTTTAGTTTGGCATTTGAACTTAATAATACCGGTAATCCTGTGAAATTTGAGAAAAATAGGTAGCAGCTCTTGATAAAGAAGTGCAGAGCGGACGAAATTACATCTTCGTTCGTTCTTAAAAGAATAGGAAAGGATTTATTCTCTCATTATCCATACTTTATGTACCTTGTTTCAACATATTCTAAGAGGGCGACGGACAAACATCCGCCACAAGGTTACCGAAAAAATGGATCGTGAAGTGACGTAGTCACTTCACGATCCACAAAAATTCCAACGGTAATAGTGTAGCAATTGTTTTGTCCAAAGCACTCAGGAATTGGTAAAGGCCAGATACACTTAAAAGACGTTTGCGTTTTCCTTAGTTAAAATTCATTTTCAATAAGTTTAGAGCTTTTATAGAAAATGAACTTACCGGTTGCCAATCGAGCTTTTGTTTTTACTTCTATTCGATCGTGACATATTTGGCACATATAAGTGTGAATAGGGCGGTTTCTCAACTTTTTTGCTAGTGGCAAATCATTGGAAAGTTCATCAATTCGATCGCAAATGGCACATTGTACCTTCATAAAACCTACTCCTATTCTATGTGGAATGCTGTAACATGTTTTATTGGATCATTAATATTTGATCCGTCTTTTTTTAGAATATGAACAGGACCATCTTCACGAAGTGGTTTTCCTTTATGACTGAACTTTAATAATAATGAGTCTAGTTCATCTAAAGAAAATGAATAGTCCCCTTCTGAAGTTTTAATAATGAGTGTAGTTGCACCCTGTAATGGCTCAGCATTTAATATGAATTGTTTCAACTCAACTCCAAAAGTACTTGTTAATACTTTAGTACGTTCATATTTTTTTTCGGTTTGTAAAGTAGGAGGGAATGTAGCACCTTCTATTATTTCACGTGACCAATGAGCAGATGTAACTTTTGTATATTCCTCTAACTCATCTTTGTATTCATAACTACCAGAAAAAAAGTCATCCAAGTCGATTCTTCGGTCATCAAAAATCCATACTGTAGGATCTAAAGTAATATTGAATTTAACTGCACCTTTAATGGGAATAATGGATTCCAAAAAAATTGCCTCCTCTAAACTATCTAATCTAAACAAGTATACCGTTAAATGGAGAAGTCTAAAAGAATAATTAACTAAAAAAAGAAAAAGGATGTGCTATTGCCTGTCGGGATAAGTCGATAGAGTCTAAAAGTTGCAAAGTAAGAAGTTATCTATTCTATTCTGAAAAAAGGGAATGAGAGAAAACTTGCATTTTTTCATCACAAAAGATACACTTTAGGGAGCTAGAGAATTAGAAATTATAAATAATGGGGGAGTCCTCATGGATACTAATATACAACTTTCGTATCAAGACAAAGCAGTAGAACTTTTAAAAAGAGATGCTGAAAAGATTGCGCAGCTTATAAAAGTGCAGATGGATAATTTAACTATGCCTCAATGTCCTCTATACGAAGAAGTTCTAGACACTCAAATGTTTGGTTTGTCACGTGAAATTGATTTTGCGGTAAAGCTTGGACTTTTAGAGAAAAGTGAAGGAAGAGAAATTATGGCTTCACTTGAAAAAGAGTTATCAATTTTACATGAGATCCATACAGAAAAATAATTGCAAAACTCAAACAAATTTCTGTTTGAGTTTTTTTTCTAGAAATATTTAAAAGAGTGATAGATTAATATATCTACTCTTAATTATGAAATAGAGGTTTTACAAAATGATTCCGTATATAAAACGATATTTAAAAAACTTTGATTACCCCTTATTTTTTGTTTATTTAGTCCTGTGTTTGTTTGGACTTGTGATGATTTATAGTGCTAGTTATGGCTGGTCAGTTCTTAATTATGGCTGGGAGCCAGATTATTTTTTCAAAAAGCAACGACTAAATTTATTGCTATGTATACCCGCATTCTTGTTAACTGCTTTTTTCCCATATAAGCATTATAAAAATAAAGCCATGATGCAATTTATGCTTCTTATCATGTTTACTCTTTTATTTTTAGTGCATATTATTGGAACCGGAGGAGAAAGTGGTTCCCAAAGTTGGATTCATTTAGGTTTTGGAAACTTACAACCTTCAGAAGTTGCAAAGATTATTATTGTTTTATATTTTGCTGGAATATTTGCGAAAAAACATGAAAATGGAACGTTAGATAAGTTAAATGAATCAGTTGGCCCACCACTAATAGTGCTGTTTTTTGTATTTGTTTCGGTTATGTTAGAAACCGATGTTGGGAATACAATGATCATTGGTTTTGTTGCAATTTCTGTTATTGCAGCTAGTGGAATAAAATTCAAATCATTTGCAAAATTTATTGGATTAATTGGTGTTGTTTTAACCGTTGGATTCTTTGTGATTTATATGATGAAAGACCAATTCATTACTGAGAAACGACTTGGACGATTAGAAGCGTTCTTCCATCCTTTCGATTACGAACAAGGTTACGGTTATCAAATTGTAAATGGGTATATTGCAATCGGAGCAGGTGGTTTAAAAGGGCTTGGATTAGGCAATTCTAATCAAAAATTTGGTTATCTTCCTGAACCACATACAGATTTTATCATGGCCATTATTGCGGAAGAACTGGGTTTAATAGGTGTTCTAGTTGTACTTTGTGGACTGTTTTTCCTTGTATTTAAAGCGATCATGATTGCTATATCTACAAAAGATCCCCAAGCCCGAATGATTGCTGCGGGGATTGGTAGTATTATCGGGTTTCAAACGTTTGTTAACTTAGGTGGCATGTTGGGAATAATCCCACTTACCGGTGTTCCGCTCCCATTCATTAGTTATGGAGGAACATCCGTTATATTATTATCTGCTGCAATCGGTATATTGATGAATGTATCTATGTTTACAAAGTACGAGAAAACCAAGGGATAAGGGGTGTTTAGTATTGGATAAAATTAATAAAATAGTAGTTGCGAACAGAGGAGAAATAGCAATTCGAATATTTCGAGCTTGTACGGAATTGAATCTTCGAACTGTAGCCATTTATTCAAGAGAAGATAGTGGATCCTTCCATCGTTTTAAATCAGATGAATCTTATTTGGTTGGAGAAGGGAAAAAGCCCATTGATGCTTATTTGGATATGGAAGATATTATTCGGATTGCGAAAGAAAGTAAAGCAGACGCAATCCACCCTGGATATGGTTTTTTAGCAGAAAACGTAGATTTTGCAAGACGTTGTGAACAAGAAGGAATTATTTTCATCGGACCGACTTCCGAGCATTTAGATATGTTTGGTGACAAAGTTAAGGCACGTAAACAGGCGGTCAATGCTGGAATCCCTGTTATTCCCGGTAGTAATGGACCAGTAGTAAGTATTGAAGAGATACAGGCATTTGGTAAAATACACGGTTATCCGCTTATTATTAAAGCCTCTCTAGGTGGCGGTGGACGGGGAATGCGCGTTGTTCTTTCTGAAGAGGAACTTGAAAGCGCCTACGAACGTGCTAAATCGGAAGCCAAGGCGGCTTTTGGATCAGATGAAGTTTATGTAGAGAAATTTATTGATCAACCAAAACATATAGAAGTTCAAATCCTTGGAGATACATTGGGTAACTTAATTCATCTGTATGAACGTGATTGTTCAATCCAAAGAAGACATCAAAAGGTGGTAGAAATAGCACCGTCTAATTCTTTAAGTCCAGCACTTCGAGATGAAATTTGCCAGGCTGCAGTTCAGTTAATGAATAATGTATCTTACATAAATGCAGGCACTGTTGAGTTCTTAGTGACGAATGATAAGTTTTACTTTATCGAAGTAAATCCCCGAATACAGGTGGAACATACGATAACAGAAATGATTACTGGTGTTGATATCGTCCATGCACAAATTAAAATTGCGAGTGGTTTAGCGTTAAATAGTGATGAAATGGGAATTCCGAATCAAGAAAATATTCCACTTTTTGGTTTTGCTATTCAGTCTCGTGTAACAACTGAAGATCCGTTAAATAGTTTCATGCCTGATACAGGAAAACTAATGGTATATCGCTCTGGTGGAGGATTTGGCGTACGTTTAGATGCTGGGAATGGATTCCAAGGTGCCGTTATTACGCCGTATTATGATTCTTTATTAGTTAAAGTTTCTACATGGGGTATGTCTTTTGGCGAAGCTGCAGCTAAAATGGTCAGAAATTTGCAGGAATTCAGAATAAGGGGGATTAAAACAAATATCCCTTTTTTGGAGAATGTAGTGAAGCACCCAAGTTTTTTATCAGGACATTTTAATACTAGTTTTATTGATACCACTCCAGAGTTATTTTTATTCCCAAATAGAAAAGATCGTGGAACAAAAATATTAAATTATATTGGGAATGTTACAGTAAATGGTTTTCCTGGAATAGAGCAAAAATCTAAACCCATTTTTAGTTCTGTTAGAAAACCAAAGATGGATAATTCCATTCCTCCGACATCTGGCACTAAACAAATTCTAGAACAACAAGGTGTACAAGGTGTCATCAAGTGGGTGAAGGAACAACAAGGTGTGTTATTAACAGATACAACATTTAGAGACGCGCATCAATCGCTTCTTGCAACGAGAGTTCGTTCACATGATATGTTTCAAATTGCGAAAGAATCGGCTAGTGGGATGCATAATTTATTCTCTTATGAAATGTGGGGTGGAGCTACATTTGACGTAGCCTACCGATTCTTAAAAGAAAATCCTTGGGATCGTTTATTAAAAATGAGAAAAATGATTCCAAACGTTCTTTTTCAAATGCTATTTCGAGGAGCAAATGCAGTAGGCTATAAAAACTATCCCGATAATGTAATTCGTGAATTTATTCAGGAATCGGCGGAAGCGGGTATTGATGTATTCCGTATTTTTGATAGTTTGAACTGGATTAAAGGAATGGAAGTGGCAATTGATGCTACCAGACAATCGGGTAAGATTGCCGAAGCAGCTATATGTTACACAGGAGACATTTTAGATGACTCTCGCTCGAAGTATACGGTTAAGTACTACAAAGATATGGCAAAAGAATTAGAGGCTTCTGGGGCTCATATTTTGGCGATTAAAGATATGGCTGGATTACTGAAGCCGGAAGCTGCTTATCGTCTAATAAGCGAAATTAAAAGCGTGACAGACTTACCTATACACTTACACTCTCATGATACTAGTGGTAATGGCATTTATATGTACGCAAAAGCTATTGAAGCAGGTGTAGACATCGTCGATACTGCTTTAGGTGCAATGGCAGGTTTAACTTCTCAACCTAGCGCAAGTACTTTAAGTTATGCGATGAATGGAGGAAGTAGAGAAGTAATAGGGGATGTACGTGCATTTGAAAAAATCTCCTACTATTGGGAAGATGTTCGTAAATACTATAAAGACTTTGAAAGTGGCATGATTAGCCCCCATACAGAGATTTATGTGCATGAAATGCCTGGTGGACAGTATAGCAATCTTCAACAACAAGCAAAAGGAGTAGGTTTAGGAGAGCGTTGGGAAGAAGTAAAAGAAATGTATTCCCGTGTAAATTTACTATTTGGTGATGTAGTAAAAGTCACACCTTCCTCTAAGGTAGTTGGAGATATGGCGCTATTCATGGTACAAAACAATTTAGATGAAATTTCAGTGATTACGAGAGGGAAAACTATCGACTTCCCAGACTCGGTTATCGAGTTTTTTGAAGGATATATTGGTCAACCGTACGGTGGTTTTCCAAAAGAGCTTCAAAAAGTGATTTTAAAAAATCGCCAAGCGATTACCGTTAGACCCGGAGAATTGCTTGAACCAGTAGATTTTCAAGTGATGAGAGAAGACTTATTCAATAAATTAGGGCGTCCAGTTACGAGTCAGGAGATTTTAGCTTATACGTTATATCCTAAAGTATTTGATGAATATTCTGCGATGGAAAATAATTTTGGGGATGTTTCTGTTCTTGACACTCCAACATTCTTTTATGGAATGAGGCTCGGTGAAGAAATAGAAATAGGGAAGACATTAATTATTAAATTAGTTTCTATAAGTGAACCAATGAGCGATGGAAATCGAATTATTTATTTTGAATTGAATGGACAACCACGTGAAATATCAATTCAAGATATGACAATTGAAGTGAGTCATCTATCTAAATCCAAAGCTGAAGTGGCAAATGAGCAACATATAGGTGCCACAATGCCTGGCACTGTTCTCAAAGTTGCTGTATCTATCGGAAGTAAAGTAAAAAGGGGACAGCATTTACTTATTACAGAGGCAATGAAAATGGAAACGACTGTACAAGCTCCATTTAATGGAGTGATAAAAGAGATTCATGTAGTTGCAGGAGAAGCAATAGCCACTGGAGATCTTTTAATTGAAATAGGAAAAGAATAATAAAAAAGCTGTTTGACAATTAACTTTGTCAAACAGCTTTTTTTAAGGCAAGAAATATAAAAAGCTTTTATGCCAAGAACAGGTTGATTTCCGCTGCATGCAGCCGCTTTCCTGAAGCAAACAAATCAAGCCGTTTCCTTCGTTACGCTTTAGTCCGGGGTCTTGATTAGTTTGCTAATATCCTAGGAGTCGCCGCTTTCCACTCCACTCAACAGTGCAAATAAGTAAGACAATATGCTTTGTCTAAATAATGAATTAGTGATTATAAGGAGTATTTAGACGGAGATGCATAGGGTAGGACCGGATAACTGGAAACTTTCAACTCGCTAGGTCTTGATTTTTATTTTTTTCTTTTATTTGCAATTTCTAAAGGAGAAATTATTCATTGGGTAGATGATTAGAGTTGGTGGAACCTAAAAAAATAGATAGCAACTATTGTTAAAGAAGCGCTGAGCGGACGAAATTGCATCTTCGTCCACTTTTAAAAGAATACGAAAGGTTTTATTCTCTCATTATCCAAACCTTATGTACCTTGTATCTACATATTTCAAGAGGGCGACGGACCCACATCCGCCACAAAATTAACGAAAAAAGAGAATCTGGATTTGACCGAGTCACATCCAGATTCTCCATAAAAGTTCTCGTTAATTGTGTATCCAATGTTTAGTCCGAAGCACTCAGGGAATATTGAAGACAAGAAGCTGTTAAAGGGAGCTTAGGTTTAACTTATATCTTCAATCGACTTCGGGATAATAACAGAACCATATAACATAACAAACCAAATAGTAATGAAACAAATAAAGAATGCAACAACGCAATATACAAATTTAGTTTAGTAAATACTATTAACATACCAGTGCAAGCTTGGCAGAGAACAAGAATTAAAGCGGTAATCCAACCCCAATAAATTGCTCGCTGTTCTTTATAGTTTCTAAAAGCATGAATGGCAATAATAATTATCCAAATAATAATCAACCCAGCAGCCGCTCGATGCCCCATTTGTACCCACTCATATAAGTTTGTAGGCAATGAAAACTCATCATTTCTACACAGGGGCCAGTCTTTACAAACCAGGCTAGATTTTGTATGACGAACAAGAGCACCCGAATATACTACTATATAGGAATAAAGTGTAACTCCAATTGTATGAAACTTTAATGTTTTACCTATTCTAATTTTATCCGTGTCAAATTTTCTATCTACTTCAAAAATGAGTAGTGTGAGTAATAAGACGGCTGCAAAAGAAATGAGAGAAATTCCAAAATGCAATGCGAGTATAAAATCGCCTTGTCCCCATTTTACTTGTGCTGCACCGATTAAAGCTTGTAGTACTAAGAAAAAAACAGCCATAATTGATAAAAACTTTGTTTCACGAACATGTCCAAGTGCACGCCATGCCCAAATGGCTAAAGCTACAATTAGTATTCCAACAGCACCTGTAACTACCCGATGTGAAAATTCAATTAGTACTTCAGTTGTTATCTTATCTGGTATAAGTTGCCCATTACAGCCAGGCCAATGTCTTCCACAACCCATCCCGCTGTCGGTTTTCGTAACAAGCGCTCCTCCTAAAAGAATGAGAAGCATTCCAACAGTAGAAGCTACAGCTAACCATTTTAAAATTTTATGAATGTGCAATGTGCCACCTACTTTATGTATGTTGATCGTCTTAAATGACGGTATCTGCTTTTTGATAATATCGAAATATGAAAGAAAAAACAATGTTTATACATTGAACACTAAAAGTTGATAGTGCCATTTCACAAATTGTTCATAAATTCGTGCTTGAACCTTCACAAAACAGTAGAGGAAATGATTTACTATTAATATTGTTACTCTTTTGTAAGGTAAACATATAACTTATTATCAAAAAAACTTATTCACTATGGAAATTAATAAGGTTTTTCGATATAGTAAAAGGTAGCGGAATATGCTTACAACTTTGAAAGGAGAGGCAGTATGTCAAATAGTCAATCAATTACCGCTACTACCGAGACTGACAAAGTTCCAGAAACAACTTCTTTCATAAAAGACTTTCTAGCACTTATTAAGATTGGGATTGTCAATTCGAATTTAATAACAACGTTTACTGGTATTTGGTTAGCTTTTCAATTTACTAACCGTAATTTTCTTCAGGAACTAGATCTAATGTTTTATACGCTTTTTGGTGCGGCTTTCATAATCGCCGGATCTGGTGCGATGAATAATTATATAGATCGTGATATTGACCCTATTATGAAAAGTAAAAGAGCTAGACCCACTGTTACTGGAAGGTTTAAACCGATTGCCGTACTGACAACTTCTCTTACTTTATTAGTTGTAGGTGAAATTTTATTATTCCTGGCTTCAACATCTGCTGGAATTTGGGGACTGGCGGGTATCATTAGTTATGTGGTTCTTTATTCGATGTGGTCAAAAAGAAAGCATGTTAGTAACACAATAGTAGGAAGTATATCAGGAGCAATACCACCTTTAATCGGATGGGCTGCTGTAGAACCAGGCTTAAGCTACGGAGCTCTTGCATTATTCTTAATTATGTTTGTGTGGCAACCACCACATTTTTATGCTCTTGCAATGAAACGAACAGAAGAATATAGAGCAGCAGGTATACCAATGCTTCCAGTTGTGAAAGGATTTGCACGTACAAAGCGTTCGATGCTTCTATGGGTAATCTTTTTGTTCCCTTTACCATTTTTGTTAATGGATCTTGGAATTTCCTTTCTAGTATTAGCTACGTTATTAAATATCGGTTGGCTTATACTTGCAATTAAAGGTTTCCGGGTAAAAGATGATTTGAAATGGGCAACTGGTATGTTTGTTTATTCATTAAACTATATGACCATCCTGTTCGTATCAATGATTATCTTTTCTATTTTTATTTAACTTGAATCAGAAGTAGTCTACCTTTTCTAAAAAAGGGAAGATTACAGTAAAGTAATTTTATCCTATTGGAATTCTTTCTTTAGTCACCAAGAATTCATATAAAATGAACCGCAGTCCAACAGCACATGAATACAACAATGAAAGAGGGGTTTGATTTAGCTATGATGAAAGGGCTTAAAAAATGGCGACTTTTTTCAGTGTTAGCAGCTCTAACGATTTTCCTATCGGGTTGTGGCGAAGAATACCTATCGACGCTTACACCTGCTGGACAAGTTGGAAGAGATCAATTTAATTTACTACTACTTTCTTCTGCTATTATGGCTTTAGTTATAATTGTAGTAGGAATTATCTATGTAGTTGCTATCGTGAAGTTCCGTCGTTCAAAATTAGGGGAAGATTTTATCCCTAAGCAAGTTGAAGGAAGTCATACTTTAGAAATTATTTGGACAGTTATTCCAATTATTCTTCTATTAATTCTTGCAGTTCCGACAGTATTTTATACTTATAAACATGCTGATGTAGCTGGTATGGCAGATGTAAATGCAGAAGGTAATAAAACTGCCTTGACAGTAAACGTTACTGCTAAACTTTATTGGTGGGAGTTTGAGTACCCTGATTTAGGTGTAGTAACTGCACAGGAACTAGTTGTTCCAACAAACGAAAAAGTATATTTCAATTTGAAAGCAGCTGATGTAAAACACTCATTTTGGATTCCAACAGCTGGCGGTAAGATGGATACAAACGTAGATAATGTCAATCAATTCTATTTAGAGTTTGACAAAGAATCGGCTGGCTTAGAGCAAGGCGTATTCTATGGTAAATGTGCGGAACTTTGTGGTCCTTCTCATGCTTTAATGGACTTTAAAGTAAAAACAATGAATAGACCAGATTTTGATGCATGGGTAGCAAAAGCGAAATCTACGGAACATGTTGCAGTAGGAGACAGTGCTAAGCAAGGTGAAGCTCTATTCTCTAGTGCAGGTTGTATCGGATGTCACGCAACTTCTGTTGCAGGTACAGGCGGAAGCATGGGTCCAAACCTAGGTACTTTTGGAGACCGTAATCGCGTTGCTGGATTTATGGATCATACGAAAGAAAACATCAAATCATGGATTAATGATCCACAAAGTTATAAACCAGGTAACAAAATGCCACAACCTGAAGATTTAAACAATGGCAAAAAATTTACTGATGAGCAATTAGATGCTCTTGCGGATTATTTGATGGAATTATCTGTTGAAAAGTAACACAATAGATAAAATTTAAGGAGGTTAGAGTTGTGAGTTCAATCGCAAAGAAAAAAGGCTTTGGCGCTTCTGTATGGGACTTCTTAACGACAGTCGACCATAAAAAAATCGCTATCCTTTACCTCGCTGCCGGCGGTTTGTTTTTCGTAATCGGTGGTCTTGAGGCAATGCTAATTCGTATACAATTAGCAAAACCGGATAATGATTTTGTTAGTGCAGGCTTATTTAACGAAATTATTACAATGCATGGTACAACGATGATTTTCTTAGCGGCCATGCCAATATTATTTGGATTTATGAATGCAGTTATGCCACTTCAGATTGGTGCACGTGACGTTGCATTCCCATTTCTGAATGCTCTTGGTTTTTGGTTGTTCCTATTCGGAGGAATTTTCCTTAACTTATCTTGGTTCTTAGGTGGCGCACCTGATGCAGGATGGACGTCGTATGCATCATTATCATTGGCTTCACCAGGACATGGTATTGACTTCTATGCACTCGGGCTTCAAATAGCCGGTGCCGGAACTTATATTGGAGGTATTAACTTCCTAGTAACAATTATAAATATGCGTGCTCCGGGTATGACATACATGCGTATGCCATTAATGACTTGGACTACATTTGTTGCAAGTGCGTTAATCCTATTTGCTTTCCCACCACTTACTGTTGGTTTGTTTTTCTTAATCTTTGACCGTATGTTCGGTGCAAACTTCTTTGATCATACAATGGGTGGTAATACAATAATCTGGGAGCATTTATTCTGGATTTTCGGGCATCCTGAGGTATATATCTTAATATTACCGGCTTTTGGTATATTCTCTGAGATATTCTCTATATTCTCACGTAAACGACTATTTGGTTATTCATCCATGGTTTTTGCAACTGTATTAATCGGTTTCTTAGGATTCATGGTTTGGGCTCACCATATGTTTACAGTTGGTTTAGGACCAACAGCAAATGCTATTTTCGCTGTTGCTACAATGGCAATCGCTGTTCCTACAGGTATGAAGATTTTTAACTGGTTGCTTACAATTTGGGGAGGAAGTATTAAAGTTACGGTTCCAATGCTGTATGCTTTAGGATTTATTCCTTCATTCGTAGCAGGTGGGGTAACTGGTATCATGCAAGCTGCCGCTCCACTAGATTATCAATTGCACGATTCATACTTTATCGTTGCCCATTTCCACTACGTAATCGTAGGGGGAGTAGTGCTTGCTATTTTAGCAGCATTACACTTATATTGGCCTTTAATGTTCAATCAAATGTTAAGTGAAAAATTAGGGAAATGGACATTCTGGTTCTTCTTCCTTGGATTCCATTGTACTTTCTTTATTCAACATTTCTTAGGATTAATGGGTATGCCACGTCGTGTATTTACGTTCCGCGAAGGGCAAGGTTGGGATTTATTCAACTTAATCAGTTCTTTAGGTGCAGGATTAATGGCAATAGGGGTTATCATTTTAGTTATTAACATTATTATCACGATTGTAAAAAATGAAAAAGTTGGTAATGATCCTTGGGAAGATGGCCGTACGTTAGAATGGGCTATTCCACAACCAGTGCCTTATTATAACTTTAAACAAACACCACTTGTTCGGGGACTTGATACTTTTTGGATTGAGAAACAAGAAGGTAATAAAGAAGGTATGACATATGCAGAACCAATTTCTGATATACATATGCCTAACAACTCATTTATTCCTTTTGTGATGTCATTTGGATTATTTGTAGCTGCATTTGGTGCTCTATACCATGCTGATCATTCATGGGGTATATTAGTTATCATACTTGGATTAGGTATTACATTACTTTCAATGGCAGTTCGTTCACTTAAAGATGATCATGGTTATCATATTCACAAAGAAGAATTAATGAATGAAAAAGGGGGTAAATAATAATGGACTTTAATACGAAGTACACCCCACAATCTTGGCCAGATCATCCAGAGCAAGTAACTTTAGAAGGTAAAAACAAATTCTTAGGTTTCTGGTTATTTCTAGGTGGAGAAACTGTATTATTCGCTAGTTTATTTGCTACTTATTTAGCTCTAAAAGACAAGGGACCAAGTGGAATGGAGTTTTCAACTCATTCACTTTATGAGTTGCCACTAGCTTTTGTTATGACTATGTTGCTTTTAACTTCATCTTTAACAAGTGTTTATGCAATGTATCATATGAAAAACCATAACTTTAAAGGTATGCAAACTTGGATGGCTATCACGGTATTCCTTGGTCTTGGATTCTTAGCTTTAGAGATTTATGAGTTTAATCATTATGTTCACTTAGGTTTTAATTATGGTCAAAGTGCATTTTCATCTGCTTTCTTTACATTAGTTGGAACGCATGGTCTTCACGTTGTAATTGGTCTTGGGTGGATTGTTTTACTACTTTTACGTAATGCAAAACGCGGATTTAGCTTATATAATGCACCAAAATACTATACTGCTTCTTTATACTGGCACTTTATCGATGTTGTGTGGGTATTCATCTTTACTGTAGTATACTTGATGGGAGTTGTTGGTTAATATGTCACACGACGCTCACGTTTATGTGAAAACACAAACAGAGTATGAATATACTCGTCGTAAAAGAAGAGAAGAAATGCGTAATCAAGTAACGACATTTGCAATTATGATTTTTATGACATTAGTTGCATTTAGTTCAGTTGCTGCTGGTTTTTCAAAGTATTTTGTTGTACCAGTAATATTACTATTAGCTGCTATTCAAGTGGTATTACAACTTTACTACTTCATGCATATGAGTGAAAAAAATCACGGTATTACAGCTTTCTTCTTATATCTAGGTGCAACTTTTGCATTTACTTTTATCCTTACGTTTTTAACAATTGTTTGGTGGTAAATAAAATTATAAAGCGGGACTAAGTTTATTCTTAGTCTCGCTTTTTTTTTGGTAACTGGCATATAGTGTCTCTGACGTTTAATCCAAAGCACTTGGGAAACTGTAAAGACTATTTTCACATACCCTTAAAGGACGCTTACGTTTTCTCAAAGATGGAAGAATAACTTTACCGTATAGTGTCATTACAAAATTCAATGCTGCATCTTCCGTTTTTCTTAAAAGATAAGAAAGTATTTGGGTTATCGTATTGCGAAACCAGCGTTCATAGTACTTTAAAGAATTATATAATACCGTGGATTTTCGTTTCAGGTGGACGCGTTCCGCGGGGGTGCCGCATTCGCGTCGTTTGCGATGGCACATCTGTCTCCGAGGAACGAAGGCTAAGAGCGCCACATCGTGTGGCAACGCCTTCGTGACCAACATCCTGTTGGCCTCCGTCTGGAGTCGCCACCTTTCACTGCAATCCATTAAGCGAGTAGTACCTAACAAGAAGATTTTGCCCAGCTATCGCTAAGAATCCAGTATTAGTAAGGAATCATAGTATAATTTCAAGGCTTAGATCTTTAGTTTTTTTAGTTTTCCGTACACAGTATACACGAATCAGTGGGTGTAACATTAGAGTAGGTGGTACTAGAGAAAAATAGATAGCACCCATTATTAAAGAAGCGCTGAGCGGAGGAAATTGCATCTTCATCCGCTTTTAAAAGAATAGGAAAGGATTTATTCTCTCATTAACCAAAACAAATGCATTAAGTCTTTACATTTTTCAAGAAGGCGACGGACACACAACCGCCACAAGATTACAGAAAAAAGTGGATTGAGAAGTGACGCAGTCACTTCTCAATCCACAGAAATTCCCATGGAAATAGTGTAGCCAAAATTCTTTTTGCGACGAGTAACCGCAGGAGCAGATGTTTCGTCCAAAGCACTCTAGAAATAGAGAAGACAAAATGAACTTAAAGGACGCTTGCGTTTTTCTTATTTGTCATAGTTCGTTCATTGAAGTTATAGCTGTAGAGCATTATAATAAGGAAAGTAATGTAGCAGGAAGGAGCAAGGTACCTATGCCTTTAAGTATATTCGGATTTCAAGCATTGTGGAGTCCTATCATGATTGGCGTTTTAGTATTGATTACAATATTATATTTCTTAATTACGGTAAAATGGAGAAAAGACTTTCATGTTTCAGAACCATTGAAACGAAAAGAAGTTGTTTATTTTCTAACGAGTTTAGTCCTTTTGTATATTATAAAGGGTTCTCCTATAGATTTAATGAGTCATATTATGTTTTCATTTCACATGACACAAATGGCAATATTGTTAATGTTGATTCCCCCTATATTGATGAAAGGAATTCCATGGTGGGTTTGGAAAGCTGTAAGGGAGTTGCCTGTTGTTCGAAAGTTATTCCCTTTTTTTACAAGACCAATGTTAGCTTTGATCTTATTTTCAGGTCTGTTCTCTCTTTACCATATTCCGTTAATTTTTGATTATATTAAATTAAATGAAGGTTTGCATGGCACTTATACGTTTATCTTGTTTATTTCTGCAATCTGCATGTGGTGGTCCATTATTGATATCAATGGAGTTGAAAATAAACTACACGGATTAAAAAAAATTGGTTATATTATAGCCAGTGCTGTATTAATCACTCCAGCGTGTGCGCTTATTATTTTCTCAGACGTACCAATGTATGCTACTTATACAAACCCAGATGCATGGTTGAAAGCTATGGCACTTTGTGTACCAAGTAATACATTAGCTGGTCTTTCATTATCTGGCCCTGAACTATTTTCGAACATGCCTCCATTTGAGGACCAACAACTTGGCGGAGTTATTATGAAAATTATTCAAGAAATTATTTATGGATTCGTATTATTTTATATTTTCTTTGAGTGGTATCGAAATGAACAAGAAAATGCAGATGATATTACACAAAAAGCATTAGATGATCTACAAAATTCAAGTAGAGCCTAGTTGTTAAAATAAACCGTTGTATTCAAGGAGAATGATGATGAATTTACCTCTATTACCTACAATTAGTACCTCATTTATCGTATTAAGTGCTATCTTGATAGCAATCGGTTGGGTATTAATCAAACAAAGAAAAATTGAAGCACATAAGAAGACGATGTTTGCTGCAGCTATATCAGCTTTAGCTTTTTTTATCATCTATGTTTCACGAACAATATTTATTGGTAATACTGCATTTGGTGGACCGGAAGACATCAAAATCTACTACACCATATTTTTAATTTTTCACATTACATTAGCCACTACAGGTGCAGTGTTTGGAATTGTAACGATTTATTTAGGGTTAAAGAATAATATTGCCAAGCACCGTAAAATTGGACCAATTACAAGCATTATTTGGTTCTTTGTAGCAATAACAGGCGTAGCAGTCTATTTATTGTTGTATGTATTTTATCATGGTGGAGATACAACTTCTGTCATAAAAGCGATAATTGGTGGATAAATCAACTATAAAAATAAAACAGTAGTCAGCGTAATTATGCTGGCTACTGTTTTATTCTTTCTTTAAAGATAAGAATGTATATGGATTATCGCCATGCGAAGCGAGTGTTCATAGTACTTTTAAGAATTACATAATACCGCGGATTTCCGTTTCAGGTGGACGGGTTCGTAGTGATGGCTCATTTGTCTCACTCATGTGGCCACTGAAAAAGTCCAGTTTTCCATAAAATTAAAATTTCATTCCCGAAAAAAGTTATTTTTAGCTACTAAAGTTGGGGGGATTCTGCTTAATCTCATGGTTTTACCTATAAAAGCAGGGGTGAGAATTTTCGGTATTTTCAAATTTAAATATTTAGTCACTTTTTCAGTGGCATTTCACTTATCTCGCTGGAGTCGCCACCATCACTTCAATCAATTCTAGGTAAAACTTTATTGTTTTTACTTTTACTTTTACTTTTCCCGAAAAAAGTTTAAGCGATCCTGTGTAAAAATGATTATGGTGGACTTGTCGAAAAATAGATAACATTCCTAGATAAAGAAGTGCTAAGCGGACGAAATTGCATCTTCGTCCGCTTTTAAAAGAATAGGAAAGGATTTATTCTTTCATTATCCAAACCTTATGTACCTTGTCTCTAACTATTCCAAGAGGGCGACGGACAAACATTTTCTACAAGATTACCAGAAAAATGGATCGTGAAGTGACGCAGTCACTTCACGATCCACAAAAAAACACCGGTAATAGTGTAGCGATGCTTCGTCCAAAGCACTCTGGGAATAGAGAAGACAAGAGCGCTTAAAGTATGCTAGCATTTTTCTTAGTCTATCAACCAGTTTTATGGTTCATACCTTAAAGTTAAGCTTTATCATTCCGGATTCTTTTGCAGTAATAAATAATATAACAATTATTGGTCCTATAATAAATCCAAGGATTCCAAATAATTTTGCGCCTACAAACATTGCAATTAGGACTGCTAATGGAGATATGCCCATTTGCGAGCCCATTAACTTAGGTTCCACTGTTCTTCTAATAATAATTAGAATAACTGCAAGAATAGTAAGCTTCGTTCCTAAAACAACGTCCCCAGTAAGGAAATGATAGAGAGCCCAAGGTGCTAGAATAATAATAGACCCTAGAATTGGGATAATATCAATAATCCAAATAATAATCGACATAACTATTGCATATTTTGGAGCGATTAACAGTAATCCTATTAGGGTAGCAGCTAAAATGAAAAAACTTGCCAATACTTGTGCTTTTAAAAAGCCAATGACCACTTTTTTTATGCCTTTTGCCATGAATCGTACCTTTTCTGCAGTACTTTCGGAAAAATATTGAAAAAGCTTTATTCGTAACTGTTCCAAATCAAGCATAAATAAAAATAATGCTACGATGAATACGATGAAACTAACTAAAAAGTTTGGGATATTTGTTAGTAGGGACGTAATATTTGAGTAGCTCAATAAATCAAGTAAAGAATCTTTTAAACTTACTAAAGTATCTTCCAACTTATTCTGTATGGATAATACTACTTCTGCTGGTAATCCTTCTGTATATTTAAATAAGTTATTTTGAATATCTATCCACATTCCTGTTAAATTATTTAAATAATTAGGAATAATTTTTGTAGTGTATATTAATTGCGTGATAAGTTTTGTAATACCAAAATAAAGTCCTCCTGAAATAATTAACAAAAAGAAAGAAAAATTTGTGATTACGGCAGGTTTTCTATTCCACTTAAATGTTTTTTGTGTAAATTTAACTAGTGGTTCAATTATTATAGCTGTAAGGAGTGCTAATACAATAGGAACTGAGACAGGCAAGATAAAAATTGCAATCAACAAAAGGATGAGAATCAGAAAAAAGTATTTAAGGTATTTCTTAAAAAAAAATTTGTTTAACAAGAGCAGTACCACCTTCTTATGATTGTTATATTAAGTATAGTCAAAATTTATACTTTTGAACATGAAAAAACGCCAGAGAATATTTTCTCTAGCGTCATTTTATTAGGCGTTCAGTTCAAAAGGTTTTAAATCCGCACTAAGTGCAGTTAATGTCTTCTCACAAGACTTAAGTAAATGATTTGGGAAAACCTCATTTTCGCCATATTCAATGCCATGTGGATAGTAATGTTTACCAAGAGCAGGCTTCAATAATGTGATTATGGCATCATGAGCTCCAACATCGCCATCTTTTGTATAGCCAAATACGCGAAGATAAAAAATACCTTCTTTTATTTCATATTTTTTGTCATAAGTAACGCGCTCATAATCCCATTGTCCTGCGCGGATTAGACCGTGCTGTTTCATTACATCATCTAATACATTTAGATCAATGACAGTGTTTTCGATACCTGTGTTTTCGAAATCCATTTAATTGTCCTCCTTCACGTTCAAATTACCATATAATACGTTCTCATTAATATTAATTCAAATTTGAAAATGTTGCAATGACAACATTGTGTCTTTGTATACAAGCTTGATATACTAGTGAAAATGGATTAAAACCTAAGGAGATAAATAAGATGAAAAATCTATTTCGTTTCTTAATCGCTATTGCTATTGTACTAGCAGTGTTTATATATTTTGATAACCCTATTCAAGAAAATGAGTTGCTTACCGGCTCGAATAACACTGGACAAATAATTCCGCAAGAAACGAAAGGAACTGTCGAAACAAACAGTATTTTTTCTAGACCTAAAACTGGTATTTCTGTGTTAGTAGGGCAACCATCTTCCGAATTAATCAAGTTATTAGGAAAACCAGCTCGAATTGAACCCTCCTCATTTGGTTTTGAGTGGTGGGTGTATAATGATTCTTATTCAAGTTATCAACTGGTAGGAGTTTCCGAAGGCCAAGTAAAACAAGTTCTGGCTATTGGTAACTCTGTGGAAGTTACACCATATAAAATTGGCCAGTCAATTGAAGATATCTATCGTTTTACGCTCGTTCAATCAGAAATTACAATTTCCATTGGAACGAATACATATACGTTTTCATTAAATGAAGATGATATTAATAACCGAATTTTAGTTCAATTTGATAATTTACTAGCTATTCTATATATTGATGTCGTTGGTAAACGGCTAGAAGCAGTTAGATTTTCTGATTTAGAAACCCTCTTATTACAGAAGCCATATGATATTTTATATAATGGTTCGATGATAGAAACTCAAATTCCTACTTCCTCTTTTCAAATTGCCGTAGACCGTGCAAATGAGAGACAAATTTTTGAAATTACAAATGTCTATCGACTGAGACATGGTGTTAGAGTTTTAGAATCAGATATGCCATTGCAAGATATTGCTAGAATGCAAAGTAAAGAAATGGCTAAAAATAATGTAGTAGCAAATGATTTGGCTGAAATTCCTACGTTAAGCGATACATTAAAAGAATCAAATATAGAGTTTTCCAGAGCTGGCGGAAATACAGCTGCTTTTTATTTTGATGCAGGAGAAGCGGTAAACGGTTGGTTAAACTCAAAAAATCATAGAGATACACTATTAGGTAGAAGGTATACACACACTGGGGTAGGGGTATACGGAAACTACTATACGCAGAATCTTATTGAAAGACCGACTTCCATAGAGGATAGGCCATAATCATTAATGAAAAACGAAAGTCCCATCTTCGTCTTCATATAAAGATCGAATATGCAATGGAACTTTATACAGAGCAGCAAATTTAGCTGCTCTTTTTTGAATGATTTCTACAGGTGCGCTTATTATAGTTTGAAGTTCTTCGTAAGACATTATTGGTATTAATTCGACCGTTTTATTTGTTGAAGGGTCTGATGTCATAACACCAGGAACATTTTTATAAAACTCTACAACTTCAGCTTTTAAATGATGCCCATAGAAGACAGCAGTAAAATCACTTCCACCTCTACCAAGTGTTGTGAAATTGTGTGTTTTTTCAGATATACCTTGAAATCCAGGTACTATAATGCAAGGGAAATCATTGAATGTAGAATTCAATATATTTGTATTCACATCTATTATATTTGCGTTTCCATATGCTTCATTTGTGATGATTCCAGCGTTCTTCCCATAAAGAACTGTAGTGCTAATTCCTCCTTTTTTTAATTCTGCACATAAAACAGATGCAGAAATTAATTCACCACAAGCTGAGAGTAAATCTGACTCAACACTACTAAGAGTTGTTGGAATAAGGTCTAAAAGTGTATCTGTTGAATAATGTTGACCTCTTCTTCCCATGGCAGAAACAACTACCAGTACTTGTTCATGATTTCTCATTGCTTTTTGAATGTGTTTAATGATCAATTTCCTGCTCTCATAGTCTTGCATAGCAATACCACCATATTTTTGAATAATCATATCTTCATCCACTTTACTCGTGACATTTTATTCACTCCGTTCATACGATACAAGGAATTCATTTTACTTTATGCGAATATCCAAGAATGGTGTAGGGAGTGAAGGATTATTTATTCTTTAAAAGAATTACTAAATGGAGTGCAATGTGAGATTGCAGGAGATTTGTCACGGGCAACGATAAATAGATGGATTGATCATTCTAAACAAATCGAAGAAGGGGATATATTTGTCTCACAGACAAATAATCGAATCTTTATGGAGGAAGCGATTCAAAGAGGAGCAATGGCTATTTTAACAAAGTGCTTTGTCCCTGATTGTATCGTCCCGCAAATAATAATACCAACTGATATGGAACGTTTTATAAGACGGCTGTCATCCGTTTCTTATGAACTTTACGGAAAACAAATAAAAACGATTGGCATAACCGGAACGAATGGAAAAACAACGGTCGCATCATTTATCGGACAATTACTAATGCAACAAAATAAATTGGTTTGTGTTATAGGAACTCTAGGTGTATATGTCAACGGAGAAAAATTAAATAACTTATTTCGGAATAATACTACTTTGCCTTTTTATGATTTCATGCAAGTAGTTAAGTATTGTTATGAAAAAAATGTTGAATATATAGTATTAGAGGCTTCTTCACAAGGGCTATTAGACCAACGTCTAGGTAATTATCCAATAGATGTAGGCGTATTTCTTAATATAGGAAAAGATCATATTGAGTTCCACGGAGGAATGGTTCCTTATAAAAAATCCAAAGAAATGCTTATCCCCCTTTCAAAACAACTTGTTATTAATGACGATGATGCATGGTGCCGATCTATAGCTGATAAAACTCGCTTGCCAATCATTCGTTTTGGAGAAAATTTTACAAATGACGTTGTTTATCAAAAAGTAGATTACTCAACGGAAAAGGTACGATACAAATATCTAATAAAAGAAAAAGAACTTCAAGTAGAGATGAATAATAGTGGTTATTATAATGGATTGAATTTAGCAGCGGCAATAGCTGTGATGGGAGCGTTAGGTTTTTCACTGGACGAAGTAAAAACGGTAAACCTTCCTATTGGAAGATTAGAACGAATTCACAATAATGAGGGAATTGAAGTTCTGATTGATTATGCGCATACACCTGATGCATTAGAGGCAAGTTTATCTGCAGTGGCATCTTATGCCAAGCGAAATATATATGTCGTTTTTGGATGTGGTGGAAATAGAGATAAACAGAAGAGAAAATGGATGGGGGAAGTGGCTACCAAATATGCAACAACAGCTATAATAACGAACGATAATCCAAGGAATGAGAATCCTACTGACATAATTGCCGATATTTTAAAAGGGGCAAATACAGAAAAGGTAATCACTGAAACAGATCGGAAACAAGCAATTATTATGGCTTTAAGTAGTGCTAAAAAAGGGGATATAGTAGTAATAGCAGGAAAGGGACATGAACAAGAACAGATTGTTCATGATCTTGTGGTCCCTTTTTCTGATCATGAAGTTGTCCGAAACTATTTCAAAGGGTTTGGCGGAGTTATAACGAAAAATGATCCCGTAGCATAAGCAATTTTTTTGCCATCCAGCTGTGTCACTGTACATTCCATAACTAAAGTTTGACGCCCTTTATGTAAGTATGATGCAGTTGCTATCAGCGTTTTTTCTGTTGAAGCTTTGACATAATGAATCGTCATAGTTGTAGTTACAGCGCCTTTACCATCTGCTCTTAAGTCCTTATTAACAAGGAAGCCCATTGCATTATCTGTTAGGGTAGCAATTACTCCTCCGTGCGGCATATCAAAGCTGTTATAGGAAAGAGGGGTTACTGGTAGTGTGACAACACATCTATCCTCTTCAAATTGTGTATTCATATGAAATATGGCATTTAAGTAGGTAGGGGCATCCTTTTTTTGTTTGTTTTGTATGCCTTCTAAAAATTCTTGGACTAATCTTATTTCAACGTCTGTTGCGTTATCAGTTACTTGTTTTAACAAAGATTGTAATTCATTCATTTTTTTTCTCCTAACAATAAGATAATAGTTTAGCAATTAGTTTTACTTTTTGTTATGATAAAAAGGATTGGAGGATTGTCAAATGATAATGACCAACGAATGGGCTATTTTAATGGACCACTCAGATAAACTATGTAAAATGATTCTTTCCTCTGAACAATTTTATCGATACTTAGATGCACATCGTGCTGTATATACAAATTCGAACATAGTTAGTGAAATAAATCATTTCGCTAAACTAAAAGACCAATATGAAGAGGTTCAACGGTTCGGAAAATACCATCCTGATTATTCGACAGTTATGAAAGATATTCGCGTAACTAAAAGAAAACTGGATATGGTGGATGAAATTGCAACACTGAAAGTTGCTGAAAACGAATTACAAGACTTACTAGATGAAGTGAGTTTGTTAGTCGGTAAATCTGTTTCAGAAGGAGTAAAAGTACCAGTAAGTAATCCATTTTTTGCATCTAGCGGTTCAAGTTGCGGAAGTGGATGCGGTACAGGTGGTTCTTGCTCCTGTTCTGCATAATAATAACTATAAAGGATGTGTGCTAACAAGCACACATCCTTTATAGTATAACTTATTAAAATAACTGTCCAGAAACCAGCAACTGTTTCAAGAGGTCGCAGCACTAATACCCGTTACAAAAAACGACCACAATAATCATGAATCAGTGGGTAGATGATTAAAGTAAGTGGTTCTTGAGAAAAATGGATAGCATCTATTGAAAAAGAAGTGCTGAGCGGAAGAAATTGTATATTCGTCCGCTTTTAAAAGAATAGGAAAGCATCTAATCTCTCATTAACCAACCCTAATGCATCATGTCTCTACAAATTCCGAGAGGGCGACGTACAAACATTCGCTACAAGATTACCGGAAAAAAAGGATCGTGAAGTGACACAGTCACTTCACGATCCTTTGCTCTAACGTTAACAGTGTAGCCTAGATTTCGTCCAAAGCACTATGAAAAAGGTGAAAATAAGATGCACTTAAAGGACGCTTCCGTTTTTCTTACAGATAGACATATTTTTTTCTCAAAGTTTATTAGTCTAGTTTTAGTGCTTCGATAGCTAGATCAGGACGATCGGTTATAATGCCCTTTGCGCCGTTTTTAATAAGTTTTCTCATCACATTTGGGTCATCAATTGTCCAATAATGGACAGGAATATTCAAAGAAGTTAAAAACTTAATGAAATTCGCACTGTCTAAAGGAAACATATTAGACTTAATAGGGATTTGGAAAACATCCGCTTTTGGATGATATAGATGTTTAAACTGACTCGTAAATGCTGTATATGCTTTACGTACTTCTTTTTCACCGGCTCCAAGTGCTACCGTGTTTTGAGCATATAAATTAAAACGATCAATTTGATCATCATAAAAACTAGTTACAACAACTCGTTGGAATGCTTCCTTCACTTCTAACAATCTCCAAAGTTTAGAAGGCATTAAACTACCTTCATATGTTTGGGGAGCATCTTTAATATCCATATTAATAAGCATTTGAGGATACCTGTCTAAAAGTTCTCCTAATGTCATTATTTGCTCTCCGCCATCTCGATAGGAGTATTCTCCGTTTAAATCTAAAAAATGATAGCCTAAATCTGCCTTCTTCAGCTCATCTAATGTGTAGTCAGCTACTCTTCCAGAAAAGTTTGTGACTCTGCTCATATATTCGTCGTGAAAAACAATAATTTCCTCATCTTTTGTTAGTCTTAAATCTATTTCAAATCCATGAACACCGAGTTTTGCAGCACCCTCAAATGCGGCAGGAGAGCATTCAGGTGCGAGTGCCGATCCTCCGCGATGCGCTAGTATTATGGGATGTTCATATTCAAGCGCTTCTTTTGCTGTACGACTTAGAGGTTTTGAAAGTGCTTTTGTACTAGCCCAAGCAGCCCCAGCTGCTGCTGCAATTGCTATCGCTACATTTGTTTTTTTGCCCATTCCATTTTAATCCTCCTTTTAAATTGAAAGGTAGTTTTTATTATATCGAAAAGCTTCTCAACTGTCAGCTAGTTGTTGTTGCTATCAATTTCATGCATATGTTATCCTTGATAGGAAGAAATGAGGGGAATCGTATGACAGAAAGACAAGGTTTAGTTGTCTATGTGCATCATTTAAAACAAGCAAAATCTTTACGGAAATATGGGCATGTCCATTATATTTCGAAAAGACTTAAATATGTTGTATTATATTGCGATCAGGATCAGATTGAAAATGCTAAGCAAAAAATGAATAAACTTCCTTTTGTAAAAGAAATTTTGGAATCTTATCGTCCATTTTTAAAAACTGAATTTGAAAATAGTAAGCCGGATAAAGCGAAAGAATACGATTATAAAATCGGTTTATAGCTTATTCTATTGTAACGGCGGTATAAAATGATTTAAACGTAGTATTCCGATGACATACTGATAGAATAATCCCTTATCAACAAAATTAGCTGAATGTTTAATATCCATTTGAACAGGCACTATTTTTAACTCTTTTAGAGTTTCATGAAAGGTAGAAAGCCTTTGTGGAACTGGAGTAATTTTAGGTATTCCTTCGAGGCAAATATAAATCGGAAAAAAATTAGCTTTATTTATTGGGTTAAGGGCAATTGCTATTGAATAATATTCTTTCTCTTGTTTTTTAGAAGAAAAGATAAAAGCCCGATGTATTCGATTTTTGTTTACTCGAGCAAGTTCACAAAGCTCAAATATATCTCCATAACCCTCACCAAGCTCAATAAAACGTTGAATCATTGAAAACACTTCCTTTCCAATCCATCTTACCACTTTGTTGGAGGACAATTCTATGAAATTTGTTATTGGTTTTTTATCCATGTTACTCGTTGTTACGAATAGTGTTCTTTTACTATTTCAGTATCACGTTTATTCCTCGAGCTTGGAAGAGAATGGAACATCTTTTTATTACGAACAAGAAATTGAAATGAAAATGAAAGAAAATAAAATCATTGTAAAACAACATTTTAATAATCTTTCAAACGAACAAACGACCATTTTATGGCCAATTTCAAGTGAAAATAGAAGTTGTGATTTAAGTATAAGCGAAAGCTGTAATCGTTTATCAGAAGATTTGACTGCTTTTAAAAAGGGGGAATCCTCTAAGCAAAGTATTTCTTATGAAATTCCTTTAGTAGATGGATTTCAAGATAAAACAACTTTGTCTAACTTCCTTGTTAAACTTGAAAAAGGACAGGTATCTTATACAACACTTCATGTTACGGATGAGTTAAAAAGAGGCGGAATGTGGGTTAGTGGCTTGCCTATTATTGGAATTGAATCATTAGATTTAATTGATTACTCCCTCTCCTACGGATCTGGAAATATTACCGATTTATATTGGCAAAAAAAAGTGCTGCCTATCGTGTTTGAAGATAATTATGTCACACTTTATTCAGAGAAAGAAATATCTAAAGAACTTATGAATCAGCTAAAAGAATTGCGATTACCAAATAGTGAACATGTATCCGTTCTTTTTGAGAAAAATACTAATCATTTGAATGCATCTCGAATTTCCTTTATTGATAGCGAAGACATTGCTTCTTTACAACAAGAGTTAATTGTGAAAAATGTTCAGTTAAAATATGGAATAGATCCTTCTAATTTATTATTAGCAGAAGTTATTAGTAGTTATTTAATGAACCGCCCAATTGGATCAGGGAAGGCTAAGTGGATGTATGAAACAATGAATAATTATTTTACAACAGATCAACTTGCTGACTGGAAATCCAAACTACAAAGTAATAAAAGATTGAATGCGGAAAAACTAGATAAATTATTGTCAAATACAATTGGTCTAAAGACTTCCTATTTTACTTTTAATATGCAGTTTAGTTCGGAAAATTTCCCGTTATTATTTGAAGACTCTCGAACGGTTTATATAAATGAATTACAACAAGAAAATATGAAAGTATTGTTTAAAGATGGTAAGGTACTTTATGCTGCTGAGCCACTTCTCGCAGTATTAGGTTACACACTAAAAGATACAAATAAAGGGCTTTACGTTCAAAAGACCTCAAGAGCTTTTCGGTTTCCAATTCATGAACCTTTTTATGTATTAAACGAAAAAAGATTTGATGCAATGTCAGAACCTTTTGAAAAAATAGGGTCGGTTTATTATATTGAAGAAGCATGGATGATTCGATTGTTTTTAGTTGACATTAAAAAGCAGGATAAACGAATTACGATTACACAATCTGCGCTATTTTAATTTAGTTCAGCATTCCTTAAGTGGTGAGTTGAACGCAATAATTTAAGTAAAATCTGGACGTACATACGCCAAGGTAAATTTGATAGCTAGGAGAAACAAGATGAGAGTAATATCAGGATCAAGAAAAGGATTACCATTAAAAGCAGTACCAGGAACAAATACGAGACCCACAACGGATAAAGTAAAAGAGTCTATTTTTAATATGATTGGCCCATATTTCGATGGAGGTATTGCTGTAGATTTATTTGCTGGAAGTGGGAGTTTAGGGATTGAAGCGATGAGTCGAGGAATCGATACTTGCGTTTTTATAGAAAAAGACCAAAAAGCACTGCAAACGATTAAAGAAAATATAAAGAAGTGCCGATTGGAAGAATCGAGTGAACTATACAAAATCGATGCTTCAAGAGCAATAAAAGCATTTGAAAAAAGGGAGCTTTCCATTGATTTGTTATTCGTAGATCCTCCTTATAGCAAAACGTTATTTTACGATTTAGCTAAAAAAATTGTAGAAACCGGATGTATGAATGATACGGGGATAATTGTTTGCGAGCATGATAAAACGGTTGACTTAGAAAATGATATAGGAACTTTTACGCTCGTTAAACGAGAAACTTATGGAAGTACTATTATTTCAATTTATCGTAAACGAATAGAAGAGGGGAATTAAGTTGGTTAAAATTGCAGTCGTACCAGGGAGTTTTGATCCGATTACAAATGGACATTTAGACATTATTACACGAGGAGCATCAATTTTTGAACAAGTAAATGTTGTGGTGTTAAATAACTCCTCTAAAAACCCTTTATTCTCCGTTGAAGAACGAGTAAAACTTATTGAAGATGCAACTGCACATCTTCCAAATGTAAGAGTAGAGACATTTTCAGGATTATTAATGGACTATGCAGAAAACGTAAATGCAAGCGCTATAATTAGAGGGCTAAGAGCAGTATCCGACTTTGAATATGAAATGCAAATAACTTCGATGAACCGGGTGTTGAATGATGAAATCGAAACTTTCTTTATCATGACTAAAAACCAATATTCGTTTTTAAGTTCTAGTATAGTAAAAGAAGTTGCAAAATATGGCGGATACATTGGAGAACTTGTACCACCTCAAGTCGAAGCGGCGCTTAAAACCAAATATAACACTAACTAACCTTGCAAACTTTGCAAGGTTTATTTTTTCCTTATTTAACTCCTCTAAATATTTTCACTACACGAATGTTAAGAGAATGTTACGGGTGCCTGGCACCCGTAACGTTAATGTAATATTCATGCTACAAAGTAGAAAATTGTTGGGATAAGGATTACGTGAAGAATGCGGAAAAGTAAATATTTCCGAATAGAAATTCCTGCTTTTTGTGCTAAAACGATTATTTGCATATGGATACTTATCCCACTAAAAGCAATGATTAGTGCAACAATTACAGGAAGCATAGCTTTCCCAGATAATATTTCTCCTGCGAGACTAATTCCTCCAGTCATTTCAAAGAATGAAGCAACAAATACTAACAAAAGTGGTGAGATGGAAGGAAGTATCTCCTTTATCGATTCAAATACAATGATACTCACGGTGGTAAAGAATACCACAGTCGTCCCAATGAGCAGCAATATTTGCGAGGTTTCTTTAATGCTTTCTTGAAATGGTGAGGATGATAGTTTAGTTGTTTCAACATTCATTTGAATAGCGGGAGATAATATGATGAATACTAATAAGAATAAAAAATTTACTACATGAATAATGATTAACAACTTCAAACCCGAAATCTCTGCCTGAAAAATATTAATACCTACGAATCCAATAACAAACATTGGGCTTGGTGCGTGGCAAATTGCCAATAACCAACTCGCATTGCGATTATTTAAAGTCCCCATTTCCTTAAGTGAAGAAATGATGGCTGCCCCGCTGGGAAACCCTCCTATAGCACTCAAAAGAAAAATATTTATATATAGTTTGAACTTATTTTGAGTTTTTAAAAAAGTATTTTGAGATCGTATAAACATCTGCGTGATCACCAGATATGGAAGTAAATAAGGGAGTAAAGCTGTCGTGAATATCCGCATTCCTTCAATTGCTCCTTTATGCGCAACACCAGGTTGCAAAAACAGAAGAGTAATAAGGACCCAACTACTAAGCGTTATTATTTTGTGCAATTGAATTCATCCTTTTGTGCTGAATAGAAAATTCTGCTTTCCTATTCAGTTATTGTCTTGCATCTAGCCATCATCCGTTTGAAGTAAATTGTTGCTCCTCTTGGCAAAAGTTCGTCACAAATTTTTATGAAAAATGGGAGGATATCATTTTATTTTATATTTATTTTGTCAGAAAAAAATGGAAGTGATAAACTTATTAGTATTAAAAAACGAAAGGAAGGGATAAATAAATTATGTTCAATAAAAAACCGATAATTTTTGTTTTAATTTTAGCGATAGTTGCATCCCTAGCCTTTTATCCAATGGAGTCTTATATATCCAAACCTGGTGGAGCATATGAACTATCACCGTTTGTTCAAGTAGAAGGTGGAGATAAAAATGATAAAGGAATGATGAGTCTTCTAACAATCTCCTTATCAAAAGCGACGCCATTAACTTATCTGTATGCAAAAGTAGCGGACAATAGGAAAATTTATAAAGCTGAGCAAATTCGTAATCCTGACGAAGGTGAAAAAGAATATAATATTCGTCAATTAAAGCTTATGTCTGATTCTCAATTTAATGCTATATCTGTAGCATATAATCGTGCGAATAAGCCGTATCACATCATAAATAATGGGATATTTATTTTTAACGTTCTAAAGAATAGTGCAGCAGATGGTATTTTAGAACCCGGCGATAAAATAATTGGATTGGATAATATATCTGATATAACCGAGGAAAAACTAAAAACTTATTTAAACGGTAAAGGAGAAGGCGACAAAATCCAATTGACAGTTGAAAGAAACAAAGAGACGCTAAAAAAAGAAGTGACACTAAAAACGGTACCTGGCGTTCTAGATAAACCTGGTATAGGGGTTTCGTATACGGAAGATAAAAAGGTGGAAACTACTCCAGCTGTTCATATGAATTCGGAAGATATTGGAGGGCCTTCTGCAGGTCTTATGTTTACACTAGAAATTTTAAATCAGCTCTCACCAGAAGATATTTCAAAAGGATATAATATTGCTGGAACGGGAGAAATGAAACCAGATGGAACAATTGGACGGATCGGTGGTATCGATTTAAAAGTAATTGCTGCAGATCGCAAAGGAATTGAAATTATGTTTGCTCCAGATGACGAAATTGATCCTGCCATTTTAGCAAATAATCCGGGTCTGACATCTAACTATGAGGAAGCGTTAAAATCTGCAAAAAAAATAGGCACAAAAATGAAAATTGTGCCTGTTAAAACAGTGGATGATGCCCTTGCCTATTTAGAAAAATTAAAACCAAAGAAATAGTTAATGAATGATTGGGGTGATTCTATAATCACTTCCAATCATTTTTTGTGCATAAGTAGATTGCAATCCTAAATAATATAAGTTCGCGGTTTTTACATCAAGCGCAAGCATATCGTTGTCTTTATATGCAGCTACTCTACTTACAAGAGGTAGTGGCAAATCTTTTTTGATGGATTGTAAGTATGCCTGTCCATTTTTACTCATCGCTAATGGACGTATATAAGTTGGTAAATCGAATGACTTTAATTGTTCCCAAGTAAAATCATTGTAGATATGCGTCAACATGCGTTGAATCCTAGTCCAGGTGAAGCGCTTAGATTTTATTTGCTCCATAAACGTCTGGAATGTATCTTTCTTAACAGCGGCATTCCAAATGGCGTTTTCCATTCCTTCCGTCACTTCTGCGAAAGTAGCTAACCGCTCTTTTGAATGACGTAAAATAATCAAACGGAGAATCGGCCAAAATCGTTCCCAACTTCCGAAAGATTGGAAAGTAGATTTCCACCTACTTAATTCATCTAAGCTTGTAATCGGTAAAAAATTTTGAATGGCAGAGAGATCCAGTTCACCAAATAATACTTTTCGTATTCCTGTAGCGCTTGCTATGGTTTCGGAAGGTTTCGCTTCATCATGATAGTTTGCAACAACTCGGTGGATTGTTTCGGACCTTATGGATGCATGTAACCGATACGCTGCCTCAATATAATGATAGCCCAAAATATTATTTGGCTTTGACAAATCGACTAAAGGCAAGGAGGAATCTTCTGAGACAACTTTATATGATTCGTTTAATGCTTTTGGATAGCTAATGCCTTGCTTCATGAAATTTGAAATCGCTGTATTATACTCTTCCTTTTTGGTCGATAATAAGTGATAGGTATGATGAAAAGCTTCTAAAGAGCCCTCTTCGCTACCAAAACAAAAAGCTTCACATTTCAACGCATCCAATAAAAAGATGGCACCTTTTGCAAAATCACTTGCCTGAGCTGTTGCAAATGCATAGGGTAATTCAATTACTAAGTCCACTCCAGCAGAAATAGCCATTTTTGCACGCGTCCATTTATCAACAAGTGCGGGTTCTCCACGTTGCAAGAAATTTCCAGACATTACTGCAATAATTATGTCGCTGTTTGTCTTTATACGTGATTGATTTAAGTGATGTAAATGGCCGTTATGAAAAGGGTTGTATTCCACAACAATTCCTGTAGCTTTCATCATCGATCAAATCCTTTCCTTAATCCAATTATAATGTTAAAATAAAGTAGTGACAAGAAATTATCTTGACATCTAAAACCAGTCATTATATAATAAATTTTGTTGTCTTGAGGTGATAATCGTATGAAATGGGCAATTCATCAATTAGCTAAATATCGTGATAACGGGATGACGTTAGATGAATTCGTGACTCTCCAAAATGTGAAGGAACGGAACCCAGACGTTCGAAGTATTTCACCCGTTCATGTAGAAGGGCACTGCACGTTTGGTGCAGCGCAAATGACTTGTCATTTTCAGCTTTCAGGGACGCTCATTTTGCCTTGTGCTCGCACTTGGGAAGATGTAGAATACCCATTTGAAATTCATTCTGATGAAATTTTCAGCTGGTCTGAAAATGCATCTGCTTTCGACTATGATAACTTCCATATAGTAGAAGGTGATGTCATTCAAGTAGATCCAGTTCTAGAAGAGTTAATCCTACTAGAAATTCCTTTGCAAGTGTATAAAGAAGGTGCAGACCAATTTAAACACGAAGGTGGAAACGGCTGGTCATATACAACAGATGAAGATTTAAATGATTTGCAAGAAAATGATCAACCAAAATTGGATCCAAGACTAGCTCAATTAGCTAAGTATTTTGATCAAACAGACGAATAATAGATCTGTAAGGAGGTGCCAACAATGGCAGTACCAGCTAGAAGAACTTCTAAAACTGTAAAAAGAAAACGTCGTACACATTTTAAATTATCCGTACCTGGTATGGTTGCTTGTCCAAATTGTGGTGAAATGAAATTGGCTCACCGAATTTGTAAATCATGCGGTCAATACAAAGGGAAAGAAGTAGTGAGCAAATAATTCAGTATTTGTTCCTTAAAAGACTACCAAAGAGACCATGGCTCTTCGGTAGTCTTTTTCTCTATTTATATTTTTCAAAGAGGATGTGCTTACGGTGGCTTATTCAATCGAAATAAAAGGCGAAATACTTATTTTTGAAATAAATAGACCTACCATTCACAATGCCATTAATAAAGAAGTAATAGAAGGATTTAAGCAATTCATACATAGCGTAAAAACAAATAAAACAATTAAACTGGCTGTAATTACAGGAGCAGGAGACAAGTCATTTTGCTCCGGAGGAGATTTAACTGTCTTTCATCAATTGAAAACGGAAAAAGAATCGTTTGGTATGTTAAGTGAAATAGCTAAAATTCTCTATGAAGTAGCTACTTTATCGATTCCGACGATGGCGCTAATTAACGGTACTGCTGTTGGTGGAGGTTGTGAAATAGCTACATTATGTGATTATCGTCTAGTAAAAAAAGAAGCAAAATGCGGATTTATTCAAGGTAAATTAGCAATTACTTCAGGGTGGGGTGGAGGAACGTATTTGTTTGAAAAGGGAATGAAACATGATTATGCTCTTCGAATGCTTACAGAAGCTGAGCCCTATTCTGCGGACCAATTATTATCGATTGGATGGGCAACTGAACTTTTTGAGGGAGATAAACTAGCAGCATTAAATAAGTTTACTCGTAAAATGATTGTTCCTCATTCCTCTGTTTTACAAGCCTATAAAACCCAAGTGATTCGAAAATGGGAGCAAACGAAATTATATGAACGTGTGATGGAAGAAGTAGCAACATGTGCGGTTCTTTGGGAGCAAGAAATTCATCACGAGGCAGTTGATTTATTTTTAGAGAAAAAGAAATAAAATCTAGAGTCTATTTGTACCCACTTTGCATATATTAGTAAAAAAGCAAAGGGTGATAAACATGAATGTTAAAATTAGAAAAGATAGCTGGTCCGTGGAAGAAGACAATCTTTTAAAAGAGTTAGTTTTAAAGAAAATAGAGCAGGGTCATACGCAAATTTCTGGATTTGAAGAAGCAAGCATTTTGTTAGGTCGCTCCAAACAAGCTTGCGCTTTTAGGTGGAACAAAAACCTACGACCAATTGTCCTGCAAAGAAAAACGTCTGTAAAACCTACAGTTGCGAAAGAAGTTCCTGACTCTTCTACTTTACAAAACCATCTACAGTTGGCTATGGAAAGTTATGATGAAATGAGACAGTCATATGATGAAATTGCTAATGCCTACAATTTGTTAAAAAGAGATTATGAACAATTAGTAAATTGGGTAAAACAAGGAATAACACATATAGAATAAGGTTTAAATGAGGTCTCTAATAGTAGAGGCTTTTTTTTTTGAACAAAAAAATTTGCTATTTAGTTGAAATCGCTTTCATAATTCGTATAGACTAATAGGGGTGGGAACACGTTTTTTTTACTTAGGAGGTATGGATAATGAAAAAAGTATTAATCGCTAACAGGGGAGAAATTGCTAGACGTATTATTAAGACGTGTAAAAAGATGAACATTGAAACCGTAGCCATATACTCGGAAGCCGACGCAGAATTGCCATATGTGAAAGAAGCAGACTTTGCTTTTTTAATAGGTCCTAATCCGGTGTTACAATCGTATTTAAAAGTAGATGATATTATTGAACTTGCAGTAAAAGAGAAAGTCGATGCAATTCATCCGGGATATGGATTTCTCTCGGAAAATGCAGATTTTGCTCGAAAAGCGGAAGCAGCAGGAATCACATTTATAGGGCCAAAACCAGAAACAATTGAAAAAATGGGAGATAAGATTGCATCTCGATTAACGATGATAGAAGCAGGAGTACCTGTCGTTCCTGGAACGGAAGAAGGCTTAACATCTATTGAGGCTGCAAAAGAGGCTGCATCTAAAATTGGTTACCCCATCATGTTAAAAGCAAGCGCAGGTGGCGGTGGAATTGGGATGATTCGTTGTGACGATGAGGAGACTTTAGAAAAAAACTTTGAATCGATTAAAACACGAGCGAAATCTTACTTCGGAAATGATGTAGTATTTTTAGAAAAATTCATTGATGCATCCCGTCATATTGAAGTGCAAATTTTTGGTGATAACGATGGAAATGTTGTGCATCTATTCGAACGTAATTGCTCAGTTCAACGAAGAAATCAAAAAGTACTGGAAGAATCGCCATCACCAAACTTTCCACAAGAAGCTCGTATAAAATTGTTTGAAGCGGCAGTTAAAGCGGCAAAAGCAGTAGATTATGTTAATGCGGGTACAGTAGAATTTATAGTGGATCAAAATCATCAATTTTATTTTCTAGAAATGAATACGAGACTCCAAGTAGAACATCCAGTAACAGAAGCGATTACAGGATTCGACTTAGTAGAATGGCAGTTAAAAGTAGCGGCAGGAGAACAGCTCCCTGTAAAAGATCAGGATTCTATTTCTTCCAATGGACATGCCTTTGAATTTAGAATATATGCAGAGGATCCAAAGACATTCTTTCCTTCACCAGGAACAATTATTCGCCAATATTGGGGAGATGAAGGTGGTATTCGAGTAGAAGCAGGATATGAAGAAGGAAACAAAGTAACCCCTTTTTATGATCCGATGATTTCTAAAGTAATAATTCATGCAGAAAATAGGGATATGGCAATAGAGAAAGCGCAAAAAGTATTCTCTTCTGCTAAAATAGAAGGTGTGAAAACAAATATTGACTTGTTTCACCAATTTTTAGATGCAGAAAGTTTTAAAAGTGGCATTTATTCAACATCCGTTTTAGGGGAATGGATGCAACAACAAAGGGAGGAAGTTTCAAAATGAAAAATTTAGAATCAACAATGGCGGGTACAGTATTTACGGTAAATGTAGCAGTGGGAGAAGAGGTATCCGTTGGTCAAATAGTAATGGTGTTAGAATCAATGAAAATGGAGATTCCTATGGAAGTAGAAGTGGCTGGTAAGATAGCTACGATTCTTGCAAAAGAAGGAGATTTTGTGAACGAAGGAGACGTTCTAGTAACGTTTGAATAAGTGAATTTCATGTGCTTTAAATAAGGGGGTCTTCAAAATGGGAGAAAAAAAGGCGTATAATGAACGTCTAGAAGAAAAGCTTACATCCATTTTTTCAGGTGGTCATTCAAAATATCACGAAAAAATGAAAGAACAAAAAAAATTATTTGTTCGCGATCGTTTAGCATTACTTTTTGACAATGGGGAATATATAGAAGATGGTCGCTTTGCGAATGTAGAAGCTGGTGACCTACCAGCTGATGGTGTTGTCACTGCTACTGGAAAAGTGAATGGACAAACTGTGTGTGTAATGGCGAATGACTCAACGGTGAAGGCTGGTTCATGGGGATCACGCACGGTTGAGAAAATTATTCGAATACAAGAAATAGCAGAAAAAAATAGAGTCCCAATGTTGTATTTAGTAGACTCAGCAGGTGCTCGCATAACGGATCAATTAGATATGTTTCCTAATCGCAGAGGAGCAGGGAAAATATTTCACAATCAAGTAAGAATATCTGGACTCATCCCGCAAATCTGCTTATTATTTGGTCCTTCAGCAGCGGGCGGTGCTTACATACCAGCATTTTGTGATTTAGTAATTATGGTTGAAGGAAATGCTTCTATGTACTTAGGTTCACCACGTATGGCTGAAAAAGTAATTGGTGAAAAAGTAACCTTGGAAGAAATGGGTGGAGCTCGTATGCACTGTACGGTTAGTGGATGTGGGGATGTACTTGTAACTTCTGAGGAAGAAGCTATTTCGGAAGCGAAAAGATATTTAAGTTTTTTCCCAGCAAACTATACGGAAAAGCCTAAAAAAGTAGAACCTTTAAAAGCAAAAGAAGGAAGAACACTAGAGGAAATTATTCCTGAAAACCAAAATGCTCCATTTGATATGTATGAAGCAATCGACGCGTTAATTGACGAGGGTTCATTTTTTGATGTAAAAAAATTGTTCGCGCCTGAGTTAATTACAGGTTTTGCTCGTATTGAAGGGCAAGCAGTTGGAATTATTGCAAACCAGCCAAAAGCTAAAGGTGGAGTACTTTTTGTAGATTCTGCAGATAAATCGGCGAAATTTATTTCTCTTTGTGATGCATTTTCCATTCCTTTATTATTTTTAGCGGATGTCCCTGGATTTATGATTGGAACAAAGGTAGAGCGCGCGGGAATTATTCGCCATGGTGCGAAACTAATTGCAGCAATGAGTTCTGCAACTGTTCCAAAAATCTCGGTAATAGTTCGTAAAGCATATGGGGCGGGTTTATATGCGATGGCAGGACCAGCATTTGAGCCGGATGTGTGTATTGCGCTTCCTACCGCACAAATTGCTGTTATGGGCCCAGAGGCAGCTGTTAACGCTGTTTACTCCAATAAAATTGAAGCAATTGAAGATCCAAAAGAACGATTAAAGTTTGTGCAAGAAAAGCATGCTGAATATAAAGAAGAAATTGATATTTATAAATTAGCTTCTGATATGATTATTGATGAGATTGTTGCACCAAGTGATTTACGCAACGAGCTTGCAAATCGTTTTAGATACTACGAAAATAAAGAAGTTTTGATAGCACCTCGAAAACATCCAGTGCTTCCTGTTTAATAATTATAACTTTATTCAGTAAGTAGGAATAAAGTTAAATTTTCTAGTAATTTGATAAAAAAAGGTCTACCATAATGGTAGACCTTTTTTAAAAGATAATAAAGTATATGAATCTTGGATGCTAGAAATCCTATAATAGTAAAGATTCATAGTATAATTTCAAAGGTTTGATCTTGATTTTTTAGTTTTAACGTCCACAGTGTACATGAATCATTGCGTGTATGATTAGAGTAGGTGGTACTAGAGAAAAATAGATAGCATCCATGTATAAAGAAGCGCTGAGCGGACGAAATTACATCTTCTTTCGCTTTTTAAAGAATAGGAAAGTATCTAATCTCTCATTAAACAAACCTTACGCACCTTGTCTCTACCTATTCCAAGAGGGCGACGGACAAACATCCGCCACAAGATTACTGAAAAAGTGGATCGTGAAGTGACGCAGTCACTTCACGATCCACAAAAAACACCGGTAATAGTGTAGCGATGATTCGTCCAAAGTACTCTGGGAATCGAGAATACATGAGCACTTAAAGGACGCTAGCGTTTTTTTAAACAGAAAGTGAAAGTATATGGATTATTAACCTGCGAAACCAGTATTTATTGTACTTTAAAGAATTCAATAATACCGCGGATTTCCGTTTCACACGTTCGTTGAGATGGATCATCGCTCACCCCGCGAAAAGCGTTCGCCCTGCAGTGGAAATCCTTACGGTAACTAACTTAATGCACACTATATAAACAATACGGTCTTTGCCCAATTTAATAAGGGTAACGCTAGTTCATATAGATGCTACATAGATTAAGTTAAACGGTAATTTACTGGTCATTTTTGGCTAATCAACAGACCTGTTTTTACTTATACTTTTCCTATAAAAATTAAACTGATTCTGTGTGAATATGATTAGAACTGGTGGACCTATATAAAAATAGATAGCATTCATAGATAAAGAAGTGCTGAGCGGACGAACATGTATCTCCGGCCTCCCTTAAAAGAGTAAAAAAGCATCTTAACTCTCATTATCCGAACCAAATGCATCAAGTCTTTACATATTCCAAAAGGGCGACGGACAAACTCTCGCTACAAGATTACTGAAAAAAGTGGATGGAGAAGTGACCGCGTCACTTCTCCATCCACAAAAATTCCCTCGTTAATAGTGTAGTTGGTGTTTCTTCCAAAGCTCTCTGGAAACGGTAAAACAAGATACACCTAAAGGCCGCATGCAATTTACTTATAAGAAAGTAGAGGTGGAATACTTGAAAATCGGTATTATCGGAGCGGGAGCAATAGGTCTGCTGTTTGGTGCCTATTTAGCAGAGGAGAACCATGAAATACTTTTTTACGTGAGAGGAAACAAGAAAATAGCAAATTTATACATAGAAAAAATACCGAACGTTCCTGAACCAATCACTTGTATGCAAGTAAGTGAAATCAAAGCATTGTATTCGATGGATTTGATCGTTCTTGCAGTTAAATATCATCATCTGGAACAATTAAAAAAGGATTTAGATATTCTTCCAAAACATATACCACTTTTATTTGTCCAAAACGGTTTACTTCATTTATCTTTTATTGATCAATTAAAGCAGTCGACCATTGCGATTGCTTCTGTTTTACATGGTGCTATGAAAGTAAATGAATACACGGTACGTCATCTAGGAATAGGAATTACATCTATTGGAATTCTTAGAGGTGTTTGGGACAAGACAGATGCTTTTTTACAATGTTCTACTAACAATTTCCCTATTAAGTTCACCACTCAAATTGAAGAAACTCTTTTTAAGAAAGCACTATTAAACTGTTTAATAAATCCTTTAACAACCATTTTGCAGGTAGAAAATGGAATGCTAATAAAAAATGAATCCTATAAAAAGATTTTGAAAAATATATATGAAGAATTAATGGAGGCGTTTGAGGAATGGAGAGAAAAACTTACTTGGAATGAAGTAGTCAACCTTTGTAAAAATACAGAAAATAATCGCTCTTCTATGCTTACAGACTATGAAAATGGTCGTTTAATGGAGGTTAATACGATTGTAGGGGCGGTAATTGCGGAAGCAGGAAAGAAAGATAAAGTATTGCCAGTGTTACATACTTTTTACTTAATGTTAAAAGAATTGAATAAAGTAGGTGATCGCCATTATTAATATACTTACATTTTTCTTGTTATTTCCAGTGCTTTTATTTATCTTAACATTTATAGTATCTAAATACTTATTTCATAAAGGAAAAAAGTCATTCGGTTTTGCGGCAGATGCAACAACTTTTTTGTTATTTTTCTCTGTATCTAATGCTTTTTCTATTATTTTTTCTAAAAGTGTCTTTTTACTATTAATCGTTGCATCGTTACTAATAGCCACTATTTTTACCTATTTAGATTGGAGAAAGCAAAAGGAAATTGAAGTAATACCTCTCCTTCGAAAGATTTGGAGATTATTATTTCTTTTATTAAGCGTAGCTTATGCTTTTATTTGGTTAATCGGAGTTATCCAATATGTTTTGTATTATATAAGCTAATAATTTTTACCTACGCATACTGAAATGATATACTCTTAAAGTATTTAACCTATTTTAGCAGTGCAGAGAGAAGCTTGCTGAATAAGATTTAAGCCTCGGCGGATGCCACAGATTTTGCAAAAGAGTTCGTTTAGCAAGCTCGACGCAAAATCTAAGCTCATTATTATCTTCCGCGAGCTTGTGCAGGAGATATTACCCCCAGGAGAATTTGATAAATAGAGGTGGAAAAATCGTGCGAGTAGAGCAATATACACAACCATTCGCTTCCTCATTTTATAAGAGATATTTAGAAGATGCTGGTAGTTTATCTTCTTTCTTTCATTATGAATGGAATCAAACGGCCCTAAACACTAGATTTCAGGAAACTGATTTTAGCAATCATAAGAGAAGTGAGTTAGTAAACGTTTTAACAAAATATATGAGTAAATTTGGAATATCTACAAAAAGTGCAATACATTTAAAAGAACTCGAAAATAACGGAATCGTAGTTATTGGTGGACAACAAGCAGGATTGTTGTCTGGTCCGTTGTATTCTATTCATAAAGCAATTTCAGTTATTACTTTAGCCAAACAACAAAGAGAGTTGCTGGGAGTACCTGTGGTTCCTGTTTTCTGGATAGCGGGAGAAGATCACGATATTGACGAAATTAATCATGTTTACATAGAAAGAGGAAGAAAACTTCAAAAAGTTGTATATCCTGAGCCTTTAAGAATCAAGAAAATGGCTTCAGAAACCACTTTTGATACAGATTTAATAAATGCATACTTGGAAGAAATATTTCAAAGTTTGCCAGAAACGTTATATACGAAAGAATTATTCCAGAAGGTAAAATCTCTCTTAGAAAATAACTTAACATATAGTGACTTTTTTGCAGCACTTATGAATGACCTTTTTCGAGAGGAAGGTTTGTTATTAATCGATGCAGCTTATAAACCTTTTCGGAAATTGGAAAGTGATTACTTTCAGCAAATGGTGAAGAATTCATCTCATCTTGCGAAGTTAGTTTTTGAAAATGAGATGGTGTTTGAACGAGAGGGATTTGGTACGCCAATTCAAACAAAAGAAAATGCAGCTAATTTATTTTATGTTGAAAATGGAGAACGTTTTTTATTAGAAAGAAAAGATGATAAATTTGTGCATGAGTCAAAAGGAATTTCTTTTTCGGAAGAAGAAATGTTGAATATTGCTAAAAATTATCCAGAAAAGTTAAGTAATAATGTCGTAACTAGACCTATTATGCAGGAAATGGTTTTTCCAGTATTAAGTTTTATAGGTGGACCTGGGGAAATTGCTTACTGGGGAACATTAAAAACTGCATTTGAACTTTTTGATATGAAAATGCCTGTTATCATGCCGCGATTGAGCATAACTATTGTGAATTCGAAAACGCAAAACTTGTTAGAAAAATTCTCATTCACTGTACAGGATGTTTGGGAAGGTGCAGTAGAAAATACTAAACTTCAATATATCAATGAGCGTAGAAATGGAAAGGTAACCGAGCTAATAGAAACAATTCAGGAAGAACTAGCAGCCAAATACAAAGAATTAGAAACACTTCTTGAAAAAGAAGATTTAAAGTTAGTTCCATTAGTAAATAAAAACCTTGGTTTTCACGAAAAACAATTAATATTTATCCAAAATGCAATTGAGGATACTTTCCTTGGTAAATTAGATGCTTCTATTCATCGTTATGATCGGTTGACAATGGAGTTAACTCCGAATGGTGGATTGCAAGAAAGAACGTATACTCCACTTCAACTTTTAAATGAAGTAGGAGTGAATCTCATTCAAAATCTCTTAGAGATACCATATGAATTCAATGGGAAACATTATTCCGTATTAGTTTAGATTTTAGCCTCCAAATTTGGGGGCTTTTTTTGTGGGTAAAATAGCTTGAGTTTACACTGTTTTTTTTTCAATTTTTTCTTTTTTGATTTCTCCACAAGTACTATTTACGCATTTTAAAAAATATTATACCTAATTTTAAAAAATGGGTGGAGGAAAGTGGGGGGATGTGGTATGTTAATCTCATAAAGTGGGGTGAATAGCATGTTCATGGGCGAATATCAACATACCGTTGATTCGAAAGGTAGGTTAATCATACCTTCCAAATTTCGTGAGCACTTAGAAGACTGTTTTGTTTTAACACGCGGTCTTGATAATTGCTTATTTGGTTATCCTATGAATGAATGGCGAAAACTCGAAGAAAAACTAAAAGAACTTCCAGTCACTAAGAAAGATGCTCGAGCATTTACTCGATTTTTCTTCTCTGGTGCGACAGAAGTTGAAATTGACAAACAAGGTCGTATTAATATCCCAAATAATCTTCGAAGCTATGCAAAGATGGACAAAGAATGTATTGTTCTAGGTGTTTCTAATCGTCTAGAAATTTGGGCAAAAGATGCTTGGGAAAATTATTTTGAGGACTCTGAGGATTCCTTTAATGACATTGCTGAAAATATGATTGGATTTGACATATAAGAGGAGGAAAAAGGCTTGTTTCATCACACAACGGTATTATTAAAAGAAACAGTAGATGGACTAGCGGTTCATCCAGAAGGAATCTATGTAGATTGTACACTTGGTGGGGCAGGACATAGTGAATACTTAGTACAACAATTGAATGATAACGGTAGGTTAGTTTGTTTTGACCAAGACATGACCGCTATTGAAAATGCAAAACTAAGACTTGCGCCATATTTAGATAAAGTTATTTTTGTACACGCAAACTTTCGTTATTTAAAAGAAGAACTTGAGACGATTGGGATTGACAAGGTTGACGGAGTTTTATATGACTTAGGTGTTTCATCACCTCAACTAGATACCCCGGAGCGTGGCTTTAGTTACAATTATGATGCTCCTCTCGATATGCGAATGGATCAAACGAGCGAGTTGACTGCCTTTCATGTTATAAATGACTGGCCATATGAAAAATTAGTAAAAATCTTCTTCCGATATGGGGAAGAAAAGTTTTCCAAGCAAGTTGCCAGAAAAATAGAACAAGCTAGAGAAAATGCTCCAATTGAAACAACCTTTCAATTGGTAGATCTAATAAAAGCCGGAATACCAGCCGCAGCAAGAAGAATGGGCGGACATCCAGCCAAACGAATTTTTCAAGCAATTAGAATTGCTGTCAATGATGAATTAGGAGCAGCAGAAGAGTCATTGGAAGACGCTCTTAAGGTGATTAAAGTAGGTGGGAGAATTAGTGTTATTACCTTCCATTCTCTTGAAGATAGATTAACAAAAACCATCTTCAAAGAAGCCTCCTCTTTACCTGATTTACCACCAAACTTGCCGGTCATTCCTGCGGGTATGGAGCCGATGTTAAAGCTTATTACTAGAAAACCTATTTTACCTTCTGAAGAAGAATTAGCAGAAAATAATCGTTCTCGTTCAGCTAAGTTAAGAATTGTGGAAAAAATTTATGAAAAGGGAAGTGTTTAAATGGCTTTGCGTAAAATTCAGTCTCAACCATACATAAATCGCCCTTCTTCTACTGAACAACCACAAATAAAGAAGTTGGCAAAACCAAATAAAGGAATATTGACAAAAGGCGAAAAAATACTTTTTCTGGGATTATTATCAGTAGTAACTATACTTGCATTAATAATCATTCAAACACAGGCAACGGTTCGTACAACTAGTGCGGATATACAACTCATGGAAAAGAAAATTGATATAACTTCAAAAGAGAATACAGATTTGTCCATACAAGTAAGCGAATTATCTACCTATGATCGTATTTGGAAAAAGGCGGAAGAGCTCGGTTTGAAAATCAATGAGCAAAACGTAAAGGTAGTACCAGGACAATGAATAAAAAATTTCGTTTTCAATGGGGAGCCTTTCTAATGTTTTTATTATATGGAGGGCTCTTTTTTCTATTACTAAGTCGATTTTTATTTATACAAGTAACAGGAACTGCAGACGGACAAGTATTATCAGCAAAAGCAGAATCTAAGTATAGTAGAGAACAAGTAATTCAAGCAAGTAGAGGGAAAATTATAGATCGTAACGGAGAAGTGATAGTAGAAGATACACTAAGTTATAAAATGATTGCAGTCATTAGTCCAAAAGCTACCAATAATAGTAATGTTCCGCGCCATGTTGCCGATCCGGAAAAAACGGCACAAGTATTATCACAGTATATTGATATGACAGAACAAGAAATTATTGATTTACTCAACAAAAATATAAAAAATGAAATGTATCAAGTAGAGTTTGGAAAACCTGGTAGAGATATTAGTTTTAAAAAAATGGCGGAAATAAAAGAACATAATCTTCCGGGTATTATTTTTATTCAAGATATGAAAAGGCTATATCCAAATGGACAATTTGCTTCTCACTTAATAGGCTTTGCATTGAAAGAAGAGAAGGAAGATGGGAAAGCGGTTGCAGTAGGAAAAATGGGGCTTGAATACATCTATGACAAAGAATTAACTGGAACGGCCGGTAAGATAGAATTTAAAGGTGATACGAAAGGTTTTTTATTGCCAAATACCGAAAAAATGATTACGAAACCACAAGACGGTGACGATATTTATCTAACTATTGATAAAACAATCCAAAACTTTTTGGAGGATGCACTGAACAAAGCGGAAGAAAAATATCACCCGGAAAAAATGACTGCTATTGTTGCGAATCCTAAAACAGGAGAAATTCTTGCGATGTCTCAAAGACCTACATTCGAACCAAATACGAGAGAAGGTCTATCGACAAATTGGTTAAATGAAGCGACAGAACAAACAATTGAACCAGGCTCAACGATGAAAATTTTCACTTTAGCATCTGCGATAGAACAAGGGGTTTGGGATCCAAATGCATTTTACAAATCAGGATCTTACACACTGTATGACAGAACGATTCGAGATCATAATGTCTATGGTTGGGGAACTATTACTTTTTTAGAAGGTTTCCAACGTTCATCCAACGTTTCGATGGCCTACTTGCTAAATCGAATTGGAGACGAGACATTTATCGAATATTTACATCGATTTGGTTTTGGAGAAAAAACTGGTATTGATCTACCACACGAAGCAAGTGGAACAATACTAGCTACAAATCCTATTGAGCGAGTTACCTCAACATATGGACAAGGTACAACTGTTACTCCTATTCAATTAGTACAAGGTCTGACTGCAATCGCAAATAAAGGAAAGATGATGCAGCCGTATGTTATCGATAAAATAGTAAATCCGAATACAGGTGAAGTATTAACAGATCACAAACCTGTAGAAAAAAAATCGCCAATTTCAGCAAAAACGGCTGATCAAGTGAAAGAAATACTAGCCAGTACCGTGACGTCAGAACATGGTACAGCTAAGCGATTTAAGTTAGATGAATATACAACTGCTGGTAAAACTGGTACTGCTCAAATAGCAAAACCAGGTGGTGGATACTATTGGGGAAGTAATTTCTTTTTATATTCTTTTTTAGGTATGGCGCCTGTAGAAGATCCCCAATTAATTGTTTATGTGGCTGTTCATAAACCCCAATTGGAAGGTACGGAAGTTGGATCAGAGCCTACTTCTGAAATTTTTAAATCTGTGATAGAAAATAGCTTGAAATACTTAAATATTAAACCTAAAAGTTTAGAACTTGCATCCCCAATTAAAATGCCCAATGTTGTTGGTAAAGATATAATAGAAAGTCAGAGCTTACTAGAGTCGCAAGGATTAAAAACTGTTATAATTGGGCAGAGGGAACAGGTAAAGGAACAATTTCCTATTGCAGGAACTTCCATGTTAGCGAGTGGCACGGTATTTATTAAAGGCCAAGGAGAAATTCAATTACCTAATTTTACAGGATGGTCTAAACGAAATTTATTAATTTACAAATCATTAGCGAATATTCCGATAGAAGTTATTGGGGAAGGATATGTTACTAGTCAAAGTTTAACGACAGGATCTATTGTTTCGGATACTACCCCAGTTGTTGTTCGTTTGTCGACACCAAAAGAAACAGAAATTTTACCAGAATTAGAGGAAAATATGGAAATACCACCACAAGACTAAAATAGTGATAGAATAGTTAGTGTCATTTTCTCATACGCTATCTAAAACGATTAAAAGGGGAAAATGTAATTTCAAAAGTAAAACAAATCATGCGTCTCCGAGTTATTTGGTTGATTACGATATTGCTATTTTTAGCAGTGATTTTGAAATTAGTGCAGCTTCAATTTTTTCAATTTGAAGAATTGACGACTAAGGCAAAAGAAAGCTGGGATAGAGAGTTGCCTTATGCCTCACTTCGAGGTAATATCTTGGACAGAAATGGGGAAGTGATCGTAGGAAATAAGCTCTCTCCGACATTATTTTACATGCCTTCCCAAAATGATGATCCAGAGAAAGTGGCACAACAAATTGCACCACTTATTAATATGGAAACAGAAGATTTATTTGATCAAATAAATAAAAGAGCTTACTTGATCAAGATCGCACCAAAAGGAAAGAACATCTCTTCAGAGCTTGCGATGGAAATACAAGATAAAAATATAAAAGGTTTGTATGCAGGCATCGATTATGTACGAGACTACCCACATGGGAATATGCTTTCGAGATTACTAGGATTCACTGGTTATGATGCTCAAGGTCTTGCTGGTATAGAATATCAATACGACTCTATATTAAAAGGGAAATCCTCAGCAATCCGAATGTATACAGATGCAAAAGGTATTCCGCTTCCCCATGTTGATGACGGATGGAAGAATGGCGTTACAGGAAACCATGTACAATTAACAATTGATTTGAAAATCCAAGAAGTTGTGGAAAGAGAACTTTCACAAGCAATGGAAAAGTATGAAGCCACGCAGGCAATTGCAATTGTAATGAATCCTAAGAATGGTGAAATACTCGCGCTTTCTTCTTCACCAAATTTCGATCCAGCCGCGTATCAAGAAGTGGACTCTACAATCTATAATCGTAATTTACCAGTTTGGATGACCTTTGAACCAGGTTCTACATTTAAAATCATTACATTAAGTGCTGCATTAGAAGAAAATGTAGTTGACCTGGAAGAAGATCACTTTAATGACATAGGATATACAATGGTCGGAGGAGCGAGACTACGTTGCTGGAAAAGAGAAGGGCATGGCAATCAAACATTTCTAGAAGTAGTAGAAAATTCATGTAATCCAGGATTTATTGAGCTTGGTAGAAGAGTAGGTCCAGAAAAGCTTCAGGATTACATACGAAAATTTGGCTTTGGACAATCGACAGGATCTGGAATGGCTGGAGAATCAACGGGTATTCTATTTAGTAAAGATGCCTACGGTCCAGTTGAACACGCCACTACATCATTTGGCCAAGGAATATCCGTAACGCCAATACAACAAGTGCAGGCAGTTGCAGCTGCCGTAAACGGAGGATATTTATATAAACCATACATTGTGAAAAACATTTTAGATGGTGAAACGAATGAAATATTGTCCAGTACGGAACCTGAGTTAAAGCATCAAGTAATAAGTGAAGAAACATCAGCGAAGGTTCGAGATGCGCTCGAACATGTAGTTGCAGAGGGGTCTGGTCGAAATGCATACAGAGATCAGTTGCGCATCGGTGGGAAGACGGGTACTGCCCAAAAAGTACAGAATGGGAGATATATGGATGGAGAGTATATCGTATCGTTTATTGGTTTTGCACCTGCAGATGACCCAGAGCTAATCGTATATGTTGCAATCGATAATCCAAAACACAGTTCTCAATTTGGGGGCGTCATTGCAGCACCTATAGTTGGGCAAATAATTGAGGATTCCCTAGGAGTAACTGGTAGTGGAGCTCAATTAGAGAAAGAATACCGTTGGGGGGATATCCAACAAGTTCGTGTGCCAAACTTAGTAGGAACGAAGAAAAAAGAAATAACTGAATACATGTATCCATTTCACATTGTTTGGCATGGTGATGGAGATGAAATACTTTCTCAATTGCCAAAAGAAAATAGCTTAATCCCAATTGATGGGAAAATACACGTCTACACTAAATAATTAACTATAGTTCATTCATCGATAGTTGATTGCAATTAAGGAGATTTTTTATGACACTATCTACAACCATTATTACACTTATTTTTAGCTTTTTGCTATCGGTTATTCTTGCACCAATTGTTATTCCATATTTAAGAAAAATGAAATTTGGTCAAAGCATTAGAGAAGAAGGACCAGAATCTCATCACAAAAAAGCTGGAACCCCAACAATGGGGGGGCTTATATTTATGACATCTATTATAATATCGACTCTAGCCATTTCAATTTACTTTGATAAATTAACGACACAAACAGTGGTGTTGCTCCTTATACTGGTAGGTTTTGGGCTGATTGGGTTTTTAGATGATTTTATTAAAGTGGTTTTAAAAAGGAATTTAGGTTTAACGTCTATACAAAAATTAATTGGTCAAATTATTATTTCTGTAATTGCTTATTTTTTATTAAAGCTAGGACCATTTGATACAACGCTTGCAATACCATTTACAAAAATAGCAATATCACTTGGCCAATTTTATGTAGCTTTTCTTCTATTCTGGTTAGTTGGATTCTCCAATGCAGTTAACCTGTCGGATGGATTAGATGGATTAGTGTCAGGTACTGCTTCGGTTTCCTTCGTTACTTTTGGAGTGATCGCACTTACTTATGAACAGACAGATATTGCCATCTTTGCTTTTAGTGTCTCTGGTGCGCTTTTAGGGTTTCTTTTATTCAATAAAAACCCTGCAAAGGTTTTTATGGGTGACACTGGATCACTAGCACTTGGTGGGGCACTAGCGATGGTATCAATCCTTGTAAAGCAAGAGCTGATATTACTCTTGGTAGGAATCATTTTTGTTATGGAAACTTTGTCTGTCATTTTACAAGTAATTAGCTTTAAAACAACAGGCAAGCGTATTTTTAAAATGAGTCCAATTCATCATCATTTCGAACTTTCCGGGTGGTCTGAAAGAAAAGTAGTGACTGTATTTTGGGCAATCGGCTTTTTAGCGTCAATGATAGTTGTATTCTTGGAGGTTTTATAAAATGAAGCAATTACCATTAGTCTATCATAAGAAAATTCTTGTATTAGGTCTTGCAAAAAGTGGTACAGCTGCAGCAGAGATTTTACATGACTTAGGTGCCTTTGTAACAGTGAATGATTCGAAACCTTTTGAACAAAATAAGAACGCGCAATATCTACTTTCAAAAGGAATGACTGTCATTTGTGGGAGTCATCCTGAAAATCTCTTAGATGAGGGGTTTAGTCTAATTGTCAAGAACCCTGGAATTCCCTATACGAATCCAGTAATTGCAGATGCTAAAAAAAGAGGTATTCCTGTATGGTCAGAAGTCGAGCTAGCTTTTCGTATAAGCGATGCACCGATGATTGGTATCACGGGTTCAAATGGAAAAACAACAACAACTACATTAATATTTGACATGTTAGAAGGTGGAAACAAACACCCATTAATAGCTGGTAATATTGGTACGGTTGCCAGTAGCGTTGCAACAAAAGCAACGGAGGATAATATTATTGTAACGGAATTATCTTCCTTTCAACTCATGGGGACAGAAGAGCTTAAACCTAAAATTGCGGTTTTGACAAATTTATATGAGGCACATTTAGATTATCATACTAATTTCCAAGAATATACAGATGCGAAATTTAATGTTACGAAGAATCAAGATGAGAATGATTGGTTTATTTATAATGGTGAACAGAAAATTGTAACTGATTATGCTTTAAAGACTAAAGCACAGAAAGTTCCTTTTTATGTAAGTGGAAAAATGGAAGTTGGCATAAGTGCAGACGACTTATATGTATATTGGAATGGGGAAAAGTTGTTTGAAAGGTCTATTATAAAACTTCGTGGAAAACATAATTTAGAAAACGTATTAGCTGCAACTGCGGTTTCACTTCTACTGGATTGTTCGTTAGAAAATATTATGGAAGTACTTACTTCTTTTCATGGTGTAAAACACCGCACTCAATTTGTTCGAGAGTGGCAAAATAGAAAGTTTTATAATGATTCAAAGGCAACGAATGCGCTAGCAACAAAAAGTGCTTTAGAAGGTTTTTCAGAGCCGGTAGTATTGATTGCTGGTGGAGTAGATAGAGGGCACTCTTTCGATGAGCTAATTCCACACTTACATAATGTGAAGGCTATAATTCACTATGGTGCAACTGCTGAGCGACTACAGGAATTTGGTGTACAACAAGCCATTCCTTCGGTTATTCCAGTAAGCAACCTAATAGAAGCTATTGCCAAAGCTGTTCAATTATCAGCAGAAGGGGATATCATATTACTTTCCCCAGCATGTGCAAGTTGGGATCAATACGAAAGTTTTGAAGACCGTGGGGATGAATTTATTGAACAAGTGCTCGCTTTAAACGAATAACGAAGGGATGAAGTAATCGAAAGATAAAAGAATCATCTTATTTTTATCGTCCGTCCTTTTCCTATCTATTATAGGAATATTATTTGTCCATTCTGCAGGTTCATATTGGAGTGAGGTGCATTATAAGGATCAATTGCCGTTTGCATTTAAACAAGCAAGTTATTTAGTGGTAGGCATACTAGGAGCCTTATTTATACGGAACAAAAGTTTTGTAAGGCTCCCTATGTTCTGGATCGGCACTTATATACTCTCTATTTTATTTTTAATAGGTGTGTTAATTCCGGGAATAGGTGTTGTACGCAATGGCTCACAAAGTTGGATTTCACTTGGTTTTATGAATTTTCAACCAGCTGAACTTGCTAAAATTGCAGTATTAGGAATGCTCTCTTTTTCACTAGGAAATGAAAAAAAGTCAAAACTAAAACTATACACGCAGTCCGCCTTTGTTTTACTTTTACCTGTTTCCTTTATCATGCTTCAACCAGATTTTGGTTCTGCATTTGTGTTAATCGTAGCAGCCTTTATTCTTCTATTTGCGGCTGGCTTGCCTTTAAAGTTTTTCGTCTCGATAGGCATGACGGGAATTGTTGCATTAGTTGCATTAATTGCTTCTGCACCTTATCGTCTTGATCGTATTCAATCGTTTCTAGATCCTTGGAAAGATCCTTTAGGTACTGGTTTTCAAGCGATTCAATCGTTACTTGCAGTTGGACCTGCAGGTTTGTTTGGATTTGGTTACGGGAATAGTAGACAGAAGTTTCTATACTTACCGGAGCCACAAAATGATTTTATTTTCTCGATTTTATTAGAAGAAACAGGTTTTATTGGGGGATTCATCGTTATTTCCACATTTGTTTTATTTTTTACGACGGGCTTTACATTAGCAACACGAGTGAAAACCAGATCTTCACAATTAACAATAATTGGATTTACCTCGTTGTTAGCTATACAAACCTTTCTAAATATGGGAGTTGTTACGGGTTTACTTCCCGTTACAGGAGTAACACTACCATTTATAAGTTATGGCGGTTCGTCATTAGTTACGACATGGGGGATAATCGGAATCATCTTAAATTTGGCAAATGACTCTGAAAAAGAAGGGAGGCGGTAGAATGGAAAAAGTCATAGATATTGAAGATCGAATTCCAACTTTAAAAGAACGTAGGCGAAGAAGAACAAATAAAAAGTTTTCCATTCTACTTTTTCTCTTTGTCACAACATTAATAGTTGTGCTTTATTTTCAATCTTCTTATAGCCAAATTCAAACGATTAGAGTTACTGGAGCAACTCTTGTATCAAATGAACAGTACATAAAGCAAAGTACTTTAAATTTAGGCGATTCCATGTGGAGCTTTAGAGAAAATCAGATTGCAAAATTAATAGAAGAAAACGAATGGGTAGCATCTGCCAAAGTTAATCGTAATTGGTTAACAGGAGTAGATATAAAGGTAAAAGAGTATAAAAAAATTGGTTATCAGGAAAACGGGAATGACCTTTTAATAATTTTAGAAAATGGGAAGAATATTAAAGCAGAAGGACAAGTTGTTCCAATGGATGGTCCAATTTTTTCGGAATTTAAAGACGAGAAAATTAGAATGAGACTCATTAAAGAGTTGAAAAATTTAAATACGGAAGTATTAATGACCATATCACAAATCAATTATACTCCTACTGAAAATGATGCATATTCGATCCAAGTTTTTATGAACGATGGAAACGAAGTTCAAGCGATAATTCCATCCTTCTCTAAAAAAATGAAATTTTATCCATCTATTGTGTCGCAGCTTGATCCAGATGTTAAAGGAATTATTGATCTAGAAGTAGGTTCCTTTTTTCAACCATATAAAGAAGTGTATAAAAAAGTTGTGAAAGAGGAGGCGACGGAGGTTGAAGAAGAGCAAACTCCTTAGAATTCCTTCAAGAGGACTGGTATTAATTTCTTTAGTTAGTTTAGTACTAGGATTTATACTCGCATACTCCTATAGTATTTCGTCTGCAGACAAAGAACAAAATACTTCTAACTCAGTTGGTTTTAAAGAACAGGAAAAATACAAAAAAGAATTGATTCATCAAAAAGAGAGAAATAAAGAGCTAACAGAAGAAATAAATGCAAAACAGCAAGATATTAGAAAATATGAAAAGTCATTTGCTAGTAGTGAAAAAAGTGTAGAGGAGTTAGTAAAAGAAGCGGAAATGTTACGGTTGCTAATTGGCGATATTCCTTCGCAAGGTAAAGGAATATCTGTTTCTCTACAGGATGGTGCTTATAATCCTTCACAAGAAAATCCAAATGATTATATTGTTCATGAAAGTCATTTATTTAAGGTCATTAATGAATTAAAAATATCTGGTGCTGAAGCTCTTTCTATCAATGGTCAAAGGCTACAGACGAATTCTTATATCCGTTGTACCGGTCCTGTTATTACGGTTGATGGGAAAACATTCCCTGCCCCTTTTACGATTGAGGCGGTTGGAGATCCAACTGTATTACTCGCTTCTGTCAATCTTGGCGGTGGGGTAGTGGATCAATTAACTAGCGATAATATTGTAGTAACGGTTGAAGAAAAAGGGAAAATAACAATGCCTGCTTTGAGAGACGACAAAAACTAGACGAGGTGAAGGAGGCCGAATAATGAAAAAAACCGTCTATATTCGGTTTACATTTATTTTATTAATCGTTGGGTTTATGTTAGCTGTCCAATATAATACAGTGCAAAGTCCAGAAACCCGGGACACAAGGGACGTATGGGCAATTCGTCAAGAGCTTGCAAAAGAAACTGAATTACACTCTGAGTTATTGTCCGAAGTTCGTGGACTAGATCAAACACTTGGTAAATACGAAAATATGGTGAATGAAAGTCCAGAAATTGCATTGAACGATACAGTCATGCTACTAAAAAAAGACATTGGCCTAGAAGCTTTTAACGGACCAGGTCTCACGATAAAAGTTGAGCCGTCTTTAGAAAGTATCGCAGTGGGACAACCAATCGAAGGAATATCTCCAGATTTACTTGTCCGTTTAATAAACGAAATAAATCGATTTAAAGCTAAAGCAATTGAAGTAGATGGGAAAAGGATGATATACTCCTCAGCGATAAGAGATGTTAATGGCAAAACAACGGTTAATAATCTTGCCATTAAAAAGGCACCATTTTTAATCAGAATAGGAACTTCAACGTTCGAAGATGCTAAAAAAATGTATAATCAATTAGAGGCTTCTACTATTGGGGATGACTTTTATATTGATAATTTAAAATTAGAAATAGGACAACCTGGAAATAATCTAAAAATAGCCGCATATGATCAGGCGATTAGTAAACAATTTCTATTAGAAATTCCAGGAGGAGAAAAATAATATGTGGTTACCGTTATTAGGTCTAATACTTGGAATTTCCTTGGGTCTCCTAACTGATATTCAAATTCCGGAGATATATGAGAGTTATTTATCTATCGCTGTATTGGCTGCATTAGATACATTATTTGGGGGTATAAGGGCACATTTACAACATGTTTACAATGATAAAGTATTTGTCTCTGGGTTTTTCTTTAATATTGCTTTAGCAGCTGCATTAGCATTTTTAGGAGTCCATCTTGGGGTCGATTTATACTTAGCTGCAATTTTTGCTTTTGGGGTTCGTTTATTTCAAAATATAGCAGTAATACGTCGGTTATTACTAACTAAATGGTCCGAAAGAAAAAGTGAATAGGAAATTTTGAATAGAACAAATGAAAAATTAACTATTTGTTTAGAAAATTTTAGACTTTATACGTTTTTTACAATAGAATAATAAATAAAGAGTTATTAGGAGGTGCCACGAGTTGAATCAATCAGAATTGTACGTATCATTAGATATTGGGTCATCTTCGATAAAAGTATTAATCGGAGAAATGAGTGAAGACTCGCTGCATGTAATCGGGGTAGGAAATGTTAAATCAAATGGTATCCGGAAAGGATCTATTGTAGATATAGACGCAACTGTTCAGTCAATTAAGAAAGCTGTGAGTGAAGCTGAACGAATGATTGGAATGTCTATTCATGAAATTGTACTTGGTATTCCAGCGAACTTAGCTAACATACAGAACGTCAAAGGTGTAGTGGCTGTTAATCGGGAGGATCGTGAAATTACAGATACAGATTTAGATAGAGTAATAGAATCTGCACAAGTAATGTCCATTCCTCCAGAACGAGAGCTTATCAATATTGCCCCTAAGCAATTTATCGTCGATCATTTAGATGAAATAAAAGATCCTCGAGGGATGATTGGAACGCGTCTAGAAATGGACGGAATTATGATGACTACATCGAAAACAATTTTACATAACGTGTTAAGATGTGTGGAACGAGCAGGACTACAAATAAGAGAAATCTATTTACAACCATTAGCTGGAGGTTATTTTGCGCTGACAGAAGATGAAAAAAACCATGGTACTGCTTATATTGACATAGGTGGAGGTTCTACAACAATTGCCGTATTCAATGAAGGGCATTTAATCAAAACTGCTGTAATCCCAGTAGGTGGAGATCATATAACAAAAGACTTGTCGATTGTATTGAAAACACCTACGGACCAAGCCGAAATGATCAAACTTCAATATGGACATGCCTTCTATGATGATGCTTCGGATGATGAACTTTTCGAGGTGCCTGTTATTGGTGCAGATATGAAAGAACAATATTCTCAGCGTTATATTGCCGAAATTATAGGTGTTCGATTAGAAGAATTATTTGAACTAATTTTAGAAGAATTTTACCGAATGGGTCTTCAAGACTTACCGGGCGGTGTTGTAATTACTGGTGGAGTTGCCAAATTAGAAGGTATTGGTCAGCTTGCAAGACATATTCTTCAAACGAGAGTGCGTCTATATACACCTGATTATATTGGCGTGCGTGAACCACAATATACAACGGCTGTTGGTCTTATAAGATATGCCTATAAAGAAGATGTTTTCTATGGTAAAATTGGTAATAGTCATGCTTTATCGCAAATGACACAAAGTGAGGTTGTTTCTAGTCCTAAGAAACAAAAACAAACTACACAAACTTCGATAAACGAAAACAAAGAAAGTGCAATGACAAAAGCTAAGAAGTTTTTCGACAAATTTTTTGAATAACAAAACCTTTATCATAGTTGAAAGAATATAGGAGGCAATAGCATGCTGGAATTTGAAACGAACGAAGACCAATTAGCTATCATCAAAGTTATTGGAGTTGGTGGCGGTGGAAATAACGCAGTAAATCGTATGATTGAACATGGAGTACAAGGCGTGGATTTTATTGCCGTTAACACAGATGCCCAAGCCCTTAATATGTCTAGAGCGGAAGTGAAGCTTCAAATTGGAGGCAAATTAACTCGTGGACTTGGAGCAGGTGCAAATCCAGAGGTTGGTAAAAAAGCTGCAGAAGAAAGTAAGGAACAAATCGAAGAAGCTTTAAGAGGCGCTGATATGGTGTTCGTGACTGCTGGTATGGGCGGAGGCACAGGAACAGGAGCAGCACCCGTTATTGCACAAATTGCGCGTGATATCGGTGCTTTAACAGTTGGGGTTGTTACTCGACCTTTTACATTCGAGGGGCGCAAACGTTCCACTCAAGCAATCGGTGGTATTGGTATGATGAAGGAAGCCGTAGATACACTGATCGTTATTCCAAATGATCGACTTCTTGAAATAGTAGACAAAAATACACCAATGCTTGAAGCTTTTAGAGAAGCAGATAATGTATTACGCCAAGGGGTTCAAGGTATTTCAGATCTTATAGCGGTACCTGGACTTATTAACTTAGACTTTGCAGACGTAAAAACAATTATGTCGAATAAAGGTGCAGCATTGATGGGGATCGGAATCTCAGGTGGAGATAATCGCGCTGCGGAGGCCGCTAAAAAAGCAATTTCCAGTCCACTCCTGGAAACTTCGATTGACGGTGCTACAGGTGTGCTCATGAATATTACAGGTGGATCGAATTTAAGTTTATTTGAAGTACAAGAAGCTGCTGATATTGTTGCATCTGCCTCAGATGAAGAAGTCAACATGATTTTCGGTTCCGTAATTAACGATAATTTAAAAGATGAAATTATCGTTACTGTAATTGCAACTGGTTTTAATGAAGAAGTAATTACGCAAAATAAACCAAGAGGTACTGGTTTTGGAACAGCTAGAACGCAACAAGCAGCTACTACTGCTCCTGTACGTGAACAACGAAAAGAAGAACAACCATTGCAACAAGAGAGACAACCTGCATATACACAGCATCAACAAGAAGATGCTCTAGATATTCCAACTTTCTTAAGAAATCGTCAAAGAAGAAACTAAATAGTTTTCACAAAGCAATCACCAATTTGGTGGTTGCTTTTTTGGTTAGAGTAAAATACTTTTCGACAGTTCTGTTGATTAGCCAAAATGAACAATAAATTACCTCTTAATAGCATCTATGAAAACTAGCATCGCCTTTATTAAAGTGGTCAAAGAAGCGCATTGTAGATATAATGCGTCTTAGTGACCGCCAGGATTTCCGCTGCATGGCGGACGCTTTCCGCCGGGTGAGCGATGAGCCTTCACCGCCGCTACGCGTACGTTGTGAAATCTCATTTAGCTCACTGAGGGTCGAAGGCTAGAAGCGCCACATCGTGTGGCAACACCTTCGTGACCAACATCCTGTTGGCCTCCGGTAGGAGTCGCCGCCCTTCTGCTACAATCCACCATATTTGCTAACTAGTCAGTCACTACTCGCCATTAAATGTTATGAAGTATTGTCTAAAAAAATCCAATAAATAAATGGATGAACTTAACAAACTAGCTACTGAACGCGACTATCCCCTCAGTATAATGGGTTTACTTGGAATGGGATGACACGTATTAATGGGACGCACGATCAATAATGCGTACTAACAAATAACCACTATGTTTGTGGCATCTTTTAATATTTAGTTGGAAAAGCATTTATTCTTCCCCTTTTTATTCGTAATTACTGACTTTGAATAACTAGCAAGCTCTATTGGATTGTAGCGAAAGGGAGGCGACTCCTGCGGTAATAGCGCGAGCTGAAGACCCTGGACTGAGCGCTGCGAAGGAAGCGGCTGAAGCCGTGCCCGCGGAAAGCGCCCTCCCTGTAGTGAAAATCCCTGCTGAAGTTTACTAAGACGCACTATATAAAAAAACCGTTCTATATAACGCGTAATAAAAACGCTGTGTGCTCGAGATTGTACCTTTATCCAAACCTAAACGAAAACAAACATATTCTAACGAAGATTTTAATGCTTTCCTTACAAGTATTTTGTGTAATAAAGTGGTTAATCAATAGACGTGGCTTTTCGACCCACTCAGAGGATAAACGGATGACACTTCTTCATGCTCTATTATTTATTAGGATTTATAAAGATGTCCTAAACTAAAACTCATGCAATTAATGTCGTAAAAAAAGAATCAATTACTCTGTTCATTTGACAATTTTCTTACAAAAATCATGTTACCCTTTAGTCAAAAGGAGGGAAGCTATGTATGCAGAAGTTATGATTGCAACCAATACTTTTTTTAATTACACCGTATTAGCATTTGCAAACAAAATTGGCTGGATTGAAAACAAAAAAAGATATTTGTTTCTTGCCGCGCTTATTGCAGGAATATTAACTGTTACATTTTCTAACTATTTTATTACTATTTTTCTATCTTTCTTTCTAATGATTGCTATAGCATTTTGGCGTAAACCGAAGCAAATAGTCAAAGCAATAGGGCTTACGCTACTTGCAAGTCTTTTTGCTGGCGGCTTACTAACAGCAATTGCTTCTTTTTACCGCAATACCAACTATCTATTTATGATAGTCAATTTTGCTTTAATTGTTGTTGGTGGTTTGTATTTATTAACGAAACATGTCCTGCATATTCACGTCGCTCAATCAGAAAGAGAGTTATTATACTCCTCTTATGTCACATTGTTTGGTGAGGCAAAGGAACTTACTCTTTTTATTGACTCTGGTAATGTTTGCAAGGAACCACTTTCGAATGACCCAGTTCATTTTGTAGCAGCTGAAGTGTTAGAAGAAATACTTCCCGAATCATTGTTTCGAGCGGTTAGCAATTGGGAATTCGATCGTAAGGTTGGACTAGATAATTTACCAAAAGAGTATTTAACCAAATTAAGATTAATACCTATAGCAACGATTCAACAAGAAAAAACGTGGGTTATTGGAATAAAATATGACAATTGGAAAGTAAATAATCAGGAATTACCAAAAGGATATATTGTCATGACAAAGCTACATGATAAATTTCCACATGGAGCTGATGGGATATTACATAGCTCTTCCTATTTCCATCTAAAGAAAAGGAGTGTCGAATAATGCTATTAAAGTTTTTTCGTCGGATTTATTTTTGGTTACTTTCATTCAGAAGAAGTGGAGTACATTATATTGGTGGGAATGAATCACTGCCTAAACCATTATCAAGAGAAGAAGAGAGAGAAATGCTTCTTGCTTTTATGGACGGAAATGAATTTGCAAGGGATATATTGATAGAACGTAATTTACGTCTTGTTGTTTATATTGCAAGGAGATTTGACCAGACGAACACGAATATTGAAGATTTAATCAGTATTGGATCTATCGGACTTATAAAAGCTGTAGAGACGTTTAATTTGGACAAAGGAATAAAACTTGCAACATATGCTTCAAGATGTATAGAAAATGAAATATTAATGCATTTGCGTAAAACGAATCGAATGAAATCAGAAGTTTCTTTTGATGAACCATTAAACTCTGATTCAGATGGAAATGAGCTGCTCTTATCAGATATTTTAGGAACAAGTGAAGATTTAATAATTGAAGATGTAGAAAAAAAAATGGAGCGACAGCATGTATTTGAAGCGATAAATCTACTTGGAAATCGAGAAAAGTATATCATGCAATGTCGTTTTGGATTGAATGGAAAAGAAGAAATGACGCAAAAAGAAGTAGCTGACCATTTAGGAATTTCACAGTCTTATATTTCCCGCTTAGAGAAAAAAATAATTTTAGATTTAAAAGAGCTGTTAAATGAACCAATTGCCTAATGGGTGAAATTGGATAACCTATATTCCGAATAAAGTTTAAACTACCGGACAAACTGATTAAGAATTATTAAAAAGTCCGGAGGAAGATCTATGACGAGAACAAAAGTTGAATTATGCGGCATTGATACATCTAAGCTTCCTTTACTATCCCATGAACAAATGAAGGCCTTGTTTATCCGTTTACAAGCAGGAGAAGATTCGGTAAAAGATGAACTGGTTATGTGTAATTTACGTTTAGTATTAAGTTTAGTCCAAAGATTTGCATATCGCGGTGAACAAGCGGATGACTTATTTCAAGTCGGGTGTATAGGACTTATCAAGTCAATTGAAAACTTCGATCTAAAGCATAATGTACGTTTTTCAACGTATGCAGTACCCATGATTATTGGGGAAATAAAACGACATTTGCGAGACCATCATTCTGTACGAGTTTCTAGATCTTTAAGAGATATCGCATATAAAGCTATGAAAGCAAAAGAACAATTTATTAACGAAAACCTACATGAACCTACCTTAGATGATTTATCGAAAGTATTAGATATTCCTGTGGAAGATATATTATTATCTTTAGATGCTATACAAGACCCTGTTTCACTTCAAGAACCCATTTTTAGCGATGGGGGAGACGCTATCTATATGATGGATCAACTATGTGATAATGATGTATCCGAAGAACAATGGGTCACTTATTTTACTGTGAAAGAAACTTTTCAAAAACTAGATAACAGGCAAAAGAAAATATTAACGAAACGAATCTATTATGGCGCTACTCAAACTGAAATTGCAGTTGATCTTGGCTTATCTC